>JACRLT010000029.1 GCA_016235185.1 Candidatus Omnitrophota bacterium
CATCCAGAAACGCCCTGCTGTCCCAATTATGGACCGCGCTCATCGCTTATCTGCTCTTGAGCTATTTAAAATTCAGATCAAAATTCTCTTGGTCGCTTTATACGCTGTGCGCTATATTACCTACGAACCTTTTTTCCAAATGTAATCTTTGGAATTGGCTTAATGCGCCATTCCATGAAAAAAGCGATAAATCCGTTAACCAACACCAACTTTTGCTATCTTTTGGCTAATTTGGACAGCTATAACTCAAAATCAAAGCTAACTTTTTTGCACGGCCGAATCTTTTTATCTGCGACTCTCTCTTCCGTGCAGAATTGTAGGAATCACACATCTCTCTATAACACAACTGCAAAGGCTTTCGAAAGCGGGTATAACGACAGCTCTTTGTTTTATTATGGACTTCTATTCTCTTGTCGGGATCAATGGCTACGCCTACATACAGCGTGCTATCACGACATTCAGCGATATAAACAAACCAAGGCTTACTATAAATAGCCCTATCTACCATTCAGGTATCTCGCTTCGCTCGATATCAATTCGCTAAGTTTTCTTTTGCTAACGAATTGACCACCTCTCCAAAAAATTACGCGATCTTCGCTTTCAAAGAGTCCATCATCGCCTCAAAAGAACGCTCAAAAGCGATAAGGCCCTCACTCTGGGCCTCTTCGCAAATCGTCTCCAATTTAAGGCCAAGATCCTGCAGTTGTAAAATATCAGCCCTGGCTCCATCCATATCGCTTTCCAAAGTCAAAGCAAGATGCCCATGATCTACAAAAGCATCGACCGTTGCATGCGGCATGGTATTTATTGTCTGCGGGCCTATGAGATCATCCACATAAATGCAGTCGCTATAAGCTTGATTTTTTGTACTGGTCGACGCCCAAAGCGGCCGCTGGACGCGCGCACCACGCGCTTTAAGGTCGCCAAAATTCCTGTCGGCAAACAACTCTTTGAAACACTGATAAATAAACTTAGTATTAGCCACTGCCACCTTGCCTTTTAATGAACCTATTCTTTGTTTTGTCTCCAGATCATGTGCGCGATCTATAAAAACATCCAGGATATTATCTACCTTCGTATCGATGCGGCTGATAAAAACGCTGGCTACCGAAGCAACGCAGGCCAGGTCCAAACCCTGGCGCGACCTGTCTGTCAAGCCTTCTATGTAAGCTGCTGCTATATGCTCGTATTGCGAAACAGAAAAAAGCAATGTTACGTTGATATTTATGCCTTCGCCAACCAAAGCGCGGATCGCTGCAGGGCTCTCTTTTGTCCCGGGCACCTTTATCATTATATTAGGACGAGCTACCTTACTGAATATATGGCGGGCATAAGCAACTGTCTTTTCAACATCGTGGGCGTAGGCCGGCAAGACCTCAATACTCACATAACCATCTATGCCTTTAGTCTCTTTATATACACCTGTCAGCATATCGGCCGCGTCGCGAACATCGTCGGCCGTCAACTCATCGTAGATCTCCTGAAGGTTTTTGCCTTCAACTTTTAGGCGTTTTATCTTTTCATCATATACAATAGACCCATTGACCGCCTTTTCAAAAATAGTAGGATTGGAAGTCACGCCGACAATACCAAGATCAACAAGCGACTTAAGTTCGCCGCTCTCGATCAGCCGCCTGTCAATATTGTCATACCATGGGCTTTGGCCCAGCTGATAAAGTTTTTTTAGCCTCGAAAAACCGTTCATAGTGGGAATATTGTACTCTATAAGGCAAGAATTTTGAAGTAAAAACTATAAAAACTCTTTTAAAATCGGGCGAATACGGACAGGGCCGGACACATCCTGGTCAATCAAGGCTTTTTCAGTCATCAATCCGCAGGCATCTTCATAGCTGGGCCTCCCGTCATGGTAGATGACGCCGACAGGTATCTTATCCCCCCACTCCAGGGCCTTTTCAAATGCTTTGAGCTTATCGTGGGCATCGTGATCCGTGCCCAACTTATATATACGCTGCTTGTACCAGACAAAATTATTCTTTTTGTTGAATGTAACACAGGGCTGCAGGCAATCAATAAGCGAAAACCCGCGATACTTGACACCATCCTGTATCATCTGCGAAATATGGTCTTTGTCGCCCGAGAAACTACGGGCCACAAAACCTGCGCCCAAAGCTATGGCTGCGCTTAAAGGGTGGAAAGGCTCGGATATGACACCGTGCGTCTGCACTTTTGTCACAAAGCCGGGATCGCTTGTAGGCGATGCCTGGCCTTTAGTCAGCCCGTAAACCTGATTATTGTGGACGATAACGGTGATATCGATATTACGGCGTATCGCATGGATAAAATGGTTTCCGCCTTCGCCGTAGATGTCTCCGTCGCCGCTTGTCACAATGACATTGAGGTTTTTGTTGGCGATCTTGATACCCGTAGCCACAGGTATAGACCGGCCATGCAGGCCGTTAAAAAAATTGCAATTCAAATACTGCGGTAATTTCGCCGCCTGGCCTATACCGGAAACAAGGACTGTCTTGTGCATATCCAGGTCCAGCTTCACAAAAGCGTCTTTGACAGCATCCAAAACACCGAAATCGCCGCAACCCGGGCACCACGCTGTCTCAAATTTTCCTAATGATCCTAGATCAGCCATTTTTTCTTCTTAAACCTTTATACGCCTTGATTATTTCGGTTGCCTCAAACGGCAGGCCGTTGAACTTGTTGATGGTATTTTTTATAACAATGCCGGTGGTGCGTGTTATAAGGCGCGCAAATTGGGCCGTAAAATTGTTCTCCGCAACAGCCGCAAACTTAACCTTCTTCAAAAATCCGAAATGCTTTTCATTCAGCGGCCAGACATCCGTAAAATGGACCAGAGCCGTCTTCTCTTTTTCCGCATTCAGCAGATCTATAGCCTCTCTCAAAGGCCCGAAGGTCGAGCCCCATCCTATCAAGACATTTTTCGCATCGCGCGGACCGTACCATTTAGGCGGCCTGGCCTCCTTTAAAAGGCCGAGGTTTTTCCTATTCCTTTTTTTCACCATTTCGGGCCGCATGAAATCCACGTCTTCGGTTATGCGCCCCGTCTCATCGTGCTCGTCGGAATCCGCGGTCACAAAACAATAAGGGTTACCGGGCAAAGCGCGAGGGGAAACGCCCGATCTCGTAATAAGGCAGCTCTTGTAGTCTTTTACCGTTTTTAGCTCCTCTTCACTCATCAGCGATCTTTCGATATTAACCTTATTAAAATCAAGATCATCGATCGTAACGGCAGAATCAGCGATAAACTGGTCGCTTAAGATAAGGACCGGTATTCGATATTTCTCTGCGATATTAAAGGCGCGGGCCGTCTCGTAAAAAGCATCCTCTATTGTAGCAGGAGCTACAACCAGCCGCGGAAACTCGCCGTGGCCGGCATGAATAACAAATTCCAGGTCCTCTTGGGCTGTGCGCGTAGGCAATCCTGTTGCAGGCGCAGGCCTCTGCGCTACTACAATGACAACGGGCGTTTCAGTCATCCCTGCCAGGCTCAAACCCTCTACCATCAAAGCAAACCCGCCGCCGGCTGAAGCGGTCATAGCCCGCACACCGGCGAATGCCGCTCCTAAAGCTATGTTAATAGAAGCTATCTCATCTTCTGACTGCTCAACAACAACATGGCACTTGTCCTGCTTTGAAGCCAGATACGTCATAATGCCAGTAGATGGGCTCATTGGATAGGCCGAGATAAACTGGCAACCCGCTGCCAATGCGCCTAAAGCCACTGATTCACTTCCACCGACAAACATCTTTGGCTGGCCTGTCTTTTCTTTTATCTGCGGCAGGCGGTTACACGGGACTTTTCTATAAGCAAGATCATAACCTGCCCGGGCTATCTTGATATTTACGTCGGCAACTTGCATATCTTTCTCGCCAAAACTCTCTTTTATCAAGCCGGACAAAACATCCATGTCAAACTCTAGAAGGCCAAGTATTGCGCCGACCGCCACAGTATTGGACATTATCCTGTTGCCGCCATTTTCTGATGCTATCCTGCCCAACGGAATATCCAGGCCGATAGCAAAGCTATCGGCCATCTTGAACAAGCTTGAATCAAAAATAATAATGGAATTTTTGGTGAGTTCTTTTAAGTGGCAGGAACTTTCTTTATCCAGCGCTACCAGGATATCTGTGGTTGAGGCTGGAGCCAGCACACGCTCGCTGCAGACGCGCACCTGAAACCAGTTATGGCCTCCCCTTATGCGCGATTGTATCACCTGGTTGGAAAAAACAAAAAAACCCTGATGGGCAAAGGCGCGGGACAACAATTGGCCCATTGTTTGCAGGCCCTGGCCTGCTTCACCGGCTATCTTAATGGTAAGATCGACTTTAAGCATATGTCGTCGATCCTTGCTGCCTACCTTCAATTATTCATAGGAAAGCAACAAGGATAAATTCGCCCGCCATTGATACAGTGGCGGGCTCATTTAAAGAACTTTTCCCCTTGGGCCCAATTCGCTCCGTCTACTTCGTCAATAACCAGATACGTCGCATCCTTTGGCTTGCCTGCCACGCGCAGAAGGGTATCAGAAAATTCTTTGGCGATCTGCTTCTTCTGCTCTTTGCTCAATTTACCCACGACTTTCAGGTTAACGTAAGGCATGGCATCTCCTCAATTTTGCCTTATTCAGGCTTGTTCCTTAAAAAATTGACTCCGAAGCATACGCCAAAAATATAGTAATAGATCTTTGGCGTGATTATGCAAGGAGTAAATTTATATATTTGTACCGGCTGGTTGTGTAATGACAAAAACGACATTCAGCGCAAAAAGATTAGGCCAGAATCTTATCAAGCCCTTTTTTCCCAGATAATAGGCATCCAGGACCTTGATATTTTTTGTCCGGCAAAAATCCTTAAAGTCGCTCGTGCTCAAGAAATGAAGGTTAGGGGTATTATACCAACGGTAAGGAAGAGAAACGGTCACTGGCGCTTTTCCTTTTAAAAAAAGCCTGAACCTTGCGCTCCAGTACGCGAAATTAGGAAATCCAACAATGACTTTTTTCCCTACGCGAAGCGCTTCGCTGATGACGAAATCGACTTTCTTTACTTCCTGCATACTCTGGTTCAGGATAACATAATCAAAACACTTATCGGGATATTCGATAAGGCCGGAATCGATATCGCTATGAAAAACACTTAAGCCCTTTTCCACACAGCGATAAATAGCTTCTTCACTTAGCTCAATTCCCTGCACCTTGGCATTCTTCTCTTTTGCCAAAAAATAGATCAGGTCGCCTGAACCACAGCCCAAATCCAAAACCCTTGAGCCGGGTTCAATGATCTTATAGATGATCCTGTAATCAAGCCGCACAGTATTAAATGTCATATCCTCTTTACGTTGTAGCCTAAGAAGGTCTTGTCCAAAAAGTGCTTGATAAGATGGGTCTCTTCGGCGATCTCCAATAAAAACGCATCATGGCCATAGGTCGACTTGATCTCACAATAAGTCGCATCTGCGTGGCGGATCTTAAGCTGACGCACGATATCCTGGGACTGATACAGAGGATATAACCAATCAGACTGGAATGCAATAACCAGAAAGCGAGTCTCGATCTTTTTACCGATAGGGATCAACTTATCCCCCGAGAGGTCAAAATAATCCATGGCCTTGGTAATATAAAGATAAGAATTGGCGTCAAAACGCTTGACGAAATTGTCTCCGCGGTAACGAAGATACCCCTCAACCTCAAAGTCGCTCGTGAATTTAAAACTGTAATTCTTTTCTTTGAGCCTTCTGGAAAACTTCTCTTCCATGGATTGGTCGCTCATGTAGGTAATGTGGCCTATCATCCTGGCCACTGCCAGCCCCTTCTCGGGCTGTGAGTGCCCATAATAATCACCTTTGTGCCAATCCGGATCAGCCATGACAGCCTGCCGGCCAACCTCATCAAAAGCTATTTGCTGCGGAGAGTGTTTGGCGGCTGTTGCTATCGGGATCGCACACTTTACACGGTCAGGATATGACGCTACCCACTGCAAAACCTGCATGCCGCCCATAGAGCCGCCCACAACGCTCAAAAGCTTTTTAATACCAAGATGATCGATCAAATGCCTCTGCGCATCCACCATATCGCCGATGGTAAGAATAGGGAAATCCAATGCGTAGGGCTTGGAATTTATAGGGTTTATGGAAGAAGGGCCGGTCGAGCCCTTACAGCCGCCTAAACAATTTGAGCAAACAACAAAATACTTCGTTGTATCAAATGCCTTGCCAGGCCCGATCATGGAATCCCACCATCCCGGCTCCTTGTCACCCTGGTGATATCCGGCAGCATGCGCATCGCCGGATAAGGCGTGGCATATCAAAATAGCGTTGGTCTTATCTTGGTTGAGTTCACCATAAGTCTCATAAGCCAACGTGATAGGCCCCAGCTTATGGCCACCGTCTAATAAAAGCTCGTTCGGCGGTTGGGCAAACGTAAAATATTTAGTCTCAACCACGCCGATACTGTTTTCTTTTGTCTTTTTCTCTTCCATCGTCGATCTTCCTTCTACTATCTTCTTTACTCCTGGAACAGCCACGTCGATAGATACCGCTCGCCGGTATCCGGCAGAACGACAACAATGGTCTTTCCTTCGGATTCTTTCCTCTTGGCAATTTCCAAAGCAGCCCACATAGCCGCACCGCTGGAAATTCCTACGAGTATACCTTCTTCGCGCGCAAGGCGCCTGGCAATTTTTCCGGCATCTTCGTTTGAGACCTGCATAACCTCATCTAAAATATCCTTATTTAAGATCTGCGGGACAAACCCGGCGCCAATACCTTGTATCTTGTGCGCGCCTGGCTTCCCACCCGAAAGAACAGGCGAATCTTTAGGTTCCAGGCCAATAAACTTCACAGAAGGCTTTTTCTTCTTAATAGCTTCTCCAACGCCCGTTATAGTCCCGCCTGTTCCGATGCCGGCGATAAAAATATCCACCTTGCCGTCGGTATCATTCCATATCTCCTCTGCGGTAGTCTTACGATGGACCTCGGGATTAGCCGGATTATTGAATTGCTGCGGCATGAAACCTCCGGGCAGGCTTTTAACAAGTTCTTCAGCCTTTTCAACAGCACCCTTCATACCTTTGGTACCATCCGTCAAGACAACCTCTGCGCCGAATATCTTCAACAACTGCCGGCGCTCGATACTCATGGTATCCGGCATAGTTAGGATCAACCGATACCCCTTAGCTGCTGCCACAAACGCCAAGGCTATGCCCGTATTTCCGCTCGTAGGCTCTATGATAACGGAATCCTTCTTCAGCTCACCGCTCTTTTCAGCAGCCTCGATCATAGCAAGGCCTATCCTGTCTTTGACGCTCGAAAGTGGATTAAAAGATTCAAGCTTGGCAAGGATAGTGGCCTTCAAGCCGAAATTGAGCTTACTCACCCTGACCAACGGCGTACGGCCTATGGTCTTTGTTATATCGTCGTATATCTTAGGCATAAAACCTCCTTAAGCTTTCTTCAAGGCTTGTTCAATATCAGCTATAATATCGTCAATGTGCTCAATGCCCACGGAAAGCCTGATAAAATCAGGCGTAACACCGGTAGCCAGCTGTTCTGCGACAGATAACTGCTGGTGCGTAGTCGTTGCCGGATGAATTGCCAGACTTTTGGCATCGCCTACATTCGCCAAATGCGAGATCAATTCCAGGGAATCAATGAACTTTCTCCCCGCCTCCAGGCCGCCCTTGATACCAAAACCCAAAATGGCGCCACAGCCTCGGGCCAGGTATTTTTTCGCCCTTGCGTGATCCGGGCTTGATTCAAGGCCGGGATAATTGACCCAAGTCACCTTCGAATGTTTGACAAGATATTTTGCAACGGCAATCGCGTTCTCTGAATGCCTGGCCATCCTTAAATGAAGAGTCTCTAAGCCCTGCAGAAAAAGAAAAGAATTAAAGGGCGATACAGCCGGCCCCAGATCTCGCAGAAGCGTAACCCTTGCCTTAATAATATAAGCTATGTTACCAATAGGCTTTAATGCCTCTACAAAGTTTATGCCGTGATAACTCGGGTCCGGTTCCGAAATGAGCGGGAATTTACCATTCGTCCAATCGAATTTCCCGGAATCCACTATCACGCCTCCCAGCGATGTTCCATGCCCGCCGATGAACTTTGTAGCAGAATAAACTACAATATCTACGCCAAAATCTATGGGACGCAGCAAATAAGGCGAAACCGTATTGTCCAATACAAGCGGTATGCCGTTTTTATGCGCGAGCTTTGATAAGCCCTCAAGGTCTGCGACATCCAACTTAGGATTACCTATAGACTCGGCATATATGGCCTTTGTCTTAGGCGTTATCGCTTTCTGGAACTCATTCAAATCGTTCGATTTGACGAATTTAACAATGACACCCAGTTTAGGGAACGTATAATGGAAAAGATTATACGTGCCGCCGTATAGGTTATCTGCGGAGATGATCTCATCGCCGTTTTGTGCGATATTCAAAAGCGCCAGTGTAATGGCTGATTGCCCGCTGGCAACGCCTAAGGCCCCAACCCCGCCGTCTAATAGCGCCATTCTCTTTTCAAAGACGTCGGTCGTGGGATTCATAAGCCTTGTATAGATATTGCCAAATTCCTTGAGGCCAAATAGATTGGCCGCATGTTCCGTGCTCTTGAACTGATAAGACGTTGTCTGGTAAATAGGTACTGCGCGGGAACCTGTTGTAGGGTCCGCCTCCTGCCCGCCGTGAAGCGCAAGTGTCTCAATTTTTAATTTTGCGTCGATTTTACTCATCTTACCTTCCTTTCATATCTGAATTCAAACTCCACCTGTTAACTTAATTATTATCCCCAAAACACAGCAAACTCACAATGAAAATTTTTCACACCTCCATTTTCTCATTCTGATATCTCTTTCAAAAAATTATCCCTCCCTATCTCCTCGATCAAAAGCGCCAGTCTCTGTTTAGGTTTGGCCTTATCCTTAAAAAAAGCGACTACCTTTTTCACTATTGCCAAAACTTCGCTTTCCGAATAGATCTTGTCCAATTTAAAACCATTCCGCGGGGTGCGGCCGCCGCAGCCGCCAAGATAAACTGCGAAACCCGCGCGCTTGTCAGATGATGCAACATCCACCTGGCCGTGGATGCCTATCTCGGTGCCTTGAGGCCTAGTACAGGTATTTGGGCACCCCGAAATGGTGATCTTGAACTTGTGCGGCAGGTCCATGCCACAGATGATGCCGAGGTCCTTCTCTATCCTTTGTCCAAGCGAAAATGTATCGATAAGTCCCTGCTTGCACCAGTTATTGCCCGGGCATGAAGTCGTAGACCTCAAACGCGGCCCCGAAGTACCGCGCTCTATTCCTGCACCGTCGAGCTCATTCTCCACGCTGGCAATATCCTGGAATCTGATAAAAGGGACTTCCAGGCCCTGACGCACAGTGGCATGGATAAATCCCCTGCCGTATTTTTCTGATATCTCGGCTAATTTCTCCAGTTGCTCTTTCTTATAAATGCCGGAAGATATCCTGGTACGAAGCACGAAGAATCCTTCTTGCTTCTGCCTTAAGAAACCGCGCTTTTTTAATGCATCGTAATCGATCGTCTGTGGTGTCATATTGATCCTCCTAATGCTTTGGATGCCGCCTTAAGCGTTTGCTCTATATCCTTATGCGTATGGACAAAAGAAAGGAAATTAACTTCAAATTCCGAAGGCGCAAAGAACACACCCTGCGCCAGCATCCTGCGATAAAATGATCTGAACCGGCCTTTATTTGTAAATCTCAAACTAAACATCGAACCAAAACGGACAATATTAATATCGACGCCTCTTTGCTGTGCTATCTTAAGCAAACCCGTTGTCAATATCCCTGCCAACACATCGATCCTGCGATAATACGCCTGCTTTTTCTCTAAAATTTCAAGCGTCCCTAACCCGGCGCGCATAACAACGGGATTGCCGGCGAATGTCGAAGCCTGATAAACTTTTCCATTCGGCGCCAGATGGTCCATTATCTTTTTGGAAGCGCCATAAGCGCCGATCGGCAACCCTCCGCCTATGATCTTACCTAATGTTATTATGTCAGGGGTGACCCCTGAAATCCCGGCGAACGAACCGAAGTGAAAACGGAATCCGGTGATCACCTCGTCAAAAATAAGAAGGCTGCCCGATCTTTTAGTAATGGCCCTTAGCCTTTTTAAAAAATCTATGTCTGGGGCGATCAAGCCGAAATTACCTCCAACGGGCTCCGCTAAAACAGCTGCGATCTGTCCGGCGTACTTTTTAAATATCTTATCAATGGCCGCCAGATCTCCTAAAGGTACTACGAGCGTATGCCTGGTAAAATCTTTTGGGACGCCGGCACTCGTTGGTAAACCGAAGGTCGAAAGCCCTGACCCTGCTTTTGTCAAAAGATAATCCGCATGGCCGTGATAAGCATTTTCAAATTTCAGTATTTTGTCGCGCTTCGTTACTCCGCGCGCCAACCGCACCGCTCCCATAACAGCCTCTGTGCCGGAATTTACAAATCTGACCTTTTCAATAAACGGTATTGCGTTCTGGATCCTGGCTGCCAATTCTATTTCACGGGCATTTGTAGTCCCGAAACTCAAACCCTGACCCATGGTTTTTTTTATGTCCCTTAAAACCTGCGGATAAGCATGACCGAGGATAAGTGAACCCCACGAAAGAACGTAATCTATATATCGCCGGCCGTCATGATCAAAGACCTTGGAGCCTTTTCCACTTTTTATCAGAAGCGGCTCGCCGCCAATATAACGAAAACTGCGTACCGGACTGCTGACCCCGCCGACCATATAGCGGCAGGCTTGCTTAAATAATCCGTGATTTAACTTAGCCATTTTGCTGCATCCTTTGCGTGATAGGTAATGATCCAATCCGCACCTGCGCGCTTTATCGACGTCAATACCTCAAAAACCATTTTTTTCTCATCCCACAGTTTTTTTTTGGCGCCGTATTTGATAAATGCGTATTCACCACTTACATTATAAACAGCCAGAGGAAAATCAAATTTTCGGCGCGCTTCATTAACAATATCCAGATAACCCAATGCGGGCTTAACCATGACCATATCCGCGCCTTCGCTTATATCGTCAGCTATCTCTCTAAGCGCAGGCCCGGAAGAAACAAAATTAAGCTGATATCCGCTCCTGTCTCCGAATGCCGGCGCAGAATCCGCCGCTTGCCGAAAAGGGCCGTAAAAATTCGATGCAAATTTTGCAGAATACCCTAAAATTTTAGTCTTTTTGAAACCGCCTTTATCCAAGGCTTTCCTTATGACCCTGACCTGCTTTTTTGCCATAGCAGAAGGCGCCACCCAATCCGCGCCTGCTTCTGCATGAGCCAACGCTATCCTGGCCAATGCCTCCAAAGTCCGTCCACGGTCAATGGACTGACCGAGGTCCGACCTTGGCCCCGAATGGCGAGGTCGGACCTCGGTCAAAATCCCACAGTGGCCATGCGCCGTATAAGCGCATAAGCATAAATCGGTTATGACAACCAGGCCGGGGAATTCTTTTTTGATCTCTCTAGCAGCCCGAACAACGATATTTTTTTCATCATAAGCCGACATTCCGCTGTCATCTTTATGCTTCGGGACTCCGAACAAAAGTACCTTGCCTATCCCAAGCCTCTTTGCATCTTCGATATCCTTAATAAGACTGCCGATCGAGAGCCTGAAAATACCGGGGAAATCCCTTATCACCTGCTTCTCGTTCTTGCCGTCTACGACAAAATACGGATAAACCAGGTTATCTTTATTTAAACTTATGGCCATATATCTTTTTCCCGTACTCAACAACGTTACCGACTATAAAAACAGACGGCGCTCGCAAAGCATGACTTCGCGCCTTGCTGATGATGTTCCCCAGATTACCAGCCACCGACCGCTCCTCCTTAGCTGTGCCGCGCTCAATAAAAGCGCATGGCGTTGCCTTTGGCCTCCCTGATTTCAGGATGGCTGTAACGACTTTTTTGATATTGCTGACCGCCATCAGATATACCAATGTGTCGCAATCCGGCGCATCTATCGGCCTGCCATTGCTCTTTCGCCCCGTTAAAACAGCTACTGAAGATACCTCGCCTCTGCGCGTAAGCGGTATGCCAAAGCTTTCCGGCGCGCCAAAAGCGCAAGTGATACCCTGGACTATCTCGAAATCAACACCTTTCCTCTTTAAATATAAGGCCTCTTCGATGCCGCGGCTAAACACGAACGGATCACCGCCTTTAAGCCGCACGACCAAATTTCCTTCCTTCGCCTTTTTAAAAAGCAAGAGATTGATCTCATCTTGCTCCAATAAGTGAATGCCGTCAGCCTTACCGACGCAGATCAATTGAGCGCCCTTTTTTGTAAAATTTAACAGTTCTTTTGAGGCTAAAAAATCATAGAGGATGACATCCGCCTCTTTTATGCGGTTAAACCCTTTGACGCTTATCAATTCCCAATCTCCGGGCCCTGCACCGACAATACAGACTTTGCCTTTTTTCAATTCTTTATCCTCCTGACTATGGTCAGGCGCCCCTGCTTGGGGTGCGTTCTAAAAATATTTAACGGAAAAACCTCGGCGATCCTATCTTCAAGCCCCAGTCTGATCAAAGCTGCATGCGCAACAATAAGGGCATCGATCTTTCCATCCTCTATCAATGCAAGCCGCTCCTCTATATTGCCGCGAATATCCACCAAAGCCAGATCACTCCGCCACGCCGCGATCTCATCTTTTCTCCTTTGACTGCTTACCCCGATACGCCAGCCCTTTGGCAACGCCGCTAATTCAATGTTGCCTTTCGAGACAAGGCAATCAAAAGGGCTTATTGACTCTGTCTCATAATATACCTCTATGCCCTGCGCTAAATTTTGCGGCACGTCTTTTGCGCTGTGGACCCCAAAATCGATTGCGCCTTCCAAAAGCGCCTCATCTATTTCCCTTGTGAAAAAATCAGGGTCAGTCACGCCGGAAAAGGGTGTTTTTTTATCCTTATCTCCCAATGTATCTATGATCTTTATAACAAAGGTGTCTGCCGTGTATGTTTTTTTTAATATCTCAACGGCCTCGTAAGCCTGCTTCAATGCGAGAGGACTGGGCCTGACACCGATCTTAATTTCCATATGAACCTTCCTGCTTTTTCTCCGACAATACTCAAAGCCTCCTGGATATCCGAATTTTTGAAGTCGGATCCTATGACTAGATCATCCACATTAAACAACCGGGCATTACCCAATCCGGCAATGCGCGGGTCTATGTCGCGAGGGCATGCCAGATCAAACAATAGCATCGGCCTCGACGAGTGCCTATTGGCCTGAAAAACTTCTTTTTGCAGTATCAAATGCGGGCTCGCGGTTGCGCTAAATAAGATATCCGCTTCATCAAGCCTATGGTAAAACTCATCAAAAACAATTGTCTCCCCTCCCACACAGACAGCCAACTCTTGAGCCCTATTAAAAGTCCTGCCGGCTACAATAATGCACCTGGCCCCTCTAGAGGCGCAATGAACTGCAACGCTGTTCGCAACTACGCCTGCGCCAATGACAAAAATATTTTTTTTGGCCAGTCCTTTAGATAAACGTTGTGCTAATTCTACAGCTGTACTTGCTATTGAAGGGTCCCTTCCGGATAAATGGGTGTTTTGGCGCACCAATTTGCCGGTAAACAAAGCGCGCTCAAAAACCTTATTCAAAAAAGGCGTAGTAGCTTCAAACCTCTTTGCCAAAAAATACGCCTCCTTGACCTGGCGCAAAATCTCGTTTTCCCCTATTGACTGCGAATCAAGGCCTGCAGCCACGCCAAACAAGTGAAGGATGGCCTCAACATCTCGCTTTATGTAAAAATGATCTCTCAAGCCATCTCCTGCCTTCTTAAAATCAAAAAGGAAATCCCTGACCTGCAAGTTATAGTCGGCCTCTGCGTAGACCTCAACCCTCTGACAGGTAGAGAGAATAACAGCGCCTCGCACGATATCGGCCTCAAACATCTTCTGCAAGGCGAGAAGACAATCGTTCTTTGAAAAAGAGAACCGTTCTCTTAAAGGCAGAGGCGCATACTTATAATTAGTCCCTACCACTACGAAATTCATCTATCTTCCTTTTCAAAAAGTCTTTGAATTCCTTAGACAGTACTGGATTTTTTGCGTCCGTAGAAACGGAAATTACCAAGCCGCGCCTTCTGATCACCGCAGGTGAAATAAAATCGCACAGTGCCGTACTGTCCGCAACGTTGACAAGGATGTTATTTTTTTTCGCATCCGAACAAACCATTTCATTGGCCCGCCTGTCCGACGTAGCTGCTATAACAAGCCTCGCCCTACCCATATCCGACGCTCTATACTTTCTCTTGATAAGAGTAATTACCCTTTTACTTGCCAGGTTTTCAATATGACGGGTCGCGCTTGGCGCAACGACACGTATGCGCGCGCCAAAAGCCAACAACAGCCTAATCTTACGCTCTGCAACGCTGCCTGCGCCTATTATCAAGACGTCTTTTCCGTCAATATTCAACCCAACGGGATAATACTTCAGATACCTTCTCCTGCGCCTACATTCTTCAAAGGCCTTGTGTGGATACCGCATTCGCCGCCGCACTTGCTGGTGCCTATCCAACGGCCGGCGCGCTCATTATCTTCGCTTGTGATCTTTGTGCAAGGGGCGCAACCCAAAGACCTGTATCCTTCGGCATAGAGAGGATTCACCGGAACACCGTAGAGTGCCAAATACTGCCAGATTTCGCGCTCTTTCCATATGAGTATGGGGTTGAGCTTGATGAGCCCCTTATCCCTCTCTTCCACCTCGCGATAATCCGTACGCGTGCGGCCTTCGGTGCAGCGAAGGCCTGTAACCCAGCACTTCACATGCATTTCTTCAACAGCCCTTTTCACAGGCTCTACTTTTAAAAGGTCGCAGCAACGGTCAGGCGCAGTTTCGTAAAGTTTATCCGGGATCTCGACATCGCTTTTATAGATCTTTAACTCCGGGTATTTACGGACGGACTCGTTCATAAAAACGACTGTCTCTGCCGGCTTATACCGCGTGGTGACGATAAATCCGCGTATCCTTGTATCAACTCTTTTTGCCAGGTCCCATACAGCCACTGAATCTTTCCCCAGGCTGTTTGCCACCACCAAAGAGTCGCCATAACGCGCATAAGCTTCCTTAATGAGCTGCCTTGACCTTTCTACTTTTTCCTTGAAATTCAAGGTTTCGACGAGTACCTTTAGATCCTCATTCTTTGTTGTCTCCAATAAACCCATTTTCTTTACCTTCCTTTCTTCTTGTTGGCGTTAGTAGAACTATGACTTAAAATATTGCTCGGTTGAAAAATACCTGTCGCCCCTATCGGGAAATACCGTGACCACGGTTTTGCCTTCCCCTAATCGCCCTGCAAGCTTGAGCGCTACCCATGCAGCGGCGCCCGAGGATATACCGACAAACAGGCCTTCTTCATGAGCCAGCCTTCGCGACATAAGAAAGGCATCGTTATCGCTTACGCAGATAATTTCATCGATTATATCCCTGTTTAATATTGCCGGTATGAAGCCTGCGCCAATACCCTGGATCTTATGTGTCCCGGGTTTTCCGCCTGATAGAACCGCACTATTTTGCGGCTCAACTGCCACAACCCGGCAATCAGGATAGCGCTGTTTTAAAACCTCACCAACGCCGGTAATGGTGCCGCCTGTACCGACACCGGCTACAAAAGCATCTATGTTGCCAACGGTACTATTTAAAATTTCTAAAGCCGTTGTCCGGCGATGAATATCCGGGTTTGATCTATTTTCAAACTGATGAAGTATAATGCTATCCGCCGTCTTCTTCTGAAGCTCCTGCGCCTTCTTAATGGCCCCTGCCATCCCTTTCGCTGTAGGCGTCAGGATAACATCTGCGCCATACGCCCTCAAAATAAAGGTACGCTCCAGGCTCATCGCCTCCGGCATAACAAGGATACATTTATAACCTTTTGCTGCGCACACCATGGCAAGGCCAATGCCTGTATTGCCGCTGGTAGGCTCAATTATAGTGGAATGTTTGTCAATTAACCCTTGCTTTTCCGCATCCTCGATCATGGCAAGGCATATCCTGTCCTTGACACTGCCTCCGGGATTAAAGAATTCCAGCTTGGCATATACAGCGGCCGATAAAGGCTGTACCACCTTACTAAGCCTTACAATAGGCGTATGGCCTATCAGATCCAAAATAGTCAACATGCCGTCTCCCTCGTTTAAAGATGCTTGTTCAGAAACAAAAATAAATAAGATAGGCCCACAGAAAGGAAAGGAGTGATAAGCCATACCAAGAATGTTTTTCTGATTATATGACGGTCTATTGTATTCTTATGGCCGTTTTTTAAACAACTGACGGCAAATATAGAAAAAAGATTAAGCTGTACCAATGATTGTGGCACGCCAAAAACAGAGGCGATAAGAAGGAAGGTGGCTGTCACAAAAGATACCAAAGTCGCAGAAAAAGTCCCTAATGGTACGATTTCCTGGCCCGCGGTTTCAAGCGGCCCTTTTCCCAACAACCACGCACCTAAGCCAAAAATCGGCGAAATTATAAGCAGTCCGGGTATTATCTTTATTATCCCGGCCCCAAATAGCGGACCTACGGCGTTAGCAACATTATTTGATCCAATGGCAAAAGCAACGTAACAACTGACTATCAAAGCGGCTATCTTCAATTTTCTATCATTTGCAAATATCTTTTCATAAATATGCAGGTTATCGTGCTTGGGCGGATAGATCCTCCTATACAGCAAAAGAGTGGAAAAATAAGATAACAGAGGCAAAATGATCCACATAGGGATTATTCTTACGAACAAGGTTCTAAAAAAGAGGTGTTCGAAATACAACCCGGCACCGACTACGGCTCCAACAGTCACCTGGCTGGTAGACTGGGGTATCTTTAATATGTTGGCAACAAAAAGGCTTATAGCCGCCGAAGCAAGGATTATTAAGGCGACATCAAAACTTAAAAATTCTTTCGGCAATAGATTTTTGCCCAAGGTTATGCTGACATTCTTACCTAATATAACAGCTCCAAGGATCACGAAAAAAGTGAACAGTAACAATGCCTTCTTTTTCCTGATCAATTTTGCCCCGTAAACCGATGCAAAAGACGGCGCTATACCGCTGGCGCCCATATTTATGGCAAAAAAAACTACCAACAATGTCAAAGATATTAATTTAAACAAATCGTGCCTCCATACTTAAATCGAATATTCGAGCGCCTGCTGCGTAGCTCCGGCTTGGGCAGCCAATTCTTCGAATGTCACATTATCTACAATGTCCGATGTTGCCTCATAAACATCCTGCCAGATCTTTCGGAAAACACATCTATATACGTCCTTGCAAGAATGATACTTGTCTTTTACGCACGCGATAGGTTCTATTGGGCCGTCAACAAAACGTATGACGCTACCCACCGTTATTTTTTTCGGTGGTTTTGACAACAAAAACCCTCCAACTTTGCCCCTTCTGCTTTCAATAAAACCACCTCTTTTCAACTCCAATAACACCTGCTCTAAAAACTTGACCGGCGCATCTATGCGCCTGGCCATCTCATGTATAGTTACCAGGTCTTTTCCGTAATGCAGCGCCAGATCAAGCACTGCTTTTAATGAATAATCCCCTCGGAATGTTATTTTCATATTGCTCCCAAATACTCCATAATCTCTATTAACTTAGTAGAGCATACATTATAAAAAAAAATTGTCAAGTAAAATTTCAATTTTGAAAGATCCTCGACACCTACCTTGAAAATATTCATAAGTAAGTGTCAAGGATAAATTCAGACAGATAATTTACATCACTACGTTCTGTAAATTATGTCTTCATTTATAAAAATCCAGGAATTTGGCTGAAAGGCACTCTTCGAGGTATTCTAAACTGATGGGCTTAGTGATATAGTCAAAGGCCCCCAACTCCATGCACTTCTCGGCGATAGCGGTATCGGTAACACCGGTAACCATAATAACTCCAATATCCTTGTTGACTTCTTTGATCCTCTTTAAAACCTCGACACCGTCATGATCAGGCATGCGGATATCCAAAAGGACTATATGCGGGACTTTTTCTTTTACTATTTTTATGGCGTCTTCGCAATTTTCCGCGTCGTAGACCTCATAACCTTTACGGCCAAGGTACGATCCGAGTGTTTCTCTGATAAATTTCTCATCGTCAACTATGAGGATCTTTTTCGTCATAATTTGGATAACACAGGTTATTTATAAAAATCCAGCAACTTGGCGAGCAAGCACTCTTCGAGATATTCTAAACTGATGGGTTTAGTGATATAGTCAAAGGCCCCCAACTCCATGCACTTCTCGGCAATGGCGGTCTCGGATACCGCTGTTATCATGATGACGCCGATATCTTTATTGGCCTCTTTTATCTTCCTTAAGACTTCTATGCCGTCACTTTTAGGCATGCGGATATCCAAGAGGACGATATAAGGCGTATTTTCTTTTACTATTCTTATGGCATCTTCGCCGTTATCCGCATCATAGACCTCATAACCTTTTTTTGTAAGGAATTTCTTAAGCATTTCCCTTATGGGCTTTTCATCATCGACAACCAGGATCTTTTTCATTATTAGTTTTCTCCTTGATTTTGCTTATATCCGGGTATTTATTCTTTGCAAAATCAACTCCGCAGCCTATCACGAAAATATCGCAAGAGATTTTCGTGATGTCTAGGCAAGGAGTAGATTCTTATTATTTATTTCCTTCTCTGGCGAGCGGCAACTCCACTACAAAAGTCGTGCCTTTACCGACTTCACTTTCTACGTCAATTATGCCGCCATGATTTTCAATTATCCCGAAACAAACCGACAACCCTAGGCCCGTGCCGGTCTTTTTTGTAGTAAAAAATGGCTCAAAGATGCGCTTAACTGTTTCCTCGCTCATGCCGATGCCGGTATCTTTGAACTTAATGACAGCAACTTTCTGGCCGGCCTTGAACTTACTTACTTGACGCCCGACATCAGGGTCTATTATCCCAGAAAAACTCGTTAGCGTCAAGGTGCCGCCTTTTTCTTCCATAGCCTGGATGCCGTTAAGCATAATATTCAAGAAAACTTCGTGCAGCTGGTTTTGGTCGCCGCTGACAAAGATGGGCTGCTGCGAGATCTCATTTATGATATCGACATGGCCTGTGGCCTTGGCCTGATATTCTAATAATTTGATGGAGCGGTCAAGGAGCTCGTTTAAATTGATACGGGAAAAGGCCACTTCTTTTTTACGCGAGAATTCCAATAGCCTCTTGATGATATCACCGATCCGGGTTACCTGTTCGCGGACAATGCGCACAGACTCTTTAACTGACTCGGGCAGGTTTTCGTCCATCCCCATCATCTCCGCTTCTCCGGATATTACAAAGAGAGGATTGTTGATCTCGTGTGCAACGCCGGCAGCTATCTGCCCTAGCGAAACCATCTTCTCCGCCTGCAGCAATTCATCCTGCGCTCTCCTTAACTTCTCTAATGTCTCCTCAAGTTCTGCCTTGGATTCATTAGTATCCTCCAGAATACTTAATATAACGTCCCTGCTTTCAGAAAGATCATTGAATGACTTTTCCAGATCGTGCTTATGCTTCTCGATCTGCTCATTTGACTTCTGCAGGTCAACTAAAAGCTTGGAAACCTCTGTTAAGTCTTTGGCCAGGCACACAAGGCCTGTCAGGTTGCCTGAAACATCCTTGATAATACGCGTACCCAGATACACCTCAATTTCTTTGCCTGCTTTCGTCAAGAGGCATATTTTCTTATCCTTGAGGGACCCCTCTTCAATAAGCCCCTTCAATCCCCAGCTAACGATATACCTGTCTCTCTTTGAAAAAATATCAATAGCATCTTTACCTTTCAACTCCTGTTGAGTATAACCCAATAACTCCAATGCCCGCTTATTGGCAAGATCGATCAAACCGTAAGGAGTAATAACAAACAAGATATCGGACATGTACTGAATGATCTTATCGAAATAATCCTTGGATACCATGCTCTGGCGCAACTCTTCGACCATCACGTTAAAATTCACGGCCAACTCTTCAAATTCATCGCCGGAATATATTCCGATTATACTGTCTAAGACCCCTTCTTTGACTTTTTCGCACCCTTTTTTTAATATCCCAATAGGCTCTACGACTTTGCGCGAGATGAAAATGGTGAAGATATATAATAGAACCAACATTGCAGCCCAAATAAAGAACAAGCTATGGGTGTGGGCCTGCAAAGAGGCCAGTACCTGCCTTACATCGCGTAGACAATAAATATACCAGTCGCCGACAGGATCAAAGACGACGCCTTCAACTTTAGAAAAACCTACGATAAACCTTCCGGCCCCTGGAACTTTTATTACATTGTCAAAGGAGGCCTTTTGAAAAGCCAAAAGATCATACACGGATCTCAAGAGTGTATCGGAAACAGCGCTGTGCGGATCTGAACTAAATATGGATACCCCCTGGCGCGCCAAGATCCCGGAATAAACACCCTTACCCAAATAGATATCGAAAAGTGAACGCAAAAACCTGTCCTTTCCGATCGCGGCCTTCATCACACCGATAACTGTCCCGTCAGCATTTATAACAGGGCATGCCAAAATAAATGACGCGGTTTGATCATCATCACTATCCGCGACAGAGAGATAAAATGAACCCAATCCATTCTTATGGGTCTTTTGCCACCACTCTTGTTCGGCAAAATAATAATACTTTGTTTTTCCTGTAGCGGCTACAACCGCGCCCTTTATGTCCGTAACAAAAATTTCAACCGCCGATGTTCCTGATATCTGTTTTAAATCTGACAGGACAGCACTAACAGGGTTTTGGAATAATTCCTTATCAAGCCGCTCCCATCCCCCCTTGTCCCACAGGATATCGGCCTGCTTTATACGGCTAATACTCTGTTCTTCGGACAATCCAGCATAGGATAGATTAGCCTTTTCTACGATTGTCCTTATCGACTCATTATGGGAGGCAACAAACGCGAGGTGATACCTTATGCCCAAGATCTCGGATTGCAGGCGCTTGGAGATCAATTCGGAAACAACGGCAAGATCTTCGGCATTCTTAGTAAATATATATGTTTTATAGCTGCTATAGGCGGCGAAAAGTATAGCTGCAAAAAAAAGCGCACCAGAAACCAGGTTGATGATCACCACTTTGTGGCGGACGTTCAATTTTACCGTCACGTTAATTTTTCTCCCTTTTCTTGCAAACCGCCGGCCTTGAGCTTCAACTCACTTACCTGTTCCTTAAGAGCGAGAACGGCTTTTTCCCTGTCCATTGATATCCTGTAAAACCGCTCCAAGTCACTTATCTTCTTGAGTAACTTCGATTGCATCAGTTTTAATTCGGTGATGTCCTGGCCTACCGCTAGTATCGCCGTCACTTCTCCATCCGCATTCTTTAAAACACTGTTATTCCATAGGACTATCCGTTCGTGTCCGTCTTTTGTCAAGACAGCTGATTCTTTCTGGCGATGCGGCTCTATATTACCCCGGAGGATATCGTCAAAAACGATTTTAATCTGACTGCGATTGACAAGCGAGATAAACTGGTCAAACCATATATGGCCCAAAGACTCCTCTACCTTAAAACCAGTTATGACCTCTACGGCCTCATTGATATATTTTATCCTGCCATCAGGCAAGAGCATCAAAACGATGCTCGGCGCCATAGCTAAGATCTCGGAAGTAAATCGTTTCTGCTCCAAGAGGTCGCCGTATAATATCGATAGTTCTTCGCTTGCATTCTTTATTTTCCTGTTCATCTTTTCTAGGATATCCAACATACCGTTGAATTCAGAGATCAATCCTCCGATCTCGTCCGCCGGCCCGATTGTAAGGCGCTTAGAAAGGTCCCCGGAGGCAGTAATTTCATTGATTTCCGCCTTAAGCTTCACTAACGGCACGGTAATATGCCTTGTAAGGAATCTAAACATCAACACAAAGGCAAAACTAAGGAACGAAACAGTGAACCAGAGCAAAAATAAAATATCCCTGCTGGGAAATAGAACAACTTCAGCCGGATCTGTTATGCGCAAAACCCCTATAGGGTCTCCCCGAAAATCTCTAAGCAGGGCATCGAGAGAAAAGCCTAACCCCATATCCCCACTAAGATCTTTACGCACTAGAAAAGGCTTCTGCGTATGTTGCAGCTCCTTCCAGGAATTCAACAATGAACTATCCCTGGATTGCGGCGCCAAAATATCCTCGTTGTAAAAAGAAGAGCTGTGGAAAAAACCGATATTCAGCCCTAATTGAAGGCTTATGCTCTTTTCGAACTTATTATCCAGTAAGTATCCCAGGATCAGCACGCCCTCGCGGCCAGCAGTATGGGCCGGAGGTAAAAGTGGTGTGGACACAAAAAACCACAGCTTCGCATCAGGGGCATTCCAAAATCCAGAAACAATGCCGCTTGTGGAAACAAGTTTTACCAATTCCAGGTTAAAATTATTCGATAAAAAACCTACATCGCCTGCTTCGACCCTTCCGAGACTGTTCAATACAGCAATACAGTCTAAGCCGTATTTCTCTCTTAAAGAAAGCAGGAACTCGGATGAAAACCGGCGCTCACGCTCGGAAATAATGCCGATAATATCCTGGTCCCCGGAATAAGCCTTTGCCACAACCTCCAGCATAGCCCGGCGCGAATCAAATAAGAACATCAAACTATCGTAACCCTGCTTAAGAATGCGTATCTTTGCCCTTTCGGATGATGATAGGATCCAAAAACGGCTGAACAAAAGTGCGCAAAGGATTACAAAACCGCAGAAAACCAGAAAGGTAAAACCGATGCGGCGGCGTATTCCGATGTTGTATTTAGCTTTTGCCTGCTCCAAGATATTCCTCCTGGCTCTTCGGAACTACTTAAAGGTTGCGGCGCCGTTCAGGCCTGCTCGCCTTATCGGCTCGCAACGGCCTTCTCGGCATCCGCCATACACTATGGTGCGGCGCCGTTCAGGCCTGCTCGCCTTATCGGCTCGCAACGGCCTTCTCGGCATCCGCCATACACTATGGTGCGGCGCCGTTCAGGCCTGCTCGCCTTATCGGCTCGCCTTTTCCCGCCCAGCTCATTTCATTCGCTGGCGGGATCCCGCGAAAATTTAACATTGTTGAGCGGGACAACCACTCGGCCAACTCTCCAAAAATTTTGCTTTTTAAATTTTTGGACTTCGAACCCTGTTTTACAGGGTGAGAAGTCTATTCAGGTATCTCGCTTCGCTCGATATCAATTCGCTAAGTTTTCTTTTGCTAGCGAATTAACCAACTCTCCAAAAATTTTGCTTTTAAAAATTTTTGGACTTCGAACCCTGTTTTACAGGGTGAGAAGTCTATTTTGGTCTACAGGTTATTGTCGATCTTTATCGTCTTCATGATCTCGGCCCTAGACAAACCAAGCTTTCCTAAGGCATCATCAGGATTTTGATTATACAACTTGAAAAAATTAGCCGCATCTAAAGCTGTATGGATATCCTTGTTATCAAGTGCCTTCAATACTTCGGCGCGTAAACGCAATTCCTTGATAACGTCTAATGCTGATATTCCGCTGGCGCGCGCGATCTTGTCGCGGAAAACAGACGTCGGGCTCTGCTCAATAAAGACCCGTTTATCATAATCATGACGCCATACCGTAGACAAAAGGACCTTTTTTTGCTCAAGCCCGGCGGTCTCTGCGATTTCAGCCACTACGCGGAAAACCTCATGCTTGACATGAAACTTAGTCATTGTGATAAAAACATCGATAAGATTAACCAGGGTTTCGGGTATATTCATGGGTTCGTTTTCTAAGCGTATGATCGCTTCACGCGCTGCGCTGGCGTGTATTGTGCCCATGCAGTATTTTCCGATATTCATCGCAGTCATTAAGTCCTGCGCCTCAACTCCCCTGACCTCGCCTACGACAATGCGCTCCGGCCTCATCCTTAAACTGTTTTTCACGAGATCCGCCAACGTTACTTCGTCATCGCTCTCTAAACGAGACCAGCTCTCTTCTTTTGTAGTGCTTAATTCCAGCGTATCCTCAATAATGACTAAACGTTCTTTCTCGGGTATAAAACTCAAAAGGGCATTTAAAAGTGTCGTCTTGCCGGCTCCTGGCGCGCCCAAGATCAGCAAATTAGCCGGCCTGATCGACATACCTTCAATATAAAGCCACAAAAGAGCTGTCATCTCATAATTCAAAGCGCCTTTGCGGATCAGATCGATGACGCTCAAAGGGTTTTCCCTGATCTTGGTTATCGTGACCTGGGGCCCGAAAGGCGAAAGCGCGATATTGACACGGCCCTGGATATGGGACAATTCCAGGTTATTGAGTTTCCTCAAAGAGGTCCTTCCCGAAAAAACCACCAGTTTTTTAATAAAAACATCCAATTCTTTTGTTGAAGAAAATTGTTTGTCAGTCCTGACAAGGCCCCTATAAGTATGATGGATATAAATGGGGTTAAGGGAATTTATGATGATATCCTCGGTATCCGGGTCACGCAAGAGCTCCTCGATCAAACCGTACCTGAAAAACTCATCAAGGAACTTCTGACGTTCGTCTTCGTTGGATAACTCGCTCAATGTCTGGCTCTGCATGAACGCATCACGCGCTGTCGCGCCATAAAGCTGGGAGATCACGTCATTGACTATACCCTTCTTCTCGCTGTCGTTCTGAAGGAAATTTATCTTGCCGAATATTTTGTCGAGTATCCTGGCCTCGATGTCGACTTTTTTCTTTTCCATTTTAACCCCTCCCTGCGGCAATGGCACGGACAATATCTTTCTTCGTAACCACACCGGCCAACCTGCCACCGTCCACTACCGGCAAATAATAAACATTCTTTTCGATCATCAAAGTCGCGGCATCTTCTATTGTTCCGCCGCCGGAAATAGTAAGGATATCATGCTCCATGATATCACGCACCTTGTTTGCTGCTATCTTTTTCATTTCTTCTTCATATCGCTTTACACCAAAAGTAAGGAATCCTACAGAGAGGTTGACGAAAGTCGGCAGATGCACTTTTTTATCATGGAAAATAACGCCCTCTTCCTTCACCACTCCAAGCAATTTACCGTTGGTGTCTAGAACCGGAGCACCGCTTATATTTTTATCTACGAATAATTCTGCCAGGCTTAGGATATCCATTTCAGGGCCGACAGTAACGACATTCTTTGTCATAATATCCTTTACGAGCATATAGCCTCCTGTTCTTGCATTAATGTGCGGCGTCGAAGCCAGAGTCTTCGACATCCGCCTTTTGCCGCCAGTGACGGCAAAATGGCGGAAGGGGTGAGATTTGAACTCACGAGGGACTTGCGCCCCTGCCGGTTTTCAAGACCGGTGCATTCAACCGCTCTGCCACCCTTCCTTTCCAAACTACCAAAACTTTCCCTTACCAATTTTCTACCTACACCCGATTTCAAAAAAATCTCTCTCTGCCGCGCTTCTGTATATGTCTCACATTGCTCTTCTTGCACTACAAACCAGGGTCGACTCGATTTCGTTGATCTTGATTTACCTGCATTATGCGCCTTGAGACGAACAGAAGCGTTATCTTCCCTGCTTGAACCAATATAAAATTTATCTCTTACCTTACTTTTCAAAATATAAACACAGGGCATAATATTTTATAAGAAGGTTTTTCCCGCCTCAACTTACATTACACTATAGTGGTATCGGCGGGACTCCGCTCACTTCGTTCACTCCGCAAGACCGGTGCATTTTGAGCACATTAATACAATCATGTAGCGAAATCCCGCTGCTTCCCAAGCGGGACAACCGCTCTGCCACCTCTCCAAAAAACTATCTTCCTTCCACCACAAATAACTGCCTAAATGACGCCGTATAAATGGCGCCTGCCACATCGCCGCATCTTGAAATAAAATCCGCGAAAGAAAAATCACCGCTCAAAAAATAAAACGCCCCGGCAATGATCAAGATATTAACTATATAAATGGAAAATATTGAAAAGAAATAATTTTCCTTAAGCCAGCCGGGCTGTTTTTTCTTTAAGGCATTGGCCGTAAAGACCATGTGCATCGTAAAGGTGAAAGATGCCAAAAAAGCAAAATACGGCAATAGTGGAGCGCCTTTCCATATGAGCGAAGCAAAATAATACAGGACAAAGGACAAAATAGTAAAGAACGGCACGCAGAACCCGGCTACCTTGACCCACGGAGAAAGGAACCCGATGGTTTTCTCCGCCATTTTCTTTGAGGCGTCGAATACCTGCGCCGGTTCATACAATAGGATATGAAGTATGAGATAGACCACAACTCCCCACCCAAACGCAAGACAAACGCCTTCGCTCATCTTGCGAAGGTTCTCTAAAAACGATGAGGTTATGCCGATCACCAAAGGCAGGAGCAAAACCGCCAGAATAAACTTCAGAACACTTAATAGTCTATCTTTCAATAATTTCTAAGCCTCCCATATATGGACGCAGGCACTCGGGTATCAAAACGCTGCCGTCCTTTTGTTGATTGTTCTCTAAAATACAGATGACCGTGCGCGCCAATGCCACGCCCGAACCGTTAAGTGTATGTACAAATTCGGTCTTCTTTGTATCTTTGCTGCGAAAGCGTATATTGGCCCTGCGCGCCTGAAAATCGCAGAAGTTAGAACAACTTGAAACCTCAAGCCAGGCATCTAAGCCAGGGGCATAGGCTTCAAAATCATAACACTTTGTGGCAGCAAAACTAATATCGCCGGATGCAAGCATAACTACACGATAAGTTAAGCCTAACGCTTGCAGTACAGCCTCGGCATTGCCCACTAATTTTTCAAGTTCGTCAAAAGAGTCTTTTGGCTTTACAAATTTTACCAGTTCTACTTTGTCGAACTGATGCACGCGCACCAGCCCTTTGGTATCCTTGCCATAAGAACCTGCCTCGCGCCTGAAACACGGGGTGTATGCTGTATAATAAATAGGAAGTTTTTCTTCATCTAATATCTCGTCGCGATGGATATTAGTCACAGGCACCTCGGCTGTCGGGATCAAAAAAAGGTCCTCGTCTTTTAAGCGGTACATATCGTCTTCGAGTTTCGGCAACTGGCCTGTGCCTGTCATGCTGGCCCGGTTAACCAAAACCGGCGGCCACATCTCCTGGTAGCCGTGCCTTGAGGTATGCAGATCTACCATAAAGTTGATAAGCGCGCGCTCCAACCTCGCACCCAACTTTTTATACAGGATAAAATTAGAACCGGTAAGTTTAGCCCCTCTGGCAAAATCAACTATATCGAGATACTCGCATATATCCGTATGCGGCTTGGGCTTAAAATCAAATCTCTTCGGCTCTCCCCATGAGCGCACGATCTTGTTATTTTTCGCATCTCCCACCGGTATGGAATCATGGACAACGTTCGGTATTACCATCAACAATTTCGAAAGCTCCCCTTCTTTTTCCCGGAGCCTGGCGTCAAACTCATCGATCTTTACAGCCACGCCCTTCATGGACGCTATTTTTTCCTTCGGGTCCTTTTTTTCTTTGATCAGCTGTGTTATTGCGTCATTGGCTTCATTTTTCTGGCGCCGCAGGTCATCTAATCCTAAAATAATTTTTCTGCGCTCTTCATCCAGAGCGATGACTTCGTCAAGATTGAACTTATTGCCGCGCTTTGCAAGCGACGCTTTGACAAGCTCCACATTCTCCCTGATAAATCTGATATCTAACATAATGACCTCGGTTCTTTACTTAACTATCCTTTTATGACCCCGATCGGCCGCATACGTGCCACTCTTTTTGCAATGCCAGCGTTATGGACAACACTGACCACTTCATTGACATCTTTATATGCCGACGGCGCCTCTTCCACAATAGTGCCGTGGCCTGAAGCCATAACAACAATACCCTTGGCTTCCAATTCTTTTAGCAACTGGTGGTATTCCACGGTCCTTTTTGCTTCATGGCGCGATTTTAGCCTGCCTGCGCCATGGCAGGTAGTGCCGAAGGTCTCTTCACTCGCCTTCTCTGTACCGACGAGTAAATATGAATTGCGCCCCATATCTCCGGGGATTATGACCGGCTGGCCTATCATCCTATATTTTCCCGGCAAAGCCGGATTGCCGGGGCCAAAGGCGCGCGTGGCGCCTTTACGATGCACACAAAGAAGGCGTTCTTTCCCGTCTATAACATGTTTTTCTATTTTAGCAATATTGTGCGCCACATCGTACACCAAAAACATCCCGAGTTTTTCCCACGATTGGCCGAAGACCTTCTCAAAAACAAGGCGTGCCAAATACATGAGGCACTGCCTGTTATTCCAGGCATAATTAGCCGCGGCGCGCATAGCCCCGAGATATTGTTTCCCTTCGGGAGAGTCAACCGGCGCCGACGCCAATTGCCTGTCCGGCACCTTGATATTGTATTTTACCATGCAGTTTAGCATTACTTTAATAAAATCATCACAGACCTGGTATCCCAGGCCGCGCGAACCGCTATGGATCATAACCATGACCTGCCCCAATTGCAGGCCGAACGAATCGGCGAGTTCGGCGTCATACAACTGGTCAATAACCTGGACTTCCAGAAAATGATTGCCGGAACCAAGGGTGCCCGATTGCGACTTACCTCGCTCGTAAGCCCTTTTAGAAACAAGTTCAGGGTCAGCGCCTTTGATAGCGCCTTCTTCTTCAGTTGAATCAAGGTCGTCCTCAATGCCATATCCCTTTTTTACTGCCCAGCCTGCACCTTTTTCCAATATCTCTTTTTCGTCCTTACCGCTGGCCCTGATGGCGCCCTCCGAACCTACGCCTGCAGGGATCGTATTAAACAAACCCACGACCAGGTCTTTAAGCCTAGGCCGTACGTCTTTTTCCAATAAATTAGTACGCATGAGCCGTACGCCGCAATTGATGTCATACCCGATTCCTCCGGGAACCACGACTCCGCCTTTTTCTATATCGGTCGCGGCCACGCCCCCGATTGCAAAACCAAAACCCCAGTGAAGATCAGGCATACCGAAAGAGGCTTTAACAATACCCGGCAAGAAAGCGACATTCGCCACCTGCTCTAAAGCCTTATCATGTCGGATATCTTTTAAAAGTTTCTCATCGGCATAAATGATCCCGTCAACGCGCATACCGGGCTTATAGCTTTTTGGTATGCGCCAGCGATAATCATCGATCTTCTCTAAGGGCCCTTGCCAAAGTTCACTCATACGTCAAATATTATATGTGCCTGCCATTTATTCCTTATTCTTTCGACTTTAAGCTCGTGATAAGTGACAGCCTTTATCTCCTGCCCGGTTTGAAAATAATCCTTATCGAACGTCTCAAAAAGCACTTTAGCCTCCAAGGCCCCTTCACAGATATCCAAGGATTTTATCCTGTGGAGGATAAGGCATTGGGATGAAAAATAAAAAAGTAACTCATCCAGCCAGGCCTTAACAAGGTCTTCTAAAGCTTCTTCTGTCTTTTTGATAATAACTTCTTTTAAGATGGTTTCGGGCCTGTTTTGTTTTTTTGAGACCAATATGCTAAACATAGCCAGGGCTGATGACGTAAAAAGCTCTTTCAATGAGCCGCCATAGGCCTTGACAGCGATGTCCGCGGTGTGGCCGAAAAACTCGTATCTTTTCATAAGGATCGATTGCACGGATTATATATAAGACCACACAGATTTTATCAATAAAACCTTGCAGCGTCAATGAGTTAGAACGATTTAATCAAACTGACTTTTTGCCGCAACTGCTTAAAGGAATGAGTTACAAGATCGGCGCCTTTGAGGTATTTTTTAGGCAGGGATGTTTCTAAAGCAAGGCAGGCCAATTTCGCATGCTTTGCAGAGCGTATTCCAAACGGAGCGTTCTCGATAACAACGGCATCTTTGGCTTTTAACTGCAATTTTTTTAGTGCCATTAAATAAGGTTCGGGGTGCGGCTTGCCCTTCTTTACATCATTGCCGGTGATCATAACGTCAAACAGATCGCGTAATGCCCTGGGCAAGATCCTCTCGGCCTCATGCCTTGCTGTGCCTGTCACGAGGGCTAGATTAAAGCCTGATGCTTTTAAAAAATGCAAAAAAGGCCTGGATCCGTGTATAAAACGCCGTCGGAGTATCTTATTAAACAACTTCTCTTTTTCTGCCAGGATCCTTTTCGCCCTGTCTTCATCAAAAGGTACGCCATGCTGTCCAAATATCTCCTTGACCGTTATATTACCAGGCTGGCCTTCGCGTAAATATATTTCGCATTCAGAGACTTTAAAGCCTTCTTTTTTAAAAATTCTCTTCCAGGCGTTGAAATGATACGGCATAGTATCGGTGATAACGCCGTCCATATCAAATATCACCGCCTTTACTCTCAATGTTAATTTCTTCATAGGAGTATAATTATAGGGTATTGAACAAAAAAGAAAAGAATAATTGCAATATATACGATTCGCAACGCAATGTCCCTGTTCGCAAACTTCGATATCTTTGCTTTTACCATTTTTGTCGCTTCAGGTCGATTTCTTTCCCGCCAGGCTATTATGCTATGGGCGGGATCCCGTAAAGCGGGATACGGCGAAGATCTTTCGCAGTTCGGTGTCTGAAGAACTCGACCGCCATTCCCTAATGGCGGTCTCGGGCGTCCTTTTAGGTATTCCCTAAAAGGATCGCCCCACAGCTTTAATATAGCTAGTGGACAACTTCAGCCATCCGCCACTGATTCAATGGCGGATACCCTCACTGCTCAAGCATGCTTCGCCTAAAATCGACATTCGCTCCAAAAACGGCAAAAGCAAATCTATGGGCATATATTCAAGCACTGCGGTATCCCTGTTTAAGCCGACAATCAGAGGTTATTTGGCAAAAGTCTGCGAGGGATTGCATTTTGGCTGTAGCGACACGCCCTTGTGCTCGAGGTCCGACCTCGACAATCGGGGCCGAGGTCGGATCTCGGTTTAATTAAATGCAAACCGAAGCAGACGGCAAAAAATCTAGTCTGCGTGCAGGGACACGCGCTGCGAAATATATGATGCGATGAGATATGTCGGAAACGACAAAATGTCTACGAAGACAAGATTTCAGTGCGGATAGGACTGCTACGATTATTTCAGCTTGTCGAGTGTGATTTTTTTGACTCCGGCGGACAGCATCTCTTTTAAGGCATCCTCGGAATCCTTGGGGCTGATATTGACGCCTCGGATAGCGTCAGTTAGGACGTATACCTTTAAACCTGCCCGTCCGGCGTCAAGCGCCGTATATTTAACGCAATAATCCGTGGCAAGGCCGCCGATATATATCTCGGTGACCCCTAAAATTTTCAATAAGTTAAAAAACTCCGTGCCGTTGGGATCAAAAGCTTGAAACACGGAATAGCTGTCTTTCTGGGGATCCATCCCCTTGGACATTATGATGGCCTCCTTAGGAAATTTTAAAAAACGATGGAACTCCGCTCCCTTTGTCCCCTGCACGCAATGCTTAGGCCAAAGGCCGCCGTATGGTTTAAAATGCCGGGTAACCTTGGGATGCCAGTCGCGCGTTATAAGGATAGGCAATTTTTTCTTTTCGAAGATCTTTATGTATTTATTAAGGACCGGGATCGCCTCATCTCCGTCGGATATGCCTAAGGCGCCGCCAGGACAAAAATCATTCTGGATATCTACGACAACTAATGCTTTTTTTAATTTTAACGGGCTCATATTTTAGGATGGGGTCTCGCAGGCTCGCGCCAATAAATAAAGCAGGTCCGAAAGCCGATTGAGGTATATCAAGATCAACCGGCTCCTGATCGCCTTTTTTTTAAACGCTGTCACTGCGCGGCGTTCCGCACGCCTGGCAATAGTGCGGCACACGTCCAAGACGCTTGAAAGAAGGTTCTTGCCAGGCAGGCAAAATATGCGCGCCGCCGGCCTCCTTCTATCCTCAAGGGCGCAGATGGCGTCCTCCAGCCTCCTGATATCGCTCTCTCCTATTTTATTTTTTAATTTATTCAGGAAGGCAGCGGCTGTCGCAACTTCTGCGCCTATGATAAAAAGGTCTTTTTGAAGGGCCTCAAGTTGAGATCGCAGGGATCTTTTTTTCGCAAGGCTTTTAGCAGTCCCCAGGAAAGAACAAAGCTCATCAAGTGTGCCGTCCAATTCAACCCTGGGGTCATCCTTTGCCACCATGCCTCCCAGAAAAAGAGAGGTCCAGCCCTTATCGCCTTTTTTCGTCACTATGGCCATCGAGCACCTGTATGTATATTTTACAGCGAGATCCCGCCGAGTATGCCAAAATTATAGCATAGAATTTTGGCATATTTTTCGAGGCGGGATAAAACTTCAACCTTGCTCCTATTATATACCAAAGTAGCCCCCTTGAAAAACCGTTTGTTTTATGTTATGTTTTAACTAGCCACGGACCTCTTTAGAAGTATGAGAGGAGGAAAATTCGTGGCTTTTTTTATTGATGACAAACAAAACGCCGAACGCAGGGAATTCCGCCGCATAAAAGTCAGTTCTCCTATAGAATACAAGTTCCTTAATTCAGAACGATTCGTAAACTCCGTGACTTGCGACATCAGCGAAGGCGGCATTAGTTTTATAGTAGACGGGCCGGTGCCTATCGGTACACACCTCTATTTTCGCGCAAGATTTCGCAACAGGCCTCAAGCCATTTATGGCATTGCCAGGATCGCATGGAGCGCAAAAATCCCTTATTCGCAACAATACAAAGTCGGTTTGGAATTTAGAGAAATAGGAAGTATTTCGAAGGCGGATATCGTTACCTTTATCCAAGAAAACAAAACTCCCTGCTTCAGTTCTTGATATTAGGGAAGGTTTGTAGAACCCATGAGAAAACGGTCGATCTCGCGAGCAGCGGACCTGCCCTCATACATCGCCCAGACCGCCAAAGTTGCCCCACGGGAAGCATCTCCAGCAGCAAAAACCTTGGCGGTAGAAGTCATAAAGTTATTTTCAACATAAATATTTCCCTGGGCAGTTAAATTCAGGCCCAGCTTTTTTACCAGGCCTTGGTGCACAGGATGCAAAAATCCCATGGCCAGGATAACAAGATCTGCTTTTAACACAGCTTCTGTGCCCGGGACTTCGCGCATTTCAGCGCGCCCACCTGCGGCAGAGACGAATTCGACATCAATAATATGGATCTCTTTAACACGGTTGCCTGCGCCTGTAAACTTCTTGGTTGCCACGTTCCATTTGCGCGTGCACCCTTCCTCGTGAGAACTCGACGTCTTTAAAAGTTTAGGGTACGTCGGCCAAGGCATGTCTTTTGTGCGGCACAAAGGCGGTTCAGGCAAAACTTCCAATTGCGTTACGGATCTCGCACCCTGCCTGTTAGCGGTGCCCACGCAGTCGGCACCCGTATCACCACCGCCTATGATGACGACATCTTTACCTTTGGCGTCGATAAGCTCGTTTTCCTGGATCTTCGCCCCACCGACTCTTCGATTATTCTGGATAAGATAATCCATGGCAAAGTGGATACCGCCAAGCCCGCGGCCTTCGACTTTCAGATCGCGCGGCTCACGCGCGCCCATGGTCAAACACACTGCGTCAAATTCGTTTAAAAGCTTCTGTATCGGGTAATTCCTGCCTACACATGTATTCGTCTCTATTTTAAGGCCTTCTTTTTTCATCAACTCCAGGCGACGGTCAATGACCCATTTTTCAAGCTTGAAATCCGGTATGCCGTAGCGCAAGATCCCGCCGGCCTTGTCGTCGGCCTCAAATAAAATAACGTCATGGCCTGCGCGCACCAACTGCTGTGAAGCGCTCATCCCTGCCGGGCCTGAACCCACTACAGCTACGCGCTTGCCTGTTTTATGTTTTGGCATAAAAGGCTTGATGACATTATTCTCAAAACCCCATTCAATAATGGCTATCTCATTGTGCCTGATCGTTACCGGGTCATCCGCGATCCCAACTACACATGCGGCCTCGCATAAGGCAGGACAGATCCTTCCTGTAAACTCCGGGAAGTTATTGGATGCCTGGAGCACTTCAACAGCCTTGGCCCACTGGCCGCGGAACATCAGATCATTCCAATCCGGGATAACATTGCCCACAGGGCATGCATAATGGCAGAAAGGCACACCGCAGTCCATGCAGCGCGACCCCTGCTCCTGGACTCTCTCTTTCGGCAGCATCTTTTCGACCTCTCGATAATCGCGGATGCGTTCCTCAAGAGGCCTATAGCCTGCTATTTCGCGTTTTTTCTTTAGAAAACCTTTTTCATCGCCCATATTATCCGTCCGACGCTTCCGCCTCTATCTCTGCCTCATCCGGCCGCGCCTCCACCTGTTCTAAAACGCGCTTGTATTCAAGAGGCATGACCATGACAAATTTTTTGATCTCTTTTTCCCAACCTTTTAAGATCCTTTCAGCTACCGGGCTCCCGGTATAGCGGGCGTGTTTCTCTAAAAGAGCTTTAATGGTGGAGACGTCTTTGATGTTATTCACGGCCCCCAATTCCACCATCCCCCTGTTGCAGCGTAATCCAAACTTTCCGTCAGCGTCATAAACATACGCGATGCCGCCGCTCATGCCTGCTGCAAAATTGCGGCCTGTCTTGCCTATAACTACGACACGGCCGCCTGTCATATACTCGCATCCGTGGTCACCCACGCCCTCGACGACAGCGCAGGCACCGGAGTTTCGCACGCCAAATCTTTCGCCGGCAATACCGCGTATGAATACCTCTCCTGCTGTTGCTCCATAAAGCAGCGTATTACCTGCAATAATATTCTCCTGTGCCTTGAAACCGGCATCTTTAGGCGGTACAACTACGATCCTGGCACCTGAAAGGCCTTTGCCCAAATAGTCATTGGCATCGCCCTCCAGATAAAGGCTGATGCCGGATGCTCCAAAAGCGCCGAAGCTTTGCCCTGCGCTGCCGCTAAATCTTATCTGTATCGTATCCTCGGGCAAACCTATCTCTCCGAATTTTTTGGATATCTCTCCGGAAAGCATGGCGCCTACCGCGCGGTTTATATTTTTAATCCCTAACTCAATTTTTACAGGCTTACCCTCTTGGATGGCCGGCTTTGCAAGTTCGATCAGTTTCAGATCAAGGGCGCGATCCAACCCATAATCTTGAGGTTGCATACAACGGACAGCGACATCCGATGAAACACGCGGACGGAAAAGGATATTTGAAAAATCGACATCCTTTGACTTCCAATGTTTTAGTGACTCATCGGGTTCCAACAGATCGCAACGGCCTATCAATTCGTCAAGCTTCCTTACACCCAACTCGCTCATGATCTCCCGGACCTGTTGGGCGAGAAAAGTAAAAAAAGTGGCCAGGTGTTCGCTTGTGCCCCTGAAACGACAACGCAAAGCCGGGTCCTGTGTCGCTATACCTACGGCGCAGGTATTAAGGTGGCAGTGCCTAAGCATGACGCACCCAAGAACGATCAGCGCGCAAGTAGCAAAACCGAACTCCTCGGCGCCAAGCATGGCGGCGACAACCACATCTTTTCCTGTGCGCATCTGGCCGTCTGTCTGAAGCCGCACTCGGCCGCGCAGATCATTCATCACAAGCACCTGATGCGTCTCGGACAAGCCCAGTTCCCACGGCAGGCCAGCGTGCTTGATAGACGACAATGGCGATGCACCCGTCCCGCCGTCATAGCCGGAGATCAGGATCATCTCCGCGTGGCCCTTGGCAACGCCTGCGGCTATCGTACCCACTCCGATCTCTGAAACTAACTTGACACTGATGCGAGCGCGTGGATTAGCGTTTTTCAAATCAAAGATCAACTGGGCCAGGTCTTCGATAGAATAAATATCATGGTGAGGAGGCGGCGAAATAAGCGTTACCCCGGGCGTTGAATGCCTTATCTTGGCTACAATAGCATCCACTTTATGGCCGGGTAATTGCCCTCCTTCTCCCGGCTTAGCCCCTTGCGCCATCTTTATCTGCAGTTCATCGGCATTAGTAAGATAGTAACTGTTGACCCCGAAACGGCCCGAAGCCACCTGCTTTACTTTGCTGCGTCGTGAATCACCGCCGGGCAAAAGAACATAACGTTCCGGGTCTTCCCCTCCCTCTCCGGAATTGCTCATAGCGCCAAGCCTGTTCATGGCAATAGCCATGGCCTCATGGGCTTCTTTAGAGATCGAGCCGAATGACATAGCTCCTGTGGCGAACCTCTTGACAATATCGCCGACAGGCTCTACTTCGTCGATAGGAACCGGATTATTTGATTTCTTGATCTTTAAAAGACTGCGTAAAGTTGTAAGGTGGCCGGCCTGATCATCGATCAATTTCGTAAATTCCCTGAATTTGGAATAATCTTCGTTTCTCACCGCTTGCTGCAATGCCGTGATCGAATCCGGGTTCCAGAGATGGAATTCTCCGCCGCGCCTGAACTGATACCACCCGCCGACAGGCAGCATAGGGATTTGGGTTTCTCTCTCGGGGAATGCCTGGGAATGACGCAATAAGACCTCTTTCTGCAAGGTTTCCAGATCAATGCCGCCTATCCTAGACGTAGTGCCTGTAAAATATGCATCGATCACTTTAGCGCTTAAACCAAGGGCTTCAAATATCTGGGCGCCGCAATAACTCTGCAGTGTCGATATACCCATCTTAGAAAAGACTTTCAAGAGGCCTTTACAAATGGATCTGGTGTAATTAGCAAGGATCTTATCGGGTTCCAGGCCCAGCAATGCCTCTTTCTTTGCAGCTACGTCAAGCAATACTTCATAAGCAAGGTAAGGATTTATGGCATTGGCGCCATAACCTAGGAGAAGTGCAAAATGCATTATCTCCCTGGCCTCTGCTGTCTCAATAATAATGCTCGCTTGCATCCGGGTCGTCTGGCGCACAAGGTTGTGGTGTACAGCAGCTACAGCCAGTAGCGACGGGATCGCGGCCTTCTGCGCGCAAAGCCCGCGGTCGCTTAAAATGATCAGGTTGATACCGTCGCGGATGCAGCCAGAGGCTTGGCCGGCAAGCTTACTAAGCGCATCTTCTAACGATCCTTTGCCAACATCGAAAAGAATTGATAATGTCCGCGACTTGAAACCTGCCTTGTCCACGTGGCGCAATTTCTCTAATTCTTCATTTGAAAAAATTGGCTGCTTGTACTTTATCATTTCACAGTGTTCTTCTGTCTCGTCGCAAAGATTCCTCTGCCTACCCAAAAATCCTTCGAGACTCATGACCAATTCCTCGCGGATAGGGTCAATGGGCGGATTTGTTACCTGGGCGAAAAGCTGCTTAAAATAATTAAAAAGAGGTTGTGGAAAATTAGAAAGGACAGCTAACGGCATGTCAGACCCCATTGAGCCAGTCGGCTCATGTCCTGTCTCTGCCATAGGGACCATAAGTATTTTAATATCTTCGCGTGTATAGCCGAAGGCGAGCTCTTGAGTTCCAAGCTCATCGCAGGCAATAGGCGGTGCCTTTTCTTTTTTAGGCAGTTCTTCCAAACGGATGACGCGCTTCTTGACCCATTGGCCGTAAGGTCTTGATGCGGCTGCGTTCTTTTTCAGTTCTTCGTCGTCAACGATACGGCCCAAAGCAAGGTCCAGAAGGAACATCTTGCCCGGCTGAAGACGGCCTTTATAAAGGATATCCTGCGGCTTAAAATCCAAAACGCCTGTCTCGGATGCCATGACAACTAGGTCATTTTTAGTCACCAGATAACGCACAGGCCGAAGGCCGTTCCTGTCTAAAATAGCGCCTATGGATGTACCGTCCGTAAACGCCACAGCCGCGGGCCCGTCCCAGGGCTCCATAAGAGACGCGTGATACTCATAAAATCTCTTTTTATCCTCGTCCATTAAAGGATCATTTTCCCAGGCCTCCGGAATGAGCATCATCATGACGTGCGAGAGCGGACGCCCGGAAAGCAATAAAAATTCAAGTATATTATCCAGGGATGCGGAATCTGACCCCCCTGGAACTATAACTGGAAACAACTTTTCTATATCATTACCCAAGATCTCCGACTTCAAAGATGCCTGCCGGGCGCACATCCAGTTAATATTGCCGCGCAAAGTATTGATCTCGCCGTTATGGGCAAGATAACGGAATGGCTGGCTCAAATCCCACGTCGGGAACGTATTGGTAGAATAACGGGAGTGTACCAGGGCCAATGCGCTCGTCAGCCGCTCATCGCGCAGATCGGCATAGAACGGCCCCAACTGCTCGCTCATGAACAAGCCTTTATAAACCAAGATGCGGCTAGATAGGCTGGAAATATAAAATGATCTTTTGTCGGCAAGCTCGGATGAACCGATCTCTTTTTCTATAAGCCTGCGCAATATAAAAAGCCGTGCCTCAAAAAGCGCGTTTTCTTTTATGGCCTCGGGCTTTTCAAGAAACACTTGTTTAATGGCAGGCTCAACTTCGCGTGCAGTGCGGCCTATTTGGGTGCTGTCTGTCGGCACATCGCGCCATGCAAGGATCTTGAAACCAATTTTAAGCGCATGTTTTTGGAAAACACCCATGCAGAACTTCTGGCTTTTCTCTTGCTTAGGGAAGAAAATCATGCCGACTGCATATTTCCCAACCCCTGGCAGGACAAAGCCTTGCTTCTCTAATTCAGATTGAAAGAAAGCGTGCGGCAACTGAATTAGTACACCTGCGCCGTCTCCGGTCTTTGGATCAGACCCCTGTGCGCCACGGTGGCTTAAATTGTTCAATACTGTAATGCCTTGTTTTATGATATCGTGGGATTTTACGCCCTTAATATGGGCGACAAAACCTACGCCACAGCTGTCATGTTCATAAGCCGGGTCATAAAGGCCTTGTTTGGGAGGATAACCGATAGGTTTCATAATAATGCAAGACACCCGGCCCAATCGCACCTTGGCCAAAAGGACTGCCAAGTGCGCCCCTTTCTGGGGCGGAAAGGCCGGTGTGTCGCTTTCTGCGACACAAAAAAAGCGTCCATTTTCTACCGGACGCCATTATCCCTAGAATTTTCCCGTAACTACTATAGAATTTACTTGATAGCTTCCAAAATCGTGTTCAAGAAATATAACACAGGGCTCTTCTTCTGTCAAGAAAAAGGGCCTATTTTCTGCTCTCCCCGCCACTTCTTCATGATCTCCAGGACTTGCGCGTCAGGAACATCATACCAATCCATGTAAACCTGGGCTACGGCCTGGAAAAAAACCGGTTTTTCCAAGATCACGGCCTCATCCGCCTCTTTCTCAAGTTGACGGGCGACATCGCCTCCAGAGACAGGCGCTGCCACAACAACCTTCTTCGCTTTTTTATTCCTGCAGAGCTTAATGCTTGCCCTCATTGTCGAGCCCATTGCAACGCCGTCATCTACAAGGATAACGATCCTGTCTTTTATTTCAGGCAAGGGTTCGTTTTTGCGGAAAACAGCGACTCTGCGCTTGAGCTCCGTCTTCTGCTGCTCTATGATTTTATCGATTTCTTCCTTAGAAAGAAACCCTAAAGCATCCTCAAAAATAAACAAGCTGCCATCTTCGGCAATTGCGCCAAACCCAGCCTCCGGATTATCAGGATACGGCAGTTTGCGGGATACCATGACAGCAAGCTCCGCGTTAATGTGTTTGGCCACATGATAACCCACCTCCACCCCTCCGCGAGGGATCGCCAATACGAGCGCATCTTTATCTTTATATTTTTCAAGGGCGCGCGCTAACTTTTCACCCGCATCTTTTCTATTTTCGAACATTGAACACCGTTACACGTGATCGAAACTGTTTCGCATTCGTTCGGGAAACAGTTTCAATTTGATTCGGGAAAGTGGGATGTTTATTAAAATACTGATTAAAACACCCCAGTTTCCCGATTGGGTTGGAAACAGTTTCTCCTTAGTTAGAAGCTTTTGCCGTCGAAAAACTGCTCTTTATGCTCAAAAATATACTGAAGCAATTCCAACTCGTTCTTATCAAGCCATATGCCGTCACACCTGGTGCACCTGTCTATCTCAACAGGATACGAATACACGAAAAACTGGCGGCGCATTTTAAAGCTATCCTTAAACTGGCTATGGCACCTTGGGCAATCCAGGACCCAGGCATTCTTGGGATCGATCTTACCGGGTAGCGCGTTTTTAGCCCTAGATTCCATAAGGGCACGAGCCAGACGCTGCACATCTTCTCCAAAATCCATATCCCTGCGGACAAATATACGGTTTATTTTATCCTGTTCGACAAAAACACCCTCGCAATAAGTGCACTTCAGGAGCGAAACCCCTTCATAACTATATTCACTCAAAAGAGTATGGCAATTAGGGCAATTGAGCCCGGCCTGCGGACCATGATCCTGGCCTGACCGAAATAGGTCCAACAAAGGACCGACCTCGTACGCATGGCGGGTCACATCCGCCCCCTTGCCGCGCACCCACACATCCGGCTTAAAACCTTCCAGCTTTATGAGTTCACTTGGAGAAAACGGGCCGAGCCACTCCTGTTTTATGAAAACAGACCACTCTGTCGCTGACACTGCCTCATCGACTTTGAATTCCGGCTTGGCGATAGGCGCTACCCTTTTGAAATTTTTTAGATTCTCCTCTAAGGTCTTGGCATCCAAATGCGCCATGTCTGCCAAGATAGCTATCCTGTGCTTTACCGGCGGATGCGTGGAGAACATATCTGAAAAAAAGCCCTCTGTCTCGTCGAGTTCGCTTAAAGTCGGATTGACTATGAAAATAGACTGCATGCGCTCGCCCATGGCGCCCTGGCCGCGCCAGCCGCGCGAGATCAATTCAAGCGCCTCGGCTAAACTCAAGGGGTCGCGCGTCAGGCGCACGCCAACGGCATCCGCCCTGTACTCCCTTTGGCGCGAAATAAAATATCTGATAAAACTGCTCATAAAACGCATAAAGCCGATGATAATATAGATCAAAACAAGCACTGCTACGCCTCGGCCGCGCGTCCTCTTCAAAACTCCTCCCAACTTGGAAAAAGATTCATCGTATATCTCGGCCAGGGCGCATGTGACTGTAGTGCTAAGGCAATCGCCGCTTATAATGTGCCCTGCCTCATGCCCCACAACAGCCTCGATCTGCGCGCGGGACAGACGCGCCAACAACCCCTCGGTCACTCCGATCACAGCGCGGCCGCCGAAATCCTCGATAGCAAAAGCATTCATGGAGACACTCGGGATCACAACGGCCTCCAGCGGCCTGCCGCCTATAGCAACGCTGACTTCATCAACAATATTCCTTAAATACTGGTGGTAAGCGTCTTTGGGGTCTATCGGCGCGGCTCCTACACCCAAACAGATGCGTTCGATCAAGTGGGAGGTCGACATAGACCAATGCAGAAAACCGGCGATCATGGCAATGGCTAAAGCCCCCAGGGTATGCTCTAAAGGAGGGATCCTGAAACCGTAAAAGGGGTTATCGCTTAACGCGGGAAAAGCAGTATTTTCTAAAACCAGGAGTATGAGATATGCGGTTATAAAATAAAAAACAAATACAAAAACAAAAAGATAACCAATGATGCGGGTCTTTTTTTGTTCAATATCTATAAAAGAAAAAGGCATCAGAACTTGACCTGCGGCGCTTCCTTCTGGGCATTATCTTCTATTTCAAAAAACTCTTTGGGCGTAAAACCGCTGGCATTCGCCACCACATTAGCAGGCACGGTAGCAATAGATGTATTGAAGCGCGAGACTTCGTCGTTATAATACTGGCGCGCAAAGGATATCTTATTTTCAGTCGAGGTAAGCTCTTCCTGAAGCTTTAAAACATTCTGGTTGGCTTTTATATCGGGATATCTTTCGACAACGGCGAACAAAGACCTCAATGTCTGTGTCAGAAAATTCTCCGCCTGGGCCTTGTCCTTGATACCAGAGGCATCGATAGCCTGGGTGCGCGCCTTGATGACACGCTCCAAGGTATCTTTTTCATGCTGCATATATCCTTTTACCGCTTCCACCAAGTTAGGTATCAGGTCATATCGTCTTTTAAGCTGTACGTCGATCTGCGACCAGGCATTATCAACGCGCACTTTCAGGGCGATAAGCGAATTATACGTAGAAAAAAACCAGAGCCCTGCTGCTATAACCAACACCAACAACATCCCCAGTATGATCATCTGATCCTCCCTGTTATATTACCGTCCCCGATGCGATAACCGCATTTTTATAAACGATCACTATCCCGTCACGGATCAAATAGTCCTTGTCTTCGTGATTATCAAGGCCGCGCGCATTGACTATCCGGCAATTGTCCCCGATGCGCGCGTTCTTGTCCAAAATGGCCTTTTTAATAACGCAATTCTTCCCTATGCCGATGTTGATCTTCCCGGCAGCGGAATTCTCGGCCAACTGCTGGGTTGTCTCAAAATAATCTGCTCCCATGATGATGGATTCTTCTATCTCGGTTCCGGCGCCTATGCGGGACCTCAATCCCACAATAGACCCCGCAACTTGCGACGAAGACAAAATAGAACCATCCGCGATAATGCTATTTTCTATTTTTGAATCCAGGCATTTTGCCGGCGGCAAAGAACGCGAACGCGTATAGATCGGCCAGTTCTCATCAAAGAGGTCCAAAGGCGGATGCTCGCCTGTTAAAAGAAGGCTCTCTGTATAAAAAGCCTTGATGGTCCCGATGTCGCGCCAATAACCGTCAAATTCATAGGCAAAAACGCGCTTGTCCTCTTTGACTGCTTCAGGGATTATCTCTTTGCCGAAGTCCGCCTTGTCGCTGCGGGTCAAAAGGCCTCGCAATGTGTCAATGTTAAAAAAGTAGATCCCCATTGAGCACAGGTAATTTTCCATGCCATCTTTCCCGATGTTCAAACGCCTTACAGCGGCGCTTGAACCTGGCTTTTCAACGAATTCCTTTATCCTGAAATCAGGGCCAACCCCGACTATGCCAAAAGATGACACATCCTCGGGCTTTATCAAATTGCATGCCACCGTGATCTCGGCCTTTTTCGAAACGTGATATTCATATAAAAGGCGCAGGTCCATCTTATAAAGCTGGTCTCCGGAAAGAATGCATACATATTTGATCCTGGGATCGCCGAAATGCTTAAGGCTCTTTCTCACTGCATCCGCCGGCCCCTGGAACCAATCGGCATGGTCAGTTGCCTGGTCCGCCGCGATGATCTCGATGAATCCGGCGGAAAACTGGTCAAATTTATATGTGCGCGTTATGTGCTTATTGAGGGATTCGGAATTGAATTGCGTAAGGATATTGATCCTGTTAAAACCGGAGTTCAGGCAATTAGAGATCGGGATATCTACGAGGCGGTATTTGGCAAAAAGAGGTACAGCGGGCTTGGCCCTGTCGCGGGTCAATGGATAAAGCCGCGTGCCGCGTCCCCCTCCGAGTATCACGCATAGAACATCATTTATCATACCGAAGAATTAATACCTAGGACAAAAATCAGAATTTCGAATATCGAAGCACGAAACAAATTCGAATATTACAATATTTGAAACACAAGGTTTTAGTCATTTGAATTTTGAAAATTTGAACATTGTTTCGGATTTCGGATTTTGTGTTTCGAATTTAGCTTATCTTGGATTTCTAACTTAAGATATCTCATTAGACATCCCAGCTATAAAATCAAAGGATATATTTAGCATCCCGCTTGACCGGATGGTTTTTGATCTCGTCGGCTATTGCCCTCGGTATGCCGGGCTTAGCCAATTTAAAATACATATAATTCTTATAGCTCTCAACGCCCGGCTGGTCGAACGCGTTAACGTTTAGCAATTCACCTTCAAAGGCAGTGGCCATCTCGAAAAAATAGAGTAACGCGCCCCACGTATATGGGTTCAGTTCAGGGATCGACACCGTGCAATTAGGCCGCCTGTCGCGCACCAATGCCCATTCGGTAGCCTCCTGGGCAAGCTTCAATAGTTCTCCAAAACTCTTTTGCGACAAGATACCCGAAGACTTAGGTACCTTGATGTCGGACTTAAAACGCTCCACACGTATCATCGTTATTGTCTTATTGTTCTGGCCCTCGACGTTGTTCTGCTGGATAGAGTGCAGGTCAGCCGTGCCGCGAGTCGCAACAGGCGTGCGGCCGACATTGACTATTCTTTCCGGGTCCTCTCCCCACTCCTCTATACCTTTAGCCAAAACTCTTATTTTGCGCTCATATTTTTTTCCCAGGCTTTCAGCCAAAAGCTGACAATACCAATCAGCGGTGGACTTTAGGCCTTCAGAGAAAGGCATAAGGATACCTATGGATTTTCCTTTTTTTGTATAGGCAAGATAATGAAGTACGGCATATAGATACGCTGGGTTCTTGTAAAGATCCGCAACCGAACAACGTTCGGACATTGCCCGAGCGCCTGCCAATACATCGTCGATCTTGATGCCGGCTATTGCCAAATGCAGTAGCCCCATATTGAACTCTGAATACCGGCCGCCCACTCCTTTTAAAAGAGGCAGGCTGCGAAAACTCAAAGGGTCTTTTCTCTGCTCAACTTCCACCCTCTGGCGCAAGCTCCCGGATCTCGGGTCTGTAATGGCAAAAATAGAACGACCGTATTTAGGGCCTATACTTTTCTTTAACCAATTTTCAACCACCTCAAAAACAGCCTTTGTCTCGGTCGTCTCGCCTGACTTTGAAATAACTATGACATATGTCTTTTTAGGGTTGAGGTTTTTTAAAAGAACGGCCAGGGGCGTCGGGTCAAGATTATTGCCTTCAAAATAGATCTTGGCCCTATTGCCCCTGGCGGCTTTAAACTCATTGTAATAAGGGCTTAAAAGCGCGTCCTGCGCAGACTTCAACCCAAGATAAGAACCGCCTATCCCTAAAGACAGAACGCTCTCATATTTGTAAGCTATGTCTTCGCCAACTACCTGGATAGCGCGAATAGACTTTTTGTCCTGTAATGGCAGGACAGCCCACTCCATATTGACTGCGACCCTGCTGGAAGGATTGGATAGCACGGATTGCAGGTGCCGGTGCGCATTGGCGATAGAAGACGAAAGCGCGGTTATCTCATCTTCTGCCACGCCGTGAGCATCGCCCACGTTGAAATTAAACATATTGTTGAAATCAAATTTCAACTCGTGCATGCAACTCCTTATTTAATAAACAGCATTTCCCTGTATTTCGGCAGATCCCAATGCTCGTCGGAAATAACTGCTTCCAGCATGTCGGCGTGCCTGCGGATATGCTCCATTAAAGGCTTGAGTTCAACGAAGAACTTCCTGGCCTTCGTCTCCTCGTCAATACTATGGACGTCTTCCAGGAACTTCATCATCGCCTGGGAATTCTTCCTGGCGTAATATATCTTCTCCGTCACATCAGCCAGATGCGCCTTCAAGTCCTCTAATGCCGCATCTTCGAATTTCAATCCTGCATTTTCCTTTAAACTCACGATCTTAGCCACGTTATTTGCCAACAAGCCCTGATAATCAAAAGCGTTGGGCACTATACTGGAATTGACCATCTCATTCAATGTCTTAGCCTCGATCTCTAAAACTTTAATGTAGAGTTCAAGCCAGATGCGATAGCGGGCGCGCAACTCATCTTTTGCAAAAACCTTGTATCTTTCAAATAAAGCAAGATTCTCTTCCTTGATAAGCGCTTTGAGCGACTCGGCTGTGGACGGCTCGTTCGGCAAACCGCGCTGGGCCGCCTCTTTCTTCCAATCTTCCGAGTAGTTATTGCCCTCAAAGCGTATCTTTTTAGTATCCCGTATCAGGTCCGCGACGACGCTCAAGACCGCGGTATTAAAATCCTTGGTCTTGGCAGCCTGCTCGATCTTTGTACGCACAAAATCCAGGGAATCCGCAACTATTGTGTTGACGACTGTTATGGGTGTAGCAATATTCTGGGATGAACCCAGCGCCCTGAATTCAAACTTATTCCCCGTAAAAGCAAAAGGCGACGTGCGGTTCCTGTCAGTCATGTCGCGGTTAACGATGGGCAAACGGGAAATGCCTAAGTCCATTATGTCCTTACGGCTGATCTCCGACTTTTTACCCTTCTCAATAATATCAAGTACCTGGGTCAGCTCTTCACCTAAAAAGACCGAGATTATCGCCGGTGGCGCTTCATTGGCGCCCAGTCGATGCTCATTTCCGGCATGCGCTACGCTGGCGCGCAAAAGATCGGCATATTTATACACGGCGCGCAAGACGCTGACCAATATGGCCAGAAACTGCAGGTTGCTCTCCGGCGTAGAACCTGGATTCAGGAGATTATTGCACTTGTCGTCGGACATCGACCAGTTCAAGTGCTTGCCGCTGCCGTTAATACCTGCAAAAGGCTTCTCGTGCAAAAGGCACACCATATTATGACGGAGCGCCACTTTTTTCATCAATTCCATTAATAATTGATTGTGGTCAGAGGCGATGTTGGACTCCTCGAAAATAGGCGCAAACTCATACTGATGCGGCGCCACTTCATTATGCCGCGTCATGACAGGAATACCCAGCTTATAGGCTTCCTCACCTAGCTCGTACATAAAATCAACAACGCGCTCTTTGATGGAACCGAAATACTGATCTTCTAATTGCTGATCCTTCGGGCTGGATGCGCCGACAAGCGTGCGGCCGGTCAAAAGCAGGTCCTGGCGCATCTTGTAATAGTTCTTATCGATCAGAAAATATTCCTGCTCCGGGCCGCAGGTCGAATATACCTTCTTGACGCTTTTGTTGCCGAAGAATTTAAGGAACCTTACAGCGGCCTGGCTCAAAGCTTCATCTGATTTTAATAGCGGAAGCTTCTTGTCCAAGGCATGGCCGTGGTAAGAGACAAATATCGTCGGGATGCATAAGGTCTTGCCAAGCTTGCTTTCGATGATGAACGCCGGGCTCGACGGGTCCCATGCAGTATAGCCGCGCGCCTCAAAGGTCGTGCGGATGCCGCCTGAAGGGAAACTCGAGGCATCGGGCTCGCCTTTGATCAATTTCGATCCGGAAAACTTTTCCATCACCCTGCCCGGGCCCTCGAATGAGATAAAGCTATCGTGTTTTTCAGCGGTCAGGCCGGTCATAGGCTGGAACCAGTGGGTATAATATGTCGCGCCCTTTCCCATCGCCCATTGCTTCATGCTGTCGGCGATCTCGTTGGCCTGTTCCAAACTTATCTGTTTGCCTGCATTCTGCCAATTCTGAAAGGCTTCAAACGTTTTTTTGGAAACGTGCTTTTTCATCGTCGGGATGCTAAAGGTATTCTCCCCGAAATAGCTCGATACTTTCCTAAACTTCTTGCCTTGAGGCAAGTCTTTAGTTTCTACATATTTCAACACTTCTTGTCTGATACTCATGATTTACCCTCTACTTTTTGTTTGTAAATGTTTCTTTTTTAAAAAATCCTCGATCCTGTCAAAGGCTTCTTTCAACAGGCTAAAACTAGTCGCATAAGAGATCCGCACATATCCTTCCCCTTCAGGGCCGAATGCAGTGCCGGGGACAAGCGCAACTTTTTTTTCCTTTAAAAGCCGAGTCGCAAAGTCTCCGGAACTCATGCCGGTCTTTTTGATAGAAGGAAATGCATAAAAAGCACCCTGCGGTTTGTGGCAAGGCAAACCTATTTCATTAAGCCTGTCCACCACAAAATCTCTGCGCCGGTGATACTCGCGCTTCATCTCCTCAATAGGCTTGCGCGGCCCGACCAGAGCCTCGCATGCCGCCATCTGTGACGTAATCGGTACACACATGATCGTGTACTGATGGATCTTTGTCATTGCTGCGATCACATCCTTGGGTCCGCAGGCAAAGCCCACGCGCCAACCAGTCATCGCGTAGACTTTAGAAAAACCGTTCAGGTAGACCGTGCGCTCCTTCGCGCCGGCTAACGTCGAAAACGGTGTATGGTCGAAATCATAGGTCAATTCGTCATAGACCTCGTCAGAAATGATCCAAATGCCATGTTTTTCCAAGATTTTGTTAAGGGCGCCAAGCTCCTTTTTAGTATAAGAGACACCCGTCGGATTACATGGATAATTGAACAAAATAGCTTTTGTACGCGGCCCTATGTTCCTATTTAATATCTCCGGGGTAAGCTTAAATCCGTCTTTTTGTGCCAAAGAGATAAACTTCGGGCTCCCTCCGGCCAATGCGGCAACAGGGCCGTAGGAGACATAGCTCGGCATGCAAATAAGGATCTCATCGCCGGGATCAAAGATAGCGCGCATGGCAAGGTCCAGGCCTTCGCTAACCCCCACAGTGATCAAAATCTCTTCGTCGGCGTCATAATCCAAACCATATTTTTTTTTGAGGAAATTAGCGATATAGGCCCTTAGCTTGACCAAGCCTTTGTTGGATGTATAAGAGGTATAGCCCTCCTCAATGGAATAAATAGCGCTCTCGCGTATATGCCAAGGAGTCACGAAATCCGGCTCGCCTACGCCTAAAGAAATAACATCCTTCATGCCAAGCACAAGGTCAAAAAACACCCTTATACCTGAAGGCTGCATATCTCTGACTTTATGGGAAACAATGGATTTATTCATCAATACGAGATCGCTAATCTTTTATTTTCTTCTTTGGACCTTAAAATAATTGAGTCCTCTTTATATTTTTTCAGCAAAAAGTGCGTAACTGTACCGCGTACGTTCTCCATCGGCGAAAGTTTCTCCGCGACAAAACGAGAGACGGTCTTTAGGTCCTTTCCCTCGACGACAAGAAGCAGGTCATAACTGCCGGATAATAAATAACAGCTGGTCACTTCCGGGAATGAGTATATGCGCTCCGCCACTTTGTCAAACCCGAGGTCTTTCTGGGGCGCAACCTTGACCTCTATCAAAGCCCGCACCTCGTTTTCTCTATCCTCCACCATCTCCTTGTTGATAACGGCCTTATAGCCAAGGAGAATACCTTCCTTTTCGTACTTTTTTATCCTTTTTTTTACCTCATCGACCTTAAGACGGGTAAGTTTGGAGATCTCCTGCGGAGTGATCCTCGCGTCTTTTGATAAAAGTTCAAGTATAACGTCCATATGCCCTCCGAATTTGTATTCAAAATTGAGGAAGCCATTTTAACATCGCCGCCAGGGGGTGACAAGTGATTTTTGCCCTTTGCTTTAACGGCAGGAAACAAGACTTAAGAAAGCACTATATATGCTTTCTGCCTTAGCTTCAAGATCCTTGGCAATAGCCAAATATTCGGCCATTATCTTTGAACAAGACAGTTCCTCGGAACCAACCTTAACATACTCGTCAAACCAGGACAAGATCATTCCGTCATTAACTTCGATGTGGAACTGGAGCCCCCAGACATGGCCGCCGGACCGAAATGCCTGATTTATGCCGTTATTTTTTGCCAGAAGGACAGCCCCGGCAGGCAGATCAAACGTATCTTCATGCCATTGAAACACTTTCATCTGTGGGCAAAGGCCTTTTAGGAGCACATCTTTTTTGGCGCTTTCTTCAAAAACAATATCATACCAGCCGATCTCTTTTATTGGGGCACGCCGCACCTGTGAACCCAAAACACAAGCTATAAGTTGAGCGCCAAGACAGATGCCTATCGTGGGGATATCGTTTTCTATCGCTTTTTTGATCAGGGCTTTCTCTGCCTTTAAGAACGGATATTTCTCTTCTTCGTAGACGTTCATAGGCCCGCCTAAGACAACAACTCCACATATGACTGACAAATCAAGCGCTGACAAAGCCTCGGCATCATAATTATAAACATCCAAGATCTCATATGGCGCATTGTTTTTTTCTAAGAATTCCCCGAATGTCCCAGGCCCCTCGATCTCAATATTACGGACGACCAATATTTTTTTCATACGGGTAAACCTGGCACTCTGTTGTAGTAAACCGCAAACCAGGCAATGAGACTAATAAAAACGATATATTTTGATAACCTAAATAATATGCGCCAAAAGACATTCGCCTTTTTCAATACCTTGAAATCCGTAACAAACACTGTTTCGCAGGAATTTCCGGTGTCAGTCCGGCATGTACTGGTCCCCCTATTAAAAGCACCATTACTATGGGAATAATTGGCAAGGTATCCTTTCATATATATCTGATCACCCAGCTGGGCGCCCATAATGGCTCTTGACACCTTCGCATCACTGCTTAACAGATGATTATTTGAGATAGCCTCATTCTTAAATTTTGACCATGCGTAGTCTTTTCCGCTTTTTGCGTTCCAATAAAGCGTCCAACTTCCGCTTTTGAATCTCATATCCTGATAAACTCCGCTTTTAATATTATCTCCCCAAACGACGCCTAAATCTTTAGAATTAAGCGCATCTTTCCACTCTCCGTGGTAATAATCCCACCAAGAACTAGCCAAGTGATACGAAACCACCATGCCGTATAATTCGTAGTTATAAAGCGGAGTGATCTGATAAGTAATACCGCCTTTTTTGATACTGAAAGGCTTGGCAATTGTTTCTGTCTGCAGCGGCTCGCGAAAAAGCTGGCTTAAAATTTCGGAAGGCGGCGGAAATGTGTCTTTTTGAAAAAAAGCTATGCCACAAACAATTATGCTGGCAAAAAAAATATTCTTTAGCACTTTATCAACTTGCATCGAGACACGTTAAAGATAGCCCCTAATTTTTTGCTATTTCCGTGGTTAAACCAGACCAAACCGAGAATGCGATAATAATAGCCACAATCGCAAGAGATATCCACAGATAGGTTATATCCTTTGCCTCATGTTTTAAATCATTCACCCGTGTTTTAGCAGTCTTATCACCCAATCTTCTTCCAGACTCTTTATCTCTAAGCATAATGCAATATTCAATAACAGGAAATACCGGAATAACCATAAAAATATTTCTAAGAATGGTTTTACTGGGTTTCGCCGATACGCCATCGCTATCAACAACCTGAATATTAACCAAACGTTTGCCTACCCCCTGCCCATTATAAATATCCTTGAAAAGTATGTAAGCGGCCCAGACAAAATAATCAATTTTTATTATTCCTATCAAAGCAAACATAACCCCCAGAATCTGCCCAATAACAGAATCAATTAAAAAAGCACACACCCTCTTATTAGGACCCGGCTTATGAAAATCCATCAATCCTCCCTTTTTTATATCACCTGCTATATCGAGGTTGAGCTTCGATATTGTTATATTGCAATCAATCCTGTTTCTTCCTTACATTCATCACATATCCATATAGCCATATTCCACCAATACCCCAGAATAATGCCTTGCCAACAGCTTCTCCTAGTTTTTCTAAACGTTGCTCTTGAGTCAATGCGCTATTTGCAAGCGGATGAGAACTAATATACCAAGCTGCGCCGATAGTCCATATCACCAAAAAGATAAACCAGATCAACGAATATTTTGCGCTTCTTTTTTTCCAAGACATCATTATTCTGGGCAAATCCGGGTTGACCCCAGATTTTTCCTACTCCTCTAACGCCATTCAAAGAGAATCTAATAGCCTTATGTATTCCTTCGCCGACTCGTAAACCATTGACGATATGAAGTTAATGAACGGCTTATCATTCTTCGGCTCTATCTGCGCTTTCTTAATTGCGTTAATATATTCATTTCTCAATATTGGAGGAATGATAGTAATGACGTATCCCGCCTGTAAAAGGGCAAGATTCATAAGTAAGCGCGCGGCTCTGCCGTTACCGTCAACGAATGGATGTATAGTAACTAGCTCTTTATGGATGCGGGCAGAGAATTCAACTGGATGGTATTTCTTCTGCATAGATGGGATGCTATCGGTAAACTTTTTCATAAGGGCAGGCACTTCTGAATGGTCTGGCGGCCTAAACGTAGAGCCTGTAATAAGGACATTTACTTTGCGGTATTTGCCTGCCTTATTCTCGTCTATGCGGTAGTAAAAAAGATGATGAAGTTCCAGTATATCAGAACCCGTTATTTTTTTATTCTTTGCCAGATCATATAAAAACGAAAATGCCTCGCTATGGCCCATCGCTTCGTAATGGTCTTTTAATGGCTTCCCGCCTATCGTAATGCCATCCTCAATGACGATCTTCGTCTCCGTCTCGGTAAGAGAATTACCCTCTATGGCATTAGACGTGTAAGCGAGGCCGATCCTATAGTATTCCTTTAACTGTTTGAGAGCATGTTCTGATAATGGCCTGTGTTTATCGATCTTAAGTTTAAGCTCGTCTATCTCTTTTATGCGATCTTCGTATTGCATAATTCTCCTTTTCCATACCCGCATTGGAAATTCTATCTATACCTATTGGTAATAGGCATGCGGCGGTCGCGGCCGAATGCCTTGGGCGTTATCTTTATGCCTGGCGCTGACTGCCTGCGCTTGTATTCATTGGAATCAACCATATAGATAACGCGGCTGACAACATCTTCGTTTACTCCGGCGCGAACAATATCCCCAAGGCTCCGGTCTTCTTCCACATAGAGCTTTAAGACCTTATCCAACAATGCATATTCGGGCAATGTATCGGAATCCTTCTGGTCCGGCTTTAGTTCTGCCGTGGGCGGTTTTTCAAAAACTCTTTTTGGTATTACCTGGCGGCCTTCTTTCTCGTTTTTATACACACAGAGTTTATAGACGAGTGTTTTTGGCACGTCTTTGATCACTCCAAAACCGCCTGCCATGTCGCCGTAGAGAGTGCAATAGCCGCAGGAAACCTCGGATTTATTGCCGGTATTTAAGGCAAGGTAGCCGAACTTATTGGAAAGCGCCATAATAATGTTGCCGCGGATCCTTGCCTGGAGATTCTCCTCTGCTACGTTAGGCTGACTGCCTTCAAAAACGGGCTTCAGTTTTTCCAGATATTTATCAAAAATATCCTGGATAGGGATAACCTTATATTCGACTTTTAAATTTTTAGCCAAGGCTTGCGCATCTTCCTTAGACTCGATCGACGTAAATACCGTCGGCATTAAAACTCCTACGACATTCTCGGGCCCGATAGCGTCTGCCGCAATAGATGCCACAAGGGACGAATCAATGCCTCCGCTTAATCCTAATACAACTTTTTTAAATCCATTCTTTAAGATGTAGTCCTTTAAACCCAGGACGAGGGCATCGTAAACCTCTTGGACTTCGCCTTTAGGCCTTGCCAATACGGCGCCGCACAGAGCGGGTTTATTTTCAGAAATGCTTTTGAGGATAATTTTGGACCTCTTTTTAGACTCCGGGACCTCGATATCGCAAACCAATAATTCTTCGCTGAAAGCGCCGGCCCGGGCTACGACCCTTCCTTTATCGTCTACGATAAGGCTTGAGCCGTCAAAGACCAGCTCATCTTGCCCTCCTACTAGGTTCGCGTAAGAGATGAAAACTTTATTTTTCCTGGCCTGGCGCTTTAGGATATCTTCGCGCATGCGCCATTTGCCCATATGATACGGCGAGGCATTTATATTTGTGATGAGCTTAGCACCCTTATATGCCTGTACGCCTGCAGGGCCTTCTAAGTGCCAGATATCTTCGCAGATATTCACGCCAAAAATAGTACGGCCCAGCCCGAAAACAGGGAAATCCTCCCCGGAAGAAAAATAGCGCTTCTCATCAAATACGCCGTAATTCGGCAAAAAGGCCTTGCGATATACACCCCTGATCTTGCCCTGATACATAACAGCCGCCGCGTTAAAGATAGCCTTTTTGCCCTTATCCGCGAATCCCACTACCGCGACTATATCCCCTATCGCGCGTGCTATTCGGCCAAGTGTTTTAATATTATCATCTATGAACTGCTGCTTAAAAAGCAGGTCTTCCGGCGGATAACCTGTAACAGCAAGCTCCGGGAACGAAACGATATCCGCGCCTTCTATAGCGGCTTTTTGCGCAAAAGTTATGATCTTGTCTGCGTTAGCGGACAGATCCCCGACAGTCACGTTGATCTGCGCCAGCGCTATGCGTATGGATTGTTTTGCCATTTTTTACTTGTGACCTTGTGACGTGTGACTTGTGACTTATATCTTACCTTTCATGTCATTGCTTAGTATGATCGCCTCCGCAACCTCACGCATGGACTTGCGGTTATCCATGCTGTATTTCTGCAGAAGCCGGTATGCATCGGGTTCAGTCATCTTCCTGTCCTTCATCAGGATACCTTTTGCACGCTCTACCAGTTTTCTCGTCTCAAGCTCCTCCTGGATGACCTTGGTCTTGACCATCAATTCAGTGTTTTCGATGACAAGGGCAGACTGGTTTGCCACCGTGCTCAAAAGATGGATCTCGTTTTTTGTAAACTTATGCAGCTCTGATGTATAAATATTGACTACGCCTATAACTTTGTTTTTGACGCTCATAGGCACGCACAAAAGCGAAGAGATGCCTTCCTTTTTGGCCAAGTCCTTGTATTTATAATCCGCCTCCTGCTGAACGTCGTAGACCGCTATCGGCTTATTTTCTTTTGCCGCCTTGCCGATGATGCCTTCGCCCAATCTTATGGGCGCTTTTTTTGTATAGGCCTCTGATACTGTCTGCGTGGCACGGATAACCAGCTCATTCTTATCATTTAGAAGCATCAGAGAACAAAGCTTGGACCCCATAGCTTTGGCCGTAACAGTCACAATAAGTTTTAAGATATCCTCCAGATATAAATCAGAAGTGATAGCTTTGCTGATCTTCGATAATGCTTCGATATGCGTTGATCTTTGGACCATATTTTTTCTCCTTGATTTTGTATATTACAGGTATTTTCCCTGCAAAATCAACTCCGAAGTTTGCGCAGAAAATTTGGAACAAATTTTCAAGCGCATAAACAAGGAGTGACTTTCTATTTTTTCCCGCAGGCCTTGACACAAATGCCGCAGATGAATTGCCCGACAATATTCTGCCTCTGGAAATCTTTCAACTTCTCAAAACACACCAAGTGTTTAAAATCATCGGGGGTTTCGCCGATGGCTTCAACCGGACAAGAACTCCTGCAGGCAAGACACTTTCCGCAATCGTCTTTGACAGGTTTATCGCATTTGAGGCGCATATCCGTAAGAACGCATGCCAACCTGAACTGCGCGCCAAATTCCTTTGAAACCAAAAGGTTGTTGCGGCCTATCCATCCTAAGCCTGCCAGAAACCCTATTTTTTTATGAGACAGGTGCGCTCGCTGTTTTTGCCAATCCGTGATCTGCGATGCCGGCACAGGCAAGGCAGAGGATCCTTTTCTATCTATCCACTGGGAAACAGAAAAAGCCAACTGGTCTAAAAACATGTTGGCGCTGCGATAGTGGTGAAAATAAAGTTTCGTAGGCTCACCCTCTACTTCGGACAAAACAAGGCCTGAAAGCCCTACCCCAAAACAGACGGCGCAAGTTACGCGCTCTTTGACTGCCGGACTAAATTCAAATTCATCCTTAATGCCGGAGATATCAGCCACGCCGAATAAAGAGGCGCCTTGCGACGCAGCAAATTTTTTCAGCTCATTATAATTTTTGCTTTCGGAAAGCATGAGATTCTTATATCGGCAGGCTGGTGACATCGGCTGTCCCGTTGGACGAACCACGGATAACGCCGCTCTCATCTACGAAGAAAGTCCGCACACCTGTAACATTGGCAGTCGCGGGCGCTGCCGTTACATTAAAGGTATTGGCGCCTCCGGCCAAAGCAAAGTTATATCCTTGTTTTGTACCGGAACCCAGGACACTATCGACGTAAGCAGGGCTGGAAGTTGCCAGATCGCTCAAATTAGCCGGATAAGCAGGATTTCCTGCGCGGTAAGTAGTTGTAGCCCACGAGATAGTCTTAACGCTGGCAATGGCTGCGGCTTCGTTAGCATTCATGCGAGACCGAAGAATGCCGGGGATCGCGATCGCCGCCAACACGACAATGACGCCTACGACGATCATGATCTCCACAAGAGTAAAACCAGTTAGGGATTTTTTTTCTCTGTCCATTCCTTCTCTTTCTTCCTCCTGATATTTATATTAAACCACAACAACAAAGAAAAAACCACAAAAAGTGATATCGCCATCTTATCGTCTGAACCAACGCTCCCCTTGTCCGCAGAAAAGCTGCGCCAGATGTAAAAAAACAGTATGAGCATAGCAAAACCACAGAGACGTATGAACTCGCCGTTCTGAAAAGACTGTTTGATATCAAAATGCTTTTTATCCGATTGAGGGTACGGCTTTATCGACGGCAAGAATACCGGGACCCTGTCTAGATAATCGCGGTAGGCCTCGCCGAACTTGTCTGTCAGGACATTCTGCTCTTCCCTGATCGTACCCATATAAAGCACGTAAAAACTTGCGATATAATAGATATTGAGCCAGGGATTATTGGCTATGACGCTGATGCCAAACCCCAAGATGAAATTTCCCAGGTAAAGCGGGTTGCGTGTATAAGCATAAGGCCCGCTAGTGGTCAAAACCCTGGATTTTTTTAAGTAGCCGCTAGCCCAAAACCGTATGCCCAGGCCGGCAAGCATCAAAACAACACCTAAAGAAAAAGATGCATCCGTCATGTGCGCTGCCAGCGGATAGAAGACAAAAAACGGATATACCAACCATAACCTCAACTTTTTAAACCTGATTTTAGACATAAAATACCCCCTTAAAATAACCAATAACCAAGATACAATAACCAAACAAGTTCCAAAATCCAATAATCAATCACCAGACAAAAAAGCTTATCTCTATTCTTTCTTTGATTATTTGAATTTGGTTATTGGTCATTGCTTGATTATTGTTTCTTGGTGCTTGGTTATTGACTTGCTTCCCTTTGGTGCCTATTTATATAGACCATCAATAGCGAGATAGCCGCAGGAGTAATGCCCGATATCCTGGCAGCTTGGCCTAAAGACAAAGGCTTGAATTTCTCCAATTTCTCGATGATCTCCGCCGACAGGCCCCGCACTTCCTTAAAATCCAGGCCTTGCGGGATCTTGATGCGCTCGATCTTCTTAAACTGCTCGACCTCGTTGGTCTGACGCTGGATAAAACCGGCATACTTGACCTCTATTTCTATCTGGCCGGCAACATCATCGTTTAAAAAAGTGCAATTCTCGTCCATATGATCCAGGCCAAAAAGATCCTTAAAACTGACCTCGGGCCTCCTTAGCAATTCCTCAAGTGTCACCTGCCTTGAGACTTCGGCAGAACCAAGGCACTTTAGCCTCTCATTGGCTTCGACTGGTTTTAAGCGCGTATTTTTAAGATACGCTATACCGTCGGCAATATGTCTTTTCTTTAGCTCCAGCTCATTCATCTCATCGCTGCCTAATAGGCCCAAGGCGCAGCCGTGGGAGCGCAGCCTTAAGTCCGCGTTATCCTCTCTTAAAATAAGCCGATACTCGACGCGCGAAGTAAACATGCGGTAAGGCTCATTGGTCCCTTTTGTAGTCAGGTCGTCTATCAAGACGCCGATATAAGACTCGTCACGGCCAAGTATAAAAGGTTCTCTCACCTTTACTCGTAAAGCGCTATTTATGCCGGCAACCAGCCCTTGAGCAGCTGCTTCCTCATAGCCTGTCGTGCCATTTATCTGGCCTGCCAGATAAAGATTACGGCAGGCCTTGGTTTCAAGCGTAGGAAATATCTGGGTCGGATCGCAATAGTCGTATTCAATGCCATAACCCGGACGCATAATACGGACATCCTCCAGGCCATCGATGGAACGAAGCATTTTCAGTTGGACATCCAAAGGCAGGCTGGTTGAAACTCCATTCGGATAGATCTCGACGGTATCCAACCCCTCGGGCTCCAAAAAGATCTGGTGCCTCGTACGGCCGGCAAAACGCACGATCTTGTCCTCTATGGACGGGCAATAACGCACGCCGGTAGCCTTTATTTTTCCTGTATAAAGCGGCGAACGGTCCAGGCCGCCTCGTATGATCTCGTGCGTCTTTTCATTTGTATAGGTAATATAGCAAGGCACCTGGGCTAAGTTCAGCTCCGAAGTGCTGCTCGAAAAAGGAACAGGCGGATTATCGCCATCCTGACGCATAAGATCTTTATAATTGATGCTGCGGCTGTCTATGCGCGGGCACGTGCCTGTCTTAAAACGGCCCATCTTTAAACCGATATTTTTTAAACTATGCGACAAGCTTAACGAAGACCTCTCGCCAAGCCTGCCGCCGGAAAAATGCATCAGGCCTATATGTATGAGGCCGTTTAAAAATGTGCCTGGGGTTAAAACAACAGTCTTTGCATAAAAAGACTCTTCCAAAGAAGTGCGCACACCGACAGCCTCTGTGCCATCTGTCAAGACCTCGGTGACCTCTGCCTGCCGTATATCTAAACCACAAGTATTCTCCAGTAAACCTTTGATGAAAAGCTTATAGCGGAACATATCTTCCTGCGCGCGTGTTGACCGCACAGCCGGTCCTTTGGAAGAATTCAAGACCTTGAAACTGATGCCGCAGGCATCGGCAGCCCTGCCCATGACACCGCCTATAGCGTCTATTTCCTTGACCAGCTGGCCCTTACCTATGCCACCAATAGCGGGATTGCAAGACATGGTGCCGATGGAATCCAGGTTCATTGTCAACAAAAGCACAGAACACCCCATTTTGGCTGCTGCATAAGCTGCCTCTGTGCCTGCGTGGCCTGCGCCTACAACTATGCAATCATATGTCTTATTTTTCATAAATATGGAAAAGGGAGACAGATCCTCTATCTTCTGTCTCCCTTGACATCTTTAACCTTATTCAATTATTCCTTGGCTAACTTTATCAAAAGCCCCATAAGGTCTTTGCCTAAGATCTCACCAAGAGACCCGGCCTTAGCTGTTTTCTCCGAAAAACTCAATGTCCCATCGGCCTTGATATTGCCGCCGGTAATAATGAGAGGCGCAGGGTCCGCGGAATGAGCTTTCAATTTGCATGGCGTCGAGTGATCGGCTGTTATGACCACGATCACGTCTTTAAGTTTTAACTGGGGCAGGAGATTACCGAAGAAGTGCTTGTCTATGGCCTCGATAGAGGCCTTTTTCCTGTTGAAATCGCCGTCGTGGCCGGGTTCATCCGGGCCTTTTATGTGGATGTAGAGGCCGTCAAAATCTTTTATCTTCTGCAGCGCTATTTTCGCCCAGACAGCATAGTCCACGTCAGGATGGCCGGTGTTGGAAGGCACATCTACGATAGCTATTGATGTCAGGAGAGCTATTCCCTTTTCAACGGGCATCTCGACGAATGAGCCGAATCTGACGCCATAAAGCTCATGCATAGGAGGGAACTTCGGCAGGTGGTCGCCTGCGTCGCGCGAAAGTATTAAATTCGCCGGCACCTTACCGTCGCTGATACGTTTCTTATTAATAGCTGCTTCCTGAAGGACTTTATGGGATTTTACCGTAAATTCGTTCAAAAGGGCAGCTGCCTCAATAGCCGGCTTTGAATCCTCATATCCGGGCATTGGCTTGGATCCTTCAACAAAAGGATCAAATTTTTCTTTGGCCAAGCCAAAGACCCCTTCCCTGTCATACGCCGGGTCGGTATTTGTTATCCAGGCTGATAGCTGGTTGTGCATGGCACGGATGACAAGGATCCCGCGATGTCCTATGGTATTTTTGAATTCAAAGGTAGCATTAGTCAGCGTTACTTTTGAATTGATCTCCTTGGCTAAAAGCGTTGCCTCTTCAGTGGTTAGGTTCCTGCCTACCCTGCGGTCCTTGATAGTCTTGCCATCATCTTCAACGGTCGCAAAGTTAACACGAAAAGCTACATTACCGTCTTCGACCTTCAACCCCTCGGCAAAAGACTCCAAAGGCCCCCGGCCGGTGTAGTACTTATGGGCGTCGTAACCCAAAAGGCTGATGACCGCTATATCCGATTCAGGCGCAACCCCCTTGCCTACAGTATGGACCACACCGCTCTTGCCGCTCTGCGCAAGCCTGTCCATGTTAGGCGTCAGCGCTGCCTCCAAAGGAGTCTTATTGTTCAACTCCTTAACCGGCGTATCCCCTAAACCGTCTAAAACAACATAAAGTATCTTTTTCATATAGGTCCCCCTCTCAAAGGGGTATATTCTAACACCCAGGCATCAAGGTGACAAGAGATTTCACCTTTTTGAGATTTCACCTTTTTAATAAAGTACCCAGGAAATCCGCGCCCTTGCTCTTAAGTTGCTCACCCGCGTTCTTAAGATACGGCCCAACCAACGCCTTTAAAGACTCCTGGAAACCTCCAAAATCAGGATGCTCTACAGTGCCGGTAATATCGAACTTCAGCTCTATAGGGTTGACTGAATTCAAGGCATCACAAAGCGCGGGCATTGGCACAAACGAACCGCTCACAGCGCCTTTAGGCACGATCTTGGAGTCTTTCAAAAAAATGTTATTTTTTGAATTTAAGGCTTCCCCCACAATGACAGTCGTTGAGTCCATGTTGAGCTTTCCGTCTGAAATAGTAACTGGTAAAGAACCATCAAAAATGAATTTGACCGCATTGACATCCACATCTTTGAGCCTGGCCCTGAACTCCGACCTCGGCTCACCTTTCGTAAAACTTTTTGCAAACAAGAACTCGATCCTTCCTGCAGGCGTTCCGGCGCGCTCAACTTCACCGTTCACTTCCGCCCTGCGCAAGATCATGCCGTTGGCCTGATCAAAACCAAGGCGCTCGAGCTTGATATCGGCGCGGTCAATATCAATGGATGTCCCGTCTTCTGCTTTGATAGTTACGGCCGCGTTAGAGGCAATGAACTTTCTGACCTCAAGGAAATAACGGTCTTCAAACGCCCTGAAATCAACCCTCTTGCCATGAGGTAAATTCGCGATCCCCTGGGATATCTTCTCGGTTTCTTTACGCTTGGCCTTTTCCTCTTCAACAGCCTTTTTTGACGAGTTCTTTTTTAAAAGATCATAAACACGGCCAAACAGGTCCTTCTTCTTTCCGAAGATATCAAAGATACCTGCAACGGATACCTTGGCCTTGCCAGCTTCTTCTTTTTTGGCTAGTTTCTGGATATTAAATGAACCGTCAGGGGTACCTTCCAGGCCGACCTCAAGTCCGCTTAACGACACCCTGGAAAAAACTACGCGTTTGGCTAAAAGCGCCAAAGGGCTTACACGCATCGACGCGCCATCGGCTTTTAAAATGCGCATTTCGGTCTTTTCGGGATCGAATACTTTGAGGCCATTAATTGAAAAAGACAGCGTTAATGGCCAGACATTGACTTTGTTGACCGTCACTTTTGCCGGGGTATAGTCGCTCACCTTACTGACCACAAAAGATGTGGCCATGGGGCTTAGAAAAAACCCGACAGCAAAATGAAAAAGGGCCAGCCCGCTGCCCAAAAGCACGATATTGCGAATATTGAACCTGCGGCTGATAACGCCCTGTTTTGGAGCGGGTGACGAGCTAAAACCAATGACCCAGGAAAAAAACTTAACATCTTGGCCTTTTGTTTTCAAATACTGACGGAAAACAATATTCAACTTCTTGGCAATAAAATAGACAGGGACGCTTAAAAAAAGCGACAGCGCCAAACCGCCCATGATCAGGGTATTGTTTAGATCCAGATACGCGACAATAGGCAAACCGGTCAGCCAACGCCAGAAATAAGACAAGGGTTTTACATCTAGCAAAAGATATGACCCTATTCTCTCTGCCAAATGCGCCGCGCCCAGGACATAAAAAAGCTTAAAAACCGGCAAGGCGAACAGTGTAGATATACGGCTCAATTTGACGATCAAGAAAAGCACTAACAAAAACAGCGCCATAGGCCCGTTTAAAGGTATAAAACCCAAAAACATGCCCAAACAAACGCCTATAGCGACTTCCCGCGACGAGACATTGGAACGCAGGATCGCCATTGTGATCTTAAAAATATTAATGAACTCAAACATAAACCCTCCTTACGCTAAACATCCAGGGTCCTGCTCATCTCTTTAAAAAAGAGAATACAAATTTTTGTATTTCCAGCCTGTCCTCTTCAGAAATATCGATAAATTCGATCCCTGCATCGCAGCGGCTGGCCTCGGCTTTTTCAGAGATGACTTCGAAAGTAGAGATCCACGCAACACGGCCAACAGCATTGATCCGCTTTCCGGTAGGCAGAGTGAACTCGAGAGAAATTTTTTCTCCCTTGACCAGAGGCTCATAAACCATAAGACAGATACCGCCCTCCGAGATATTCTTGGTGGTGTCTTTGGTGGGGTTATCCGCGGCCTCCCGGCCTTCGACCTTTTGCCAACACACATCCACGTCCACTGCCAGACGAGGGAACTTTCTGCGATTCTCCATATAACCCTCCCTTTAATAAAATTTATAGAGCATTATCGATGACCGCCGCTGCATTATCTTCGACCGGAACAACCGAAACCTGCGAAGACGACTCTTGAACTTTTGATGGGCCGGCATCTGCCTGGACTTCGATCTTTTCTTCTTCTTTCTTCGGCGGTTCAAATTTGATCGTATCTACGATCGCCTCCATTTCCAAGCGCTGGAACTCCCTTGAGGCCTCAAAATAAATATTAAAAAGATATCTCCCATGAAAAAAGATAACGGCTGTGGCCTGCCTCATGCCGTCAGACGCAGATATTATAAAACCGCTCTGCAGAGAAAAAACACCGTCCACTTTTCTTTGGGTCTTTAAAACAGCTTTGCCGTTGTGCAAGGCCACTTCCTGGATCTTTGCTGCCATGGCATCCCGCACAAGCTGTTTGGCATCCTCGTCTATCCGGATGCCATCTCTGGCCTCGATATCAATACGGATAGCATGATTGCCTGTAGGGTTGACAACAGTCACACCGCCGTTATCCTCATACCATTGCCAACCCTGCGGCACATCCATCCAGAACAATCCGTCTTTTGAGCCGACAACCTCGGCAAACGCAGTGGCTGTAAGCGCCAAGATCACCAACGTCATTCCCGATATGATCCATTTAAGGTTATTTGCCCTGCTTCTCATATATACCATTTTGCCCTATTCACTAATTGCGGTAGGCTAAGGACAGATCGTTCCAGGCCTTTCTCTTGTGGCCGCTAAGATCAACCAATCCGAAACTCCCCTCTCCATTAACTTTGGCCATGCTCTATCCCTCCTTTAAATTTTTTAATCCAACGCATCGAGAGATGCTTCGACATCGGATATCTTGTCCTCTATCCTGCGCTTGTCATAGGCGTCTTCGGCCAAGTTGTATGCCTGACGGAAATACTGCAGGGCCAAGGAATAATTCTCTTTTTTCTTGGATCGCGACGCAGGCTCGCCCGAAGATAAGCTCCAGGCAGCCTCGGCATACTTCCTGCCATCCATAAACAACCTATCCATTTCTTTACCGCTGTTTAATTTTTCAGAAAATTTTGAAACCTTCAGGCGGGAATCTTCAATAATATTTTTCAGCTCCTCGGTCTTAGCGGAATCAGGCAACTCGATATCCAGCGAATACTGGGCATACTTGATCGCCTCTTGATAACGCTCAACGCGCTCCTTGATATCCCGGCTGTCCTTGGCCTCCTGGTAAAAACCCGTGGCCCTCAAATAATAATTCTGGCCTCCGGACGTTGACGGCGAAGCTGTTTTCTTGCGGCCCAAAGAACTTATCTTTTCCATAAGGCCGGCCCAAAAACCACCCTTGTCCTTTGCCGATGATTGCGGCGCCGGCGCTCCGGGATTGTTGATCTCGACTTCTTTCTCCTGTCCGCCATTTCTTACAACAACACCGGTTGACTTAATGGCTACTATCTCGGTATCTCCTATCTTGTCGCCAACGCCTACTATTGCGCCGTTGACTATGGCACGCGACGCCGCGCTGCTTTCATCGTACATCACTCCGGATACTATTGGATCATCTGCCTCAACGGCAAAAGCGGGCCATATAAACAAAAACCCAGCAAAAATAAAAGAACCGAACAATACCATCTTCATCCTATCCATCGCTCCTCCTCAAAAGATCACCTGCGCCCATAAATATTATCAACTATTTTCCTACTTTAGATCTTCCAGATCTTTAAGACGGCCAGACTCTATTTGAGTGGCTTCGCCCAGTTTTGACCTGACATTAGAAAGGACGCCCTGATAACTGGAAGCGCTTATCCCCTGCTCTTCCATGGCAGCCTGCGTGTTTTTTGAGACCGATGTTGGCGACTGGAAATGGCCGCGCCACCCGAAAAACGCCAAAAACGCAATGATAGCCGCCGCGATCAAGATACCGATATAAGTCATCTTGACTACCCCCTGCTTCTAATTCCTGAAAAACGGGTAATTTTATGATATTTACCGTCGATAAAACAGGCTTGACACAAAGCTCACCCTGGGTTAGGATTGTGTCAGATGCCAAAAGGAATACGAAAACTTACATTCTCCGTCGATGGCGATGGACTGACCCGATTCGGCGGCCTGATCCTTTTTCAGGCTTTTTGCAAATCGCTCGGTCTTCGCCGTTTTCTGCAACGTCATGTTCTTTGGCCATCTTCAGGGCGCAAATACCATCAGGTCGACCTGCTTCTGACCCACATCATAACTATAGCAGCCGGTATTGGGCGGATCGAGAACTCACGATCATTGACCCACAACGGCCTTCTACCATCCCTGCTTGGCATCCCGGAATTCCCTCACCGCGATACGCTTCGGACATTCCTGCTCAATGCCGATTACGACTTCCTGCGTTCTCTGATGAATGCTCACGATCATCTGCGGCAATGGGCGCTGCAGGATGCCGTCCCTATCTGGAGCGCGCTGTTGGATGTCGACACGACAAGCCTGCGAATCTTCGGCCACCAGATGGAAGGCGGAGTTGTCGGTTATGTTCCGCATTATTCCCACCAACGCTGCTACAATGTGCGTCTTCTGACCGAAGCCACAACCGGCCTGTCTCTGGCCGGAGAACTCAGGCCCGGCAATTTACTGGGCGTTGTCGA
>JACRLT010000031.1 GCA_016235185.1 Candidatus Omnitrophota bacterium
TTACAGGAAGTTAGGCTGAAAATGCAATAGCAATTTTAACGTAAGGCATTGTATTTACGTAAGTTATGAAAAATCAAAACTTACATAAAAACAATTTTTGAAAATAATCGTAAACGAAAATAATTTTTAACAAAGTAGTGTTAAAAGGTTAAAGACGGAGTATAAGACACGCAGCATATTTTTTTCGTTTATAAGATGGAAGATGCGAGGTAAAGAGTGATGTTTTCGTATCACCATACCTGGGCAGCGATATTTGCGTTAACCTCCGCATTATTGTGGGCATTTGTTTCCATTTTATTTAAAAAACTGGGTGACGATGTCTCTCCTATCGGCATGAATTTAGGGAAAAGTGTCATAGCTTCTTTTTTTCTTGGTATTTTATTTTTATTCTATGATCGCACCCCGATTAGCAATAATGCAGTTATATTTTTAGGGATAAGCGGTTTGTTGGGGATTAGTTTAGGAGATACATTTTATTTTCAGTCTCTTGTGAGGCTTGGGCCAAGGTTATCTTTGATTATAACGACGTTAATACCCGTTGTGACTATTCTGTTGGTACATATAATGTTGCATGAATCTCTTTTGCCAATCAGTTGGCTTGGGATTTTCTTTACTTTGAGCGGTGTTTTTTTGGTATTATGGGATGGCGCCCCAGTAGCATGTTACCCAATAGAGTGGAAGTCAGGCATAATATATGGAGTTTTGACTGTTTTGTGTTGTGCGGCAGCGGTTATATTTTCCAAAATGGCGCTCAACTCAACCTCTGCGTTAAAAGCAACGTTTATTCGTCAGATATTTGGGGTTTTGGGATTGATATTCTTAGGGCTTATCAATTTTCAATTAAAAGATTGGTTAAAGCCGCTGTTTAACGGTTTCTCTTTAATGAAAAAGTTATTTTTTGCTTCCTTTGTCGGCACTTTCTTGGGAACATGGTTTTGTATATTAGCGCTTAAATATACGGATACAGCGATAGCTGCAACTTTAAATGCCACGGGCCCGCTTTTTATTTTACCGTTAGCCTTTTTCATTTTAAAAGAGAAAATATCCTCTCGGGCGATTATGGGTTCATTGGTTGCTGTTGGAGGGGTGAGTTTGATATTTCTTGGAGGAGTATAAAGTGGCAAAGGATACATTGTTTAAAGCCGTGAAAACAAAAAAAGGAAGCTTTGTCTTTGATGAAAAAACAGCAAATGTGTTTGATGATATGCTTATAAGAAGCGTGCCTTTTTATTCTGAAATACAAAGAATGATTGTAGAACTTACGAAGTCTTTTGTCCGTAATAATAGCAATGTATATGACATCGGCTGTTCAACGGGTACAACCTTAATGAATCTTGCAAAAAACATCGATAAAAAAGGAATTAAACTGATTGGCGTTGATCTTTCTAATGCTATGTTAAGAAAGGCAAGGAGAAAACTTGAAAGAAGCGGTGTATCAGATCGTTGCGTTTTGATAAACGCGGATGTGAGCCAAGATTTCGAGGTCAAGGATGCCAGCGTTGTTATAATGAATTTGACCTTGCAATTTATCGGCCCCGAAAAGAGGTATTTAGCAGTATCAAGGATATTTAGCGGCCTGAGGAGAGGCGGTTGTTTCATTCTTGTTGAGAAGATTTTATCGAATGACGCAAAATTTGACGAAGAGTTCATAGAATTTTATCACGCATTTAAAATGCGGAATAATTATATAAGACTTGAAATTAGCAGAAAAAGAGAGGCTTTGGAAAATGTTTTAATTCCTTATAAATATGATGAGAACATAAGACTGCTTGAGAAAAGCGGTTTTGAATCAGTAGATAGTTTTTTTAAATGGTATAATTTTTGTGGAATGATTGCTATTAAAGAATGAAGGGCAGCTTATAATCTGATGATGAGTATACGTAGATACGTCACTATTTTTATTATTGTTTTTAGCCTATGTCCGCTTGATGTGCATAGTCAGACATTTCAGCAAAACAAGTCTTCTGGCTCTGAAAAAGCGGCTCCATTTACGCCTGAATTGGTTCAACGGCAAATTGAGCGCGTCAATTCTTCAAAAATAGACACGCTGATGCATGTATTGGGAATTAAGCCAGGAATGATTATTCTCGATTTAGGCGCTGGTTCAGGACAGTATGCATATGAATTTGCTGAGAGATTAAAGGGAACAGGCAAAGTGTTCGCAGCCGATATTGATATCAATATGGTGCATTATATGAAACAGCAGGCACAGGCAAGAAATCTTGTGAATTTTTTTCCTGTTCTGGTTGATAAGGAAGGTCTGGATGAATTTTTCACGAAGAATAGATTTGACCTGATTTTTGTTGCTCATGCATATTCTTTTTTTAGTAATCGCGTTGACTATTTTAATAGGCTGAAAGATCATCTTGCTAAAAATGGACGGCTTGTCATTATGGAGAACAAAGGTTCTCAAAAATTTTCTTTATATGATATCAGTAATTTTGACGGATTGATTAGGCAATTATCATTGGAAAATTCCGATAGTCCATTTTACGCGAATCTTCAGGAATCTACTCGAGAATTGCTGCGTCAGCCGTTAGATAATAAAACTAAAGAGTTATTAAAAAAAGCAATCGTTGATGATTTTAATCAAATGAGAGATGATTTTTCTTTCCTGAGCAATTTTCTTAAAAATGGATCAACTTTTAAGAGAGAAGTCGCTTTTATTCCAGAGGAAAAGGAGTTTGTTGAACGAGCATTTAGATTTTTAAAATTTGAGGCTGGTGTTCTCGATAATACAGGAGCTCTTGATATGACTAATAAAAATGTAAATATAGAGCACAAACATTTTACTTGTATGAGGATAATTAATACAGTTCTCATTGTTCAAAAGTTTAGACGATATTTATACAATGGTAAGCCTGCTCCATACTTATCCGGAGGATTCGGTAATTGGCAAAAAGCCCCCACCATAATACGGGAACTTCAATTAGCTGGGTATCGTTTAAAGCAGAAATATGATTTTGTTCCATTTGATATGATATTAGTGTTTACGCCAAATAATGGTATTAGATGAATTTGGCAATTATCTGGCCAGGATAGCCTGCGCGGCATTGAAGCTGGACTGGTTTCACAGACTCCGAGTCTCTATCATTTAGACCTCAAGTCTATTCATCGGTCTACCCTGGCCTATACTAACAAACACTGAACACTTGAGCTTTTTAAAAAAACATTTTTCTAGATGTTGTCCAAATGCCAGCCCGTTGCTCCTAAACACCCTTTTCGCTTCAAAAACCCTTTGCATAGCCTTGATTCTACTGTTATTGGCTTATTTGAAATTCAAATCAAAATTTTCCTGGTCGCTTTACACGTTTTGTGCAATCTTGCCGACAAATCTTTTTTCAAGACGCAATCTTTGGGAATGGCTCAATGCGCCATTCCACGATAAGAGCAATAAACCTATTAGCCAGTTACAACTTCAGCTGTCTTTTGGCTAATTTGGACAGCTATGGAACGATATAGAGATAAGTTGTCGAGTTCTCAACGGATAGAATAAGGAGATAATCGTAAACGAAAAATTTTTAACAAAGTACCGATGAATCTTATTGTTGGACTAATTGCTTTTGTCAGCGAGTATCTGGATTCGAGCCTTGGAATGGGGTATGGCACAGTTTTGGCGCCGATCCTTATCATTTTTGGGTACAGCCCTTTGCAGGTAGTTCCTGCCATTTTGATCTCGCAATTTGTCACGGATATCGCGGCTTGCGTCTCTCACCATAATTGCTGCAACGTTGATCTTAAGGTCAACGCAAAGGATTTCAGGATCGCAATGTTACTTGGGTTAGTAAGCGCAGTAGGCGTTATCCTCTCTGTAGTCGTGGCCTTGAAGATTCCGAAGTGGTTATTGACCCTCTACATCGGGTTATTGGTTACGTGCATGGGGCTCTTGATCTTGTTTACCATCAAGCGGCCTATGCACTTTTCATGGCGAAAGATCACAGGAATAAGTTTCCTGGCGGCCTTCAACAAGGGTTTGTCAGGCGGCGGATACGGCCCCTTGGTTATGGGCGGGCAGATACTCTCCGGTGTTCATGCCAAGAACGCCGTAGGTATAACAGCTTTTGCAGAGGCAATTACCTGCGCCGTTGGTTTCCTTTTCTATTTATTTATGGGCAAGGCTATAGATTGGAAATTAGTGGTATTGTTGCTTATTAGCGCAACGCCTGCCGTTCCCTTGGCCGCGCTCACAGTAAAAGACATTCATCCGGCAAGATTCAAGAAATATGTCGGCATATTTATCACCCTCTTGGGCCTTTTGACGTTATTAAAGATCGCTTCGGGCGCCTGATAATTCAGCGGAAACATTTGGCAGAAGGGATTATTATATTATAATTCACGCCATGAATGAAAATCATTCAGACCAAAGGTGTTTTTATCTATTCTGGCAATATGGAGGGCTTTGCAAATGCCGGTTGCTTTTTCCTCTGGGGCGTAAATATCTTGACAATTTAAAGTAATACTTTAAAATAGCAATTATGTATAGTTCTCGCTTATTGGAGAAAACTTTAAAAAATGCTGTTGCGAGTTTCCCTGCTGTTTTCGTCGGGGGCCCAAGGCGCTCGGGCAAGACTACGCTTGTGCGGCACATCCTGAAAAAATATAACTATGTCCTTTTGGACGAGCTCGATGTCCGTTCGTTCGCAGCCGAAGATCCTAAAGGGTTCTTGGACAAATACCATCCTCCTGTGGTGATCGATGAGATTCAAAACGTACCGCAGCTTCTGTCGTATATTAAAGCGAGGATAGAAAGGGACAAAAAACCAGGGCAGTGGATTATAACGGGTTCCCAACAGTGGGCTTTGATGAAGGGGATAAGCGAGACCCTTGCCGGCAGAATCGCAATCTTGCATCTTTACCCGTTTGTTTTAACGGAGATCCAGAAAAACCCAACTAACCAGCCGGGTGACACTGGCCAATTCTTGGAATATTTGACGAGAACAACATCTTTGCCTTCGCATAGGGCGGAGCTTGGGAAATGGGTATTAGAAGGCGGTTACCCGGAGGTCGTATTCGGCAAGGACTCGGCCAGAAAACTGTGGTTTTCAAGTTATATTCAGACGTATATCGACAGGGATGTGCGCGGTAATATTAAAGAGATAAATTTAAGGGATTTTGAACGTTTTGTCAGGCTGCTGGCGGCAAGAACTGCCCAGGAAGTTAATGCCTCAACCTTAGCCAGAGACGTGGGGGTGACGGTTCCGACCATCAAGGCGTGGCTTACGCTTCTAGAGGCAAGCGGATTGATATTTTTTCTAATGCCGTATTATAAAAATTTCGGCAAGAGGATTATCAAGGCGCCAAAATGTTATTTTATGGACACGGGGCTTGTGTCTTATCTGGTAGGCCTTCAAGACCGAACCCATATGCTCGAGGGGCCAATGGCCGGCGCGCTTTTTGAAACAGCATGCGTTTCTGAAGTGTATAGGCGTCTGTCTGTGTGGGGAGATACGAGCTCGCTTTATTATTTTAGGAGCACAGATGGATTAGAAGTGGATATGCTTATCGAACGGCCTGGCCGGTGTTATCCGATAGAAGTAAAATTGTCTTCCACTATTGATCATGAACGGATCCGCAATCTCAAGAAATGGATGGAGGTAAGCGGAAAAAAAGAACAGGCAGGTTTTGTGATTTCAACATCCAAAGAAACCGGTGTAATAACCGGTAATATCAGGAATATCCATTTTTCCTTACTTTAGGTATACGATGGTTTTTAACTCGGTGGTTTTGTGAATATAGCTGCGGTTGCTTTTTTCTCCGGGGTGGTTTTGGTTTCCATCTTCAGGAGGTTTTCTTTGCGCCGCGCCTTTTTGTTAAATAAGGGCATCCCTTGCATAGGCGGCTTGTCCATGAGCATTTCATTCTTCTTGACAGCCGCTTTTATTTTTGCCCGCGCCGGGAAGATAGATCCTTCATGGATGGGTCTTTTTATCTTGAGTGTTGCGGTGGTTGTTTTTGGAGTAGTCGATGACTTAAAAAATCTTTCCATAAAGATCAAATTTTTATTTCAAATATTAGTTGCTGTCTTATTGGTATGTTTAGGCGTCAGGACGCAGATCATGTATTTAAACCAGGTTTCTAATATCCTTGTGTCCATTATCTGGCTTTTATGGGTTTTTAATGCCTTTAATCTTTTGGATGTCATGGACGGCTTAGCTAGCGGTGTGGCGATCATCGTATGTATAGGTTTTTTTGTTGTGTCGCAATTTAGCGCTCCTCTATTTGCAATGTTGTCTGTGGCACTGGCAGCATCTATTTTAAGCTTCTTTATTTTTAATATTCCGGAGGCAAAGGTCTATATGGGCAATTCCGGAAGTTACTTTTTAGGCTTTGTATTTGGGGTGATATCGCTATTGATCAGCTACGCTTCCAAAGACGGTGTTGTCGCTTTGACAGCGCCATTGCTTATCCTGGGCTTCCCTATCCTTGATACTGTTTTCCTGGTTTTGATGCGCCTGTGGCGCAAAAAAGTTCCTTTTCAAAAGAGTGACGATCATATTTGCTTAAGATATCTGGCGCTGGGTTACTCTAAGAAAAAGGCTCTTTTGCTTTTGTTGGGGCTATGCTTATTTTTTACTTTTAGCGGCGTAGTTGTCAGCAGGGTAAGTATGGTGAAGGGTTTGGCTATCCTGGCCGTTGTTTTTGCCGTAAGCTTGAAGGTTACCTGGAAAGCGGCACGGGTAAAGGTCAGCGGGTAGGGAAGGGAATAAAAGTTGACAAATTAAATAGTATATGTTAAGTAATACTTAACATGTGTTAAGTTTAGCCGAACATTCTTAAGCTTTATGACAATAGAAATCCCCTTTAATATTATTTTAAATACATCGACCAAATTAAAAATTTTACGCCTTTTTTTCTCTCATACAGCCGATTTTAGAGTATCTGGAAGAGAGATAGCAAGAAGAATTAACATGTCGCCTCCGGCTGTTCATGCCGCTTTAAAAGACCTTCTCAACCAGGATGTCTTAAAAATAGAAATTATAGGCAAACAGCACATTTATAACCTTAATTCTAACAATAGAATAGTAAAGGATATTTTGGAGCCAAGTTTTAAGAAAGAATTATCGCTTCAGGAAGATATAAAGCAATTTCTGCTTAAAAAATTCGAAGAATCAGGAATAAAGGATAAAATAGAATCTTTAATTTTATACGGCAGCATACAGCGTTCTAAAGGAACCAGCAAAAGCGATGTGGATATAGCGGTTATTGTTGAAGATAAAGACGATGTCAAAGAAATAGAAGACAAGATCATAGGGGATATCGCAAGGCAGTTTAAAGAGTATTTCGGGCTTAATCTGGATGCGTATATTAAGCCGGAAGCTGAGTTTATTAAACGTATACAAAAAAAATTGCCGCCGGTTTCATCTTTAATGGAGTCTTATTCCGTATTTTTTGGGATAGATCCAAAGGAGCTAAGGGGCCTATGACACCGAGAGAAATAAAGATAAGAAGGGAAGAGCGCGGTGCAGCCGAAGATTATTTAAGGAAAGCAGCGGATAATTACGAACAAATGCTTTTGGCAATGGAGAGAGATAATTACAATGCAGCTGCGACACTGGCCATACAATGTGGTATTTCTGCGGCAGATGCTATTTGCGTATTTGAAAAGGGAATGCGGTCCATATCAGCTGATCACTTTGATGTTTGTGCACTTGTTGAATCTTTGGCTATCCAGGCGGCTGTGGATAAAGCCGGTACTTTAAGAAAGATCATTGCGAAGAAAAACATGGTTCAATACGAAAGGCGTAATATTTTCCAGGACGAGGCCGAAGAAATCACAAAGCTATCTACTAGATTTTACCAGTGGGTTAGTTCGATATTGGCCAAAAAATAGCCGCTTTATGAGATCAAAAGGCCGGCAAGTAACCACCAGATAAAGACTGTTTCGGGGAAAAAGAAGGAAATATCCCAAAGGTTGTGGAACAGGAAGAAGAGGACTCCCGAAAAAAGCGGAATTAACAAAGGGTTTGGCTTTGAAGAAATTATCCTCTTCTTTGCGAGTTGGAGCAGTCTCCCGATAAAGAAGACGATCGAGAAGACGCCCAGTATCCCGGATTCGGCCCAAATTTGTAAAAGAAGATTGTGCGCATAGCGCGTTGACGCGACTTTAAAGATCCCCACACCTGAACCCACGATAGGGTGTTCTTTAATAAGAGAAAGAGCCTGGGCCCAATATTCAAACCGCATCTGTATTGAAAAACCTGGCTGCCTGAAAACAGCCGGATCCGATACACGTATCCATAAAATAGCGGCTAAACCGATACAAATAACGGCCAAGAGTATCGGTTTTTTTCCCCCGCTTCCGCAGAATACGCCGGGCTTGCCCGGGGATGAATGCGGAAGGCCGCTGCGGCGGGATGTCACTAAATGGGCAAGCCCGTCTTGGGTTTCCATCTGCATTGTGGCCGGCTTTAATGCAAAAACGCAGAAAGCCGCAAGGATGATAGAGGCAAAAGCTCCTATAGACTGTGTTAATATAAGCGCTATCGCAACCGGCACAAGGAACCATCTTCTTTTTGCCTGCAATAAACCCAGGGGGGCGATCATTGCAAGATAGCCTGCCAGCATATTTGGGCTAAAGAAAGGTTTGAATACCCGCTTTCTTTCAATGTAGCCCTGAATAAATTCGTCGTTTAAGCCATGGCTTGCCAGATAGTTTTTAAGATCTCCAAACCCAAAAGCATATTGGTAGAGCGCAAGCACGCTTATAACTACGCCGGCATAGAAAAGCACGGTTATAGCCTTTTCCTTTTTATCCTCGGGCATAGACAAGCCGATAAAAAATAGCAAGAGGCCAATGCTGTATTTGTAGGATTCAGCAAGGCTTATTATTTTATCCTGGCTCAATAGGCAAGAAGAGATAAGGGCTGCAATAAATATAAGGGTGGGAATTTTCATCTCTTGCGGGATCGTCATATTGCGGCGTTGCTTGAAGAGAAGAAGGATCGATATCGCCAACAGTAATATCGTGTGGATGAGATTTAGATCATGATGGGCAGCCGAAGAGATAAAGGGCCTTACGAAGACGAGGGTAAGAAATACGACGAAAATCATGACGACATTTTAACTTGGGGCATGTGGCATGTCAAACAGAATAGTCGGTTTGAGAATATCGTTGAAAAAGAACGTAGCGCGAGTTATACTTATCCCAAAAAGGAGGGCTTTGTTATGGGAAGATATAGAAGCATGGCAGCGGTAATTACCTTAGTATTTTTGGTTTTTTCAGTTGTCGGTTGTGATACGATGGGTGAAAATACTAAGCGCGGCGCTGTAGGCGGGGCTGTGGTTGGGTCCATCGCCGGAGGCGTTATAGGCCATCAGATGGGGCGTGGTATTGAAGGGGCCTTGGTGGGAGGTACGGTGGGCGCTTTGGGCGGAGGCCTGATAGGCAGCTCGATAGACCAGAAGCGCACAAAAGAAGAGATCCTCACGGGCAAGGAGAAGTTGGGCATCTCTGACGTAATAGTTTTGGCCAAGTCGGGCATGACTGATGACGCCATAATCGCCAAGATCGCCGAAACAGGCTCTGTCTATAACCTCTCGGTAGAGGAGATCGAGGCTTTAAAGAAAGAGGGCGTATCTAACCGCGTTGTTAACTACATGATGGGCACGGGGAAATAAACGTTGTCAGAAGACAGAGGAGGACAGAACGATGCTTAGACCCAGATATTTTTTAAGGGCGATCGCTCATTGTAAAGAGGGTTGTCGTATTAGCTCCCGGGTAAGAGCCTAAACTACCTGCCTGCCTTCCGCCGAAGGCGGACTTAAAGGCCCCGTTAGAGACAAAGAAGTCTTTTCTTTTTCGCTAACGGGGTTTTTATTTTTATAGTATAATGTTCCGTGGCTATAATTGTGTTTATGGTAACGGAAGGGGGCAAGAATGCGCGTAAATATCGATAAGGCCGGGAATATAACGATCACTGATTTTAGCCCTGTGCAGGCGTATAAAATAGCGGTGCGGATGGAAAAAGACGGCATTGACTTCTATTCGGACCTTTTAAAACAAGTGCGCGACGCAGGAACTCAACATGAGATCGAATTCCTCATCGAGCAGGAAAAAGCCCACTTGGATACCTTCCAGGGTTTGTTAAACCGTGTCAAGGAGACGGCTAACGATACCTTTGAAGAGGACGATATCGTTGATTACATTAAATCCCGGGTTTTTAACGCTGCGTTGGAAAAGGAAGAAGCTCAAAAGATGGAGCATCGCCATACTGCCTTGGAAGAGGCGATGAATATGGAACGCCGTTCCATCGTTTTTTATGACGGCTGCCTAGCTCGTTCCAAGGATGGAGATGCCAAGTCCGCTTTCAAAAAGATATTAGATGAAGAGCGCAAACATTTGACGAAGTTCGCGGAATTACTGCGCATCAAGTGCATTGATTCCGGCGAAGGTTGTATTTTATAATAAAGAGAGGTAGTTTAATTTTAGTCGTCCCAACGTTTTAAAGTTTCAATTTTTCAAGTTGTTCTTTAACTTGTGACTTGTGACTTGTGACTTGTGACGGCGTCGGAGACGCCATATGTGCGGAATAGTCGGATATATAGGGAAAAAAGAAGCGCAAGATATGTTATTGAATGGTCTAAAACGTCTTGAATACCGCGGTTATGATTCGGCCGGGATATGCACATTCTTGGCGGACAAGAAGAGGCTTTCAATACGCAAGTTGCCCGGAAAAGTTAAAGACCTGGAACAGTTGTTAAAAAAGAAACCGGTTTCTGGCTCTTTAGGGATAGGGCATTGCTTGACGCCAGAAACTCAAGTTTTCTTGGCTAACGGCGGAGTCATTCCTATTTCAGAAATAAAGGACGGAGATACGGTCTTATCTTTTAATCTCGAATCCAGAAAATTAGAACCCGCCGCGGTTAAGGTAACTCAACACGCCCCTCCTCCCCGACTATATTTAATAAGGACCGCCTTTGGTTCTATAAAATGCACTCCAGAACATAGAATGTTTGTAATGTGTGACGGGAAAATTATAGAAAAAAGGGCAGATGATATTAGGATGAAAGATTTGTTAATTGTGCCAAAAGTCGTTACCGTGAAAGGAAGGAAGATCAAATTTCAGCACATATTCGTAAAGAGATATTATAAGATTACGCAAGATGCGCACAGATTGATCACGAGCAGAGTCCGGGAGTTGTATTTAACTAAAATAGCTTGTGCTTCGCTTACCGGAATGAGCCGCGGTTATATCGATCATATTTTTCGCAATGACCGTAATTTTAGAGAAGATGAACTGTCAAAATTATTGCCGGCTTTATCAATTCCTTTTAACGGGAATGATTTTATTCCTCAAAACACAATCCATGGAAAATTTATAAATTTGCCGTCTGAGAGCTCGGCCGAACTTATGCAGCTCATAGGTTATTTATTAGGAGACGGAACAGTTAAAGAAAGATGCGTGAGATTCAAGGACTTGGACAAAGCGCTGTTAGAAAGTTATAAGGATCTTATTAGAAAAGTTTTCAATGTCGAAGGGCGGATAGCCCCTATGAATGATACAAGAGCGTGGCTTCTAGAAGTAAATAGCTTTTACCTTTGCCAATGGTTGAATCAAAACATCACTTATCGAAAGAATGAATTCGTGAGTGAACTATGTAAATCGCCCTTAGATGAAATAGCGGCATTCTTGAGAGGCTTTTTTGACGCCGAGGGTTGTGTTAATATGAGTTCCGGACAAATCAGCCTTAGAAATACAAATAAACAACTTGTCCGGATTTCCCAGTATTTGCTTTTAAGGTGCGGGATAATTGCCTCTTTTTATACCGAGAAGAAAAAAAAGGCAAACTGGAACGACTCTCACGGCTTATTTATAAATAAATGCCGCTGTTTAGAGAAATTCCGATCTTTGATAGGTTTTGAATCACGAACAAAATCAGAAAAACTTAATACCTTGATTATAGAGAAAAAAAGGGTTGCGGAACGCACAGAATATCGCGATTTAAATATCGAACCTCAGCCAGTTTTAGAGATAAAAACTGTTTTGGCTAACGATGAGCGCCTTTATGATTTAGAGGTGGATAATAGTCACTCAAATTTTATTGCTAACGGTTTTGTTTCTCATAATAGCAGATGGGCCACCCATGGAGCGCCTAATCTAGTAAATGCCCATCCTCATTGTGATTGTAACAATGTAATCGCTCTGGTGCATAATGGAATCATAGAAAATTATGAGCAATTAAAACTACAGCTTATCAAAGAGGGGCATAAATTCCGGAGCCAAACCGATACAGAAGTCATTGTTCATCTCATAGAAAAGTATTATAGACAGAATTCTCTTGAAGAAGCTGTTTGTAAAACACTGAAATTACTCATCGGTTCTTTTGCTATAGGGGTTATTGCAAAAAAAGAACCGAATAAATTAATCGGAGCGCGTTTAGGCAGCCCTTTGATTATAGGAATTGGGAAAAATGAAAATTTCATCGCCTCTGACGTGCCGGCCATCCTGGAGCATTGCAAGCGCGTGGTCTACTTAAAAGACAGGCAGGTCGCGGTGTTGACGCCTGATAGCATCGATATTTATGATCTGAATAACAGGAGGCTGGTCCCTAAATTCGACAAGGTCACTATGGATGCCCAGAGCGCCCAAAAGGGCGGTTTCGCGCATTTTATGCTAAAAGAGATACATGAACAACCGCGTGTTTTAGAGAGGCTCTTGTCCAGCGGCTTAAAAGAGATAAAGGCCTTCACATTCCCTAAAAATATAAAGAACATAGTCATTGTGGCCTGCGGAACAGCTTATCACGCGGGCCTTGTGGGTAAATATGTAATAGAATCTCTGGCGCGTATTCCGGTTTGGGTTGATCTCTCGTCGGAGTTCAGGTACCGCGACCCGATAGTGACGAAAGATTCCCTGGTCATCGCTGTCAGCCAGTCAGGCGAGACAGCCGATACCCTGGCGGCTGTGCGTGAGGCAAAAAAAAGAGGCGCCAAGGTAATTTCTGTCTGTAATGTCGTGGGCTCAAGCCTTACACGCGAATCCGATAAGGTCTTTTATACGCTGGCCGGCCCGGAGATTGGCGTCGCGTCCACCAAGGCCTACACCGCGCAATTGGCTGTTTTCTATATGCTTGGCCTGCAGTTGGCGCTTTGCCGAAGGACGATTACTGCCAAGGCCTACAAAAGATATTTAGTTGCGCTAGGCCGTATACCGGCCCTGCAGGAAAAGATCTTAAGGTCTGAACGCGATATTGCCCGCGCCGCTGTGCGGCATCATCATTTCGGCAGTTTTCTCTTTTTGGGGCGAAATATTAATTTTCCGTCGGCCCTGGAGGGCGCGCTTAAATTAAAGGAGATCTCTTATATTCCGGCAGAAGGCTACGCAGCCGGAGAGATGAAACATGGCCCTATAGCGCTTATTGACGAATACCGCGCCGTCGTCTGTATCGCCGTCGATTCAAAAATTTATGACAAGATGGTCTCTAATATACAGGAGATAAGGGCGCGATCCGGCAAGTTGCTAGCCATTGCTTCGGAAGGCAATAACTCCATAAAGACATACGTCCCGGAAGTGATCCGCATCCCAAAATGCGATGAATTTTTCTCGCCGCTTTTGGTGGCTTTGCCTCTGCAGATGCTCGCCTATTATATCGCGCTCGAGCGCGGCTGCAATGTCGACCAGCCGCGCAATCTTGCTAAGTCAGTTACAGTGGAATAGAATGGCATAGAGCGCAGAGCATAGGGCGTATAGTTTTAGCCCTAAGCCCTTAGCCCTTAGCCATATGCCCTACGCAAAATAAAAATGTTATATGTCGTTTCTACCCCAATAGGCAATTTAGGCGATATTACGTATCGCGCGGTCGAGGTTTTGAAATCAGTTGACCTTATTGCCTGTGAAGATACCAGAAAGACAAGGATCTTGACAGGCCACTATGGCATCAAAACGCCATTGACTAGTTATTACGAATACAATAAAGCCGCAAAGGGTGATTATCTTTTGCGGCTTTTGAAAGTTGGCAAGAAGATCGCTCTGGTTTCAGACGCAGGCACGCCCGGCATCAGCGATCCCGGTTTTCCCCTTATCAAATCTGTCCTGGAAGCAGGCGGTAGCGTAGTTTCTGTTCCAGGGCCAACCGCCCTTATCAGCGCGCTTTCCATAAGCGGCTTTGCGACGCATAATTTCTTTTTTGAAGGGTTTCTACCCGTCAAAAGCGGAGCGCGCAAAAAGAGGCTTGGCTGGCTTAAAAGCCTTGAGTGTACAATCGTCTTTTATGAGTCGCCGCACCGTATTTTAAAGACCTTAGATGATATGAAGATGGTCCTGGGGGACAGAAAAATAGCCATAGTTCGGGAAGTGACAAAGAAATTTGAGGAAGTTGTCCGTGGGACTACGGAGGAAGCAATTGAGAGGTTCGCCGTCAAAGGCGGGGCCCTGTCTGTAGGCCAGGCAGGGGCCGATGGCGGAAAGTACCCACGGCCCAAAGGTGAGTTTGTTGTCATCTTCTAAATCGCCTTGACAAAGACGGCCTAGCGTGTTATCTTTACCAAGATGCCTTTAAGCTGGTTCAGAGAAACCGGCAAGGAAAGCAACCCATGAAGACGTTCATAGTTGGCATTAAATACAGGACTTGCGCTAAGAGCGCCGGTCCTTTTTTATTACCCTGGAGACGATCATGTCAATGAAAGAAAAAGCGCACATTATGGATAAAAACGGCATGCAGCGGACGCTGGCGCGCATGGCCCACGAGATCCTTGAAAAGAACAAGGGGACCCGCGACCTGGTTATTGTAGGCGTGCGGACACGCGGCGCCCACCTGGCAGAGCGCCTGGCGCAAACTATCGAAAAAATAGACGGCCATAAACCACCGGTCGGGATACTCGACATTACCCTTTACCGCGATGACCTAAGCTCAATTGCCCAGCAGCCGGTAGTGCACAAGACCGAGATAGATTTTGACATACAGGATAAGAAGGTCATTCTCGTAGATGACGTGTTGTACACCGGCAGGACAGTGCGCGCCGCCTTGGATGAGATAATCGATTTCGGCAGGCCGCAATTCATCCAGCTGGCGGTTTTTATAGATCGCGGCCACCGCGAATTGCCTATACGCGCTGATTACGTAGGCAAGAATATCCCAACCTCTCCCAAGGAGACCGTCGAGGTCCGCCTGGAAGAGTCAGAAGGCAAGGACGAAGTGGTCGTCCTGGAGAGCAATGACTAAAAATACCGCCTGGACAAAAAAAGACCTTTTGGGTTTAAAGGAGCTCACGCGCGAGGAGCTTGAACTTCTCCTTAATACCGCAGAATCGTTTAAAGAGGTCATAAGTCGCGAGGTCAAAAAGGTGCCTACTTTGCGCGGCAAGACAGTGGTCAATCTTTTTTATGAGCCATCTACACGCACAAGGGTATCGTTTGAAATAGCGGCAAAGAGGCTGTCTGCGGATGTTATAAACATTGCCACCGAGTCATCCAGCGTGCGCAAGGGTGAGACGCTGATCGATACGGGCAAGAATATTGAGGCCCTTAAGGTCGACATCATCGTTATGCGGCATAATTGTTCCGGCGCTGCGCTTATGCTGGCTAAGAATCTGCGCGCCAGTGTCATTAATGCAGGAGACGGATGGCACGAGCACCCTACACAGGCGCTTTTGGATATGTTTACCTTGAAAGAAAGGCTGGGCCGTATTGAAGGGCTCAAAGTCAGTATCGTCGGGGACATCGCCCACTCAAGGGTGGCCCGTTCAAATATCTGGGGACTTACAAAATTAGGCGCGCAGGTGACTATATGCGCGCCGGCGTTGCTGATCCCTCCCGGGATAGAGAAGACAGGCGTGCGCGTAACGAGCGACATCGATGAGGCGCTTGCCGACGCTGACGCGGTAAATGTGCTGCGCATGCAGTTTGAGCGCGATGCGGAGAACGCCTTTCCCAGGCAATTGGAATATTTTAAAAATTTTGGTATCACGACGGAACGCTTGAAAGGCGCTAAGAAGAACATATTGGTGATGCACCCCGGCCCGATCAACCGCGGTATAGAGATCTCGAGCGAGGTGGCAGACGGGTCAAACTCTGTCATCTTGGAGCAGGTTACTAACGGCATAGCCGTGCGGATGAGCTGTCTATTTTTGGTCTCTGGAGCCAATGAGAATATAAAAAAAGTTGGCCGGTTAACCAGTTTGCCGGTTAACCGGTTGAAAAGACCTTAAAATATGCGTATTTTAATTAAAAATGGCAGGGTTATAGATCCGGCAAATAAAATAGATGCCGTGCTGGATATCTTGGTTGAAGACGGCCGCATATCCAAGGTAGCAAGGGATATAAAGAGCGATCCCTGCGACCTGATCGATGCCAAGGACAGGATCGTTATGCCTGGCCTGGTCGATATGCACGTCCATTTAAGAGAACCCGGGCGTGAAGATAAAGAGACGGTTGCAAGCGGTACCAGGGCAGCGCTTCACGGCGGAGTCACCTCTGTCTTGGCTATGCCAAATACCACTCCGGCCATGGATAGCGCAGAGAATATACGGCTTTTAAGGGATATCATAAAGAAAACAGCTTGCTGCCATGTTTTTATTGCCGGGGCCATAACCAGGGGCCGAGAGGGCCGTGAGCTTGCAGATCTTGCCTCTATGAAAAAAGAAGGCATAGTAGCTATTACAGACGATGGTTCTTCGCCGGATGCCGAAGATGTCATACTGGATGCCATGACGCGGGCCGGAAAAGAAAATATTCCAGTTATTTGTCATAGCGAAGATAAGGCTTATGTAAATCAGGGCGTTATGAATTTGGGGTTCATTTCAACACAGCTGGGCTTACGGGGTATCTCCAACGAGTCCGAATATAAAAGAGTGGCGCGGGATATCCAAGTGGCGCAAAAAACAGGGGCTGCTGTCCACATAGCCCATATCAGCTGCCGCGAATCCGTTGAGCTGGTAGCGGCTGCAAAGTCAAAAGGCCTGCGCGTATCGGCAGAGGCCACGCCGCATCATTTTACTTTATGCGACGAAGAGCTGGCTGGCTACGATACCAATCTGAAGATGAACCCGCCTTTGCGGTCAAGAGACGATGTGGCGGCTATAATACGGGGATTGGCCGACGGCACGATCGATGCTATCGCATCGGATCATGCCCCGCATACGGAAAATGAAAAAGAGATAGAATTCGACAGGGCAGAATTTGGCGTTATAGGTTTGGAGACGGAATTGGCGGTGAGCATAACCGAACTCGTTGAAAAAAATATCTTGAGCTGGAGTGAGCTGGCTAAGAGGCTGGCATATAACCCGGCTAGGATATTGGGTATAAAGAAGGGTACGTTATCCGTCGGCAGCGATGCTGACATAATTATCGTAGATTCGACAAGAGAATGGAAAGTGGCGCAAGAGACTTTTGTTTCAAAGTCAAAAAATTCCGCTTTCCTGGGGCGCACACTTCGCGGTGTTGTGGAATACACTATTTGCTGTGGCAAGGTAGCCTATCGTAGGTAACACAAACGTGTAGTAGGCAGTATAGGTAGGAAACTGTTTCCAATCCAATCGGGACAATGGGGCATAAACAGAAGAGCTCAATTAGTATATACCCTATTTCCCGAACAGATTGGAAACAGTTTCCCGAACAGATTGGAAACAGTTTCCTATGGAGTTTGTAGCGGATTTTCATATTCATTCCAAATACAGCCGCGCCACCAGCCGCGATATGGATGTAGAGCATATCGCCGAGTGGGCCAAGCTTAAAGGCATAACTTTAATGGGGACGGGCGATTTTACGCACCACCTTTGGCTCGAAGAATTAAAGAGCAAACTCGAGCCGACAGGCAAGGGCCTTTTTGTGCACAAAGGCATCCATTTTATTTTATCTGCGGAGATCTCCAGCATATATTCGAAGAATAACCGCACATACCGCATTCACAACCTTATCCTGGCGCCGTCGTTTAAATCAGTAGATGCCATAAACCGCGCTTTGGGCGCTGTTGGGAACCTTGCTTCCGACGGTAGGCCTATCTTGGGCCTGGATGCATCGGAACTGGCCCGCATAGTCTTCGATATCGATGAAAATTGCATGCTGATACCTGGGCATATCTGGACGCCGTGGTTTTCCCTTTTCGGGTCTAATTCGGGTTTTGACAGGATCGAAGATTGTTTTGAGGCAAGCACCCCGAAGATATTTGCATTAGAGACAGGTTTGTCGAGCGACCCTGCCATGAATTGGAGGTTAAGCGCTCTTGACAGGTTCGCATTGGTCTCAAATTCGGATTCCCATTCGCCGTCAAAAATAGGCCGTGAGGCCAATATCTTTGACTGCGAAATGGATTATTCCGTCATACGCGATGCCCTGCGTACAAAAGACAAAAAGAAATTCTTGTATACGATAGAATTCTTCCCGGAAGAAGGCAAGTACCATTATGACGGCCACAGGCTTTGCGGTGTAAGCTTACCTCCGGAGGAATCCAGGAAAAATAATAATCGCTGCCCGAAGTGCAAAAAGCCGTTGACCATAGGCGTTATGAACAGGGTAAGCCAGCTCGCTGACCGCGAAGCCGGGTTCGTGCCCGAGAACGTGATACCATTTAAAAATCTTATCCCCCTGGATGAGATCATCGCCGATGTCAAACAGGTGGGCAAGGCCTCTGTGGGCGTAGGCAAGGAATACATGCAGATATTGGCGAGGTTAGGTACAGAGTTTGACATATTGACCAAGGTGCCGCAGGAAGAGCTTAACAAAAGTATCAATCCAAAGGTCGCCGAGGCGATAGCGCGCGTGCGAGCAGGCCATGTAAAGGTAGAACCTGGCTATGACGGCGAATACGGCAAGATATCCATATTCGGGATAGACGAACAAAAGACAGCCGGCGAAGAGCAGATGAGTCTTTTTTGACATGCCCCTGTGTCCCGAACAAATCGGAAACAGTTTCCGATGCTACATAACGCCCCCGTAGCCCAATGGATAGGGCACCAGCCTCCGGAGCTGGCTTTGCAGGTTCAATTCCTGCCGGGGGCACTTAATTCTGAAAACAGATGACAGAGATCAGAAGACAGAAGACAGAAAAAAAACGAACAGTTCCTCGTGCTTCAATCCGGAGAGGGCGAGGCAGCTGTCAAGACGACTATTTATCTGGATGATATAAACAGGATAGAGACAGAAGAAGAATATTCCTACGCGACTAAGTTTATCCCCACGCAGTTGTTCGGCAAAGATTTTAAAAAACTATGGGAAAAAGGCGCGCCATTGCCTATACCTATTGAGCAGGAAGCAGAGGAAGAGCTGACTAAATATCCCGAAGAAGTAGTTGAGGAAATCGAGCCGCTTGGGCCCGCTCCCGAGGTCACTACATTCTCTCCCGGGCCAACAGTCGGCCAATCCGGAAAGGGCGCAGGGTCCATCTCAGGTTTTATTAAACTCCCGGAACAGTTTAGAGAATACAAAGGGGATCTTTATGTATATATCGTGCAGCATGTCGGCAACGGGCGGTTTGCCTTGCCGGATGGAAGTCTCATTTATCAAATGATCGGCAAGGATTCAATAGATACAGAACTAATAGGTTACAAGATTAGCGGACTAGGTATTGGTACTTACAAAGTCTACGCCTACTGGGATACAGCGCCCCCACCTATCAAGAAGAAAAAAGTCAACGGCTCGGATATGTTTGTCGGTTTTGGCGTGAAGGGGGATTATGTCGGTGGCCAGCTTGATGAGGTAACGATAACAATGGATGGCCATGATAAAATCGCCAATATCGATAATATGACGTATATATCCAGAGATTTTCCAGGAGCCGCTGCCATGTATCAAGAGACGGATCTTATTATCTCGGATATTTTCTACAGGAAACTGGGACAAAAGGGCAAAGGCCTTTTTCTGCTTGCTAAAAATCTGGGAGAGGAGAGTATAAAGTCGTTGGAATTCGGCTTTTTTATAAATGACGAAATAGCCCCTTCCGGGCCGCTGATAATAGGGCCGCTGGGTCCGAATGAAGAGAAAGAATTCAATATCTCCGCCGCCTTTGAAGCATATCAAAAGCAAATGAAAGAAAGTGGGTTTGAAGTTATGGGCAAGATGCTGCGTTTTAAGATTGTTTCAAAGAAAACCGGCGAAGTTGAGTTGGAAAAAGCTATATTTATATTATAATGGAGCAATATGAGTGCGCCGAGGGAAGCGTATAGGTTCTTGTTGGTGAAAGTCCAACTTGGGCAAAGGTTAGCCACCAGCCCAATACTAAATTCCACATTTAGGGAGGTAACGAACTAAATGAAGCTGGAATGCGGGAGACAACGGG
>JACRLT010000037.1 GCA_016235185.1 Candidatus Omnitrophota bacterium
CCTTGAGGCTGTCATGGAAGGCTTCGCCACATTAAAGACATTCTCTGCGCCTGCCAAGGCAATGATCGCTGAAATCTACACCGTCGACCTGAATGCGAAGATTACGCCTGAATCGGCCCTCGAGCTCACGGATATATTGTTCCAGAAGGACATAAATGACGCAGACGGCGACGGCGTCCAGCAGTTCTGGTACTTCAACGGCTATTTTGACAATCCTGCGTTCAACAGGCTGCCTTTGCTTGAAAAAGTTTTAGAATCTTTTGCAACACTCAAGGGCTTTTCTGATAAAGCCAAGGTAGTGATCTTGGAGGCTTACGGCGTTGATCTAAACCAAAGTCTTAAGGTTGAAGATTCCATTGCCCTGGCAGATCTACTCTTCCAGAAAGACATAAAAGATGCCGATAATAACGGTATCCAGCAGTTCTGGTACTTTAGCGGAGACTTCGACAAAAACCCAACGTTCAACCTGGCTCCTTTGGAGAAGTTCCTTGAGGCGGCATATACATTCAGGGCCGTCGTAGTTGGAAAGGACCTGCAGACTGCCTTTAGCCTGGTCTTCGGCACAGCCGCGGACTTAACGAAATTCAGCAAGGAAAACTTAGAGGCGCTTTCCTTCTTCCTCATCGATAAAGAAGGCAAGATCAAGTCTGAAGCACAGGTAGAGGAATTCCTGACATTCCTGCCGTATGTGGCTTCTGTATTCGGGGCGATTAAAGATGGGCTTATTGTACCTGATGCGTTTGTTGCCTGGTCCCAGAACAGGGGTTTTGATATTCCGTCTCTGCCTGCGCCTCTGACCCTTAACCCGAGCGTGGCCGCGACGTACGGCCGACAGAACTTGGCGAATTTTGCGGATGCAACATTCACCCTGGCATCTGATATGCAGTATTTCTTGGGCGAGATGGAACAAGAGCATTTGAACACAGAGGCATTCAATAGGGTCTACGGCCTGCATTCTCTCTTGCCTGATTTTTCGTTTGATTACAAGGATTTCGATTTGACTTCAGTCATATTTATGATCATCAGCGGCGTTAACGGTGATTTCAAAGACGTGAATAATTTTGACACTAAGAAATTTGCCCAGCAGGTTCCGCTGGTGGCCGGCCTGATAGAGGCTATCCAAGGCAGGCCGGATTACGCACAGGCTTTGAATTCCTTCTTTGCTTTGAACATCCCTGTTTCCGGAGACTTCGATTTGAACCCAACACACCGCACTGATTTTAATTTGACGCGTACAGGACAGCGCCTATTTAACATCGCCGAATCCATCCGCCAGAGGACCATTGAGAATAAGGCCGGCTTCCCTGATGCTATTACGTATCTCGAGGTTGTCTATAAGATGTTTGAGAACAAGGATATGATACAGGCTAAACTCGATGAGGTTGGCGGATCTAAAATCAACTTCCTGTCGGAAAATACAGGGTTCTCTTATAGGATCTTAAACGGCGTCGTGACCATCTTCTTCTACGACGGCTATGTGCTGGATACAAAAGTCCAGCCGGACGGAGTGGCGCTTTTGAGCGCAAGCTTCCTGGCGCAGGGCCTTACCTTAAGAGAGGTCAGGGAGAGATTCAGCCGCGACGAAGATTTGATCAAGGCTTCACGCCAGATAGCTGCCATCAGCGTTCGCCAGTCGCCGCTTGACCATAAGGATATTGCAACAGACCACGTGCAGTATGTGTTCTTACCTGAAGGCAGCCTCTTGCGCAGATCCGAGCAGAGATTTGACGCAGTCAGCGGTAGGCTGTTGGCAGAGAGGCTTGTTAGCCCGCAAGGTTATGCAGAGGCAAAGGAGTTCACGTACGTGGACAATGACGACTTCATATTCCATGACGAGACGCAGCAGCCGTTCTTTGTTCCAACGCGCATTGATACTTTTGTTGAGGCAGGCGCCGAGCGTGCCCGTCAGAATACCATTATCAATCATAGCGTTGACAAGACCGCTGAAACCATAACACAGACCGCTACATATTACACGCCGCAGGGCCTGGAGACCTATCAGGCGAAACGCACGGTTGACCTTGGCACCGGCAACAGCTTGGAAGAAGTGGACGAGGAAGGCTATGTGCGCACTGTCAATGAATACGCCTCTGCATATACGGAATTTTTAGGCTTAAGCAGTAAGAGCACCAAATACAGCATTGTGACAGGAGAGGTATTAAGCGAAAGCACATTTGATGCAGATAAAGATATTGTCAACAGGCCCGAAGGCCTAAGGCTTGTCCTGCATTTGAATGACAATGTTACAGGCCTTGTCACAACGCAGGAGAAGGATGCATTCAACTTGCTCCATAAGGAGATACGCAGGAACCACGTGGTCCACCGCGCCAAGTCATTCAGCTACGACAATACTTTCTATGCCGGTTTTGGCGCTGCCACTCATTCAGAAGACGTTGACCTTATCACAGGGCTTGAGATAACCAGGTCTATCTTCCTTGAGTTCAATGAACATGGCGGCATTACCTTTATGGTGCCGCAGACAGTTAAAGACACAGCGCGCATAGAGGCATTTGACGGCCGCGGCAGGGTAAGAGAGGTGTATGAGGACGCAGGCTCCATAGGTTATGAGAATGGCCACATCCGCGCCAGCGTGGTTAATGTTTATTCTTATGATGATGCTAATTGGAAAGCCATGCGCATCGCCTCCAAAGTGGAAAGATTCTTCTGGGATGAGGCAGCGCAGGAGTCTCGCGGCGCGGCTATCCGCATAAGCAATCCTAAGGCCCTGGTTGATCTGACTACGACGTTCGGCACCTACAGGGTGTTGGAGGTTGAAGAGACAAGGGCAAAAATCGATATGACCATGACGATCTATATCAACCTTGTCAATGGCGCGCCGGTGCGTTACCTGACTCCGTGCCATATGATCGATATCGGCTTCAATTCTATTGACGTGGAAGAGGCCTCCAAAAAGATGAATTTAGCCGGCGCTGAGATCGAAGAGACGACGAGCGTGTTGGACGAGTTAGGCAGGCCGAGGGGGCGTGATACCCGCGAAGTCAGGGACGCCGAAGGCAACATCATGAGAGCGCATCTGTTGAAACATCTTGTGAATCCTAATACGGGCGAAGAAAAGGATCTTATTCAGGATTTAGGCTCGGGCCTTGTGGATAAAGTTTTGATAACATCGCCGGACGTTTTAGGGCCGGGCGTTGTGTGGCAGGTGAATATTGGTTATGAAAAATATGAGATTGAGGAAAAGACGCAGACCCTCGCTTATCAAAACGGCGTCAATCTCGGTGAAGTCAAGCACACGGAGACTTATGATGCCGGCAATGCCAAGTTGCACAAGAGAGAATATCCGCGCCTCGGGCCGTGGCTTGAATATGAGCAGGACGCCTACAGCGGCCTATTGGACCATATCAAGGTCCATGCCCGGATTCAGGGCAAAGACAGGATTTTATTTATCAAAAGGGACTATAGCGACGTGGATGTTATCCGGTCATGGAGGATGTCTCTGGAGGAGAACGGGAATGTCTGGGTGTTGGATTCCGTAATGCAGGAGCCGGGCGTTGATATTGCAAATAAGAAAATGAATTTTGATTTTGTCTGGTCCAGCGGCCACCGCGAAACCGCCGTGATGGATGTCAATACCGGTTTGTTCCCGTATTATATTTATGAGATTGAAACCAAGGAAGGAGTCTTTGCGACGCTCATTGTGGAGGCGGGACTGGAGCCGTTAGGCACGGAAATTTCCCGGGGCGTCTATGTGGACAAAAACCGCAACAACAAGATAGACGAAGAAGAGCGGGCATTCTGGTTCATGAAGTCTCACCAGACATCAGTAGATAAATTTGAGCACACGGCCACGAACCGCTACGAGCGGCCCAATGGCGCAAGAGGCGAAATGGTCGTCAATACCGACTTAGGAATAGAGCTCTCCGGGACGCTTGAGAATATTGACATGGGTAATGGCCTTTATGAAACGTTCTCTTACACCATTACCTTGAGCCCGGACGTAAGACCGGTTGGGCGCACGACGCGCAATGCCGAAGGCGAGCCGGTCATCAAGTCCCATGAGGTCTTCTTTGATTTTAATACGCACACTTCCAAGGCGGAATATCTGACCGCTTGGGGCGAGGAAGGCGTGGCTGTCATTGACACCCAGTCTTCTTTGACCCGCGGCTATGAATTCAACAATATTGAAATCGTGCCGGGTATCTACGATACTCGCACGGCCAGGATTGATCACACCGATACCGGCATCTTTGATTCCAGCCGTACCTATAGCGAAGCATTAAAGAACAGGTTTAAAGCAGGGCTTATCCTCGAGTCAAGATCTATATCTGAAAACGGCCTGGTACAGAAGGTAACGGATTGGACGCATGGCGGAGAGGAAGCAACAGTGATCTACAATATGGCAGGCTTATTATTGCGCCAGTATGGCATTTTACGGGATTCCGAGAATGCTTATACATCCCGCGGCATCCTGCAAACCGGCACTATCCGTGACAGAGTATCACAGGAGCTCTTAGCTGACGTCACGGCAATATTCAATGATAAGACAAAGACATATACGATCGAAGAGGTCTGGTATGACGAGAGAGGCAACGAAGATTATGTAGTAACAAAGACCGTCAACCGCTGGGGTAAGGTATTAGTCTCCTATACGAATGACATCTTAAAGTCAGTCCCAGGTTACGGCATAGGCGGACTTGAAGTGGGCGCTAAAGTTTACAAGAAAGATTTAAGCGGAGCCTTCAGCAATCTATATCAGGAGTATAAAGATTTTAGGTGGAACAAAGGGCTCTTAAACCTCCAGTTGAATGTTTACAAACAGGCCGATCTCTTTGAGCGCCGCCGCGAAGAATACCGCGAAGGCGCGCTCTTAAAGCAGGATAGAGACGGCGTTGTTTCAGAGATAGATTACATCCGCGGCCACAAATACGGCCAGAGGGATTACCTTAAAGAAAACCACCAGCTCATCGGCTATTCAGAGAAGATGAGAGCAGAGGACTTAGACGCTAAAGTCTGGGATCTGCTTTCTGTCCAGAAACAGGACATTGAACAAACCGACTTCTACAAGAGGGTTTATCTTGCGCCAAACGGCCTGCCTGTAAAGGAAACAATAGAGGGCTTTGTGTTTGAAGAGGATATGCCTGTGGTTCTCGTGGCTAATGGCTTTGTTGATATAGCAAAACATGATGAGTTAGGCGTGTATGCGACCGAAAGATTTGATATTGAGCTCGGCGAGAAGGTCGCCTACGGTATCTTCATATCGCCGCAAAAGGTCCTCATCTTGGATTACGTCAAACAACTCGGCTTGGTAGAGGTGCGTGATTTTATCCGCAGTGAAGCCACTGATTCAAAGGAATACCTCATCCCATACCTGAAAGAAAAATATACTCTTTCCAAGAAACAGCCATTTGCGCGCGAAGACGTGGACGCATTCGTGGCAAAGCTTGGTTCAGCGCAAGATTATACCCAGCGCGGCATCATTGCCGAAGACTACCGGCAGGAAAACTTCTTTGACCGCGCCTTCCTGGACCTGACATACAAGAACGGCGTGCCGTTCAATCCGTTCTACTTAAAGTACGTCGAAGTCCCTGCTCACGCCGCCACCTTCCCGTATCTCTTGGACATCAAAGGATTTGATAGTCACCCGATAGAAACTTCCGAGCTTCAGGCCATAGACAGCGAAAATATCACGAGCTTGCACAAGATCAATTACATCTTACCATCAGCAGAAGAGATATTCATTCGCAGAACTATGGATTGGAAGGGTAGGATAAGGATGGCGGAATACTTAGACAAGAAGAAACAGTTGCAACTGAGGGCACGCACAACCTATCTGGATGCGATCTGGGGCAATTACGGCATCGGCGCAAGAGGCATGACTTCTACGCCTGACAAAGATTCCGAACAGATCTACAGGGTTTCTTACTTGAAACGCCTGCAACCGGGCATGTTTGAATACGACGTCATCAAAGGCCTATTTGGAGAATATGCGCCTATTTTTGAAATACAGCCGCTTTTTCAGCACCAGGCTATCTCCGAAGTGAGCCGTGAAGGGGATGACGGAGAAGGAAGATTGAAATATATCTTGTCTGGCTACCGCATCGATAGGTTCACAGGCAGGCCCGTGGGCGCTCCTCAATACATCGCCTTTTTGAACCATCCTTTCACGCCTTACTCCATGATTGACGCGGGTCCGTTCCACATGGGCTTTGCCGAAGACAACTTCATCTATGAGTACGACGCGCAAAATGATACGAATATATCCAAATACCAACAGCCTGTTTATAGTTTTTGGAAATGGCTTAAGACCTTCCGGTATGACGCTGATAGTAAAAAAGACAGCAACTGGGTCGCCTATGTGAATCATCTCAGGATTATAGACGGCAAACTGGTGTATGACGTAGTTGACACAAGAAAGACAAAGCAGTCCATCAAAGAGATCGCTTTACGCCTGGATGGCAGGCTTTACTACGAATTGCATGAGGGCAAGATATTGAGAGACCCAACGACAAAAGTCTACTTTAACGGCATGGAGCTGCCCCAGGAAAGCACCAAGATTACCAGCAAGGGTGAACTGCCTTATAGGAAGTTGATCGTGGCATTTGACAAAGACAGGACAGGATATATGTGGGTCTGGGAGAGAAGCGTTGAAAAAGAAAGGCCTATCAGCGAATACTTTACGGATACGGAAAAGATCAAAGATTTTGATTTCTTAAGTGGTGAATCCATCAGCTCGGATTATCAGAAGGGCGCTGGTGAAGAAAGCATATTTGTGGTGAGCTCTGAAAAAGCGAGCCAGCTCGGCCAGAGGAACGGCATGCTCTATTTCCTTGGCGAAAGGCTTGCGCATAAGAGGGACGTCTACAATACAAAAGTCTACGGCGTGGAAGAAGACGCCAAATACAGGGAGCTCAAAGGTTATAAAGATTTCTTTGAAGGGTTAAAACTGCACATCGTTGACTACAAGAACCATATCGGGGGGCATATTTTCCAGGCATATACATGGGGATCGATTCTCGGACTTGTGTTATTTACAAGATTCCTCTTGCCCGCTCTTTTGCCAATCTTCCAGTTGTTGGTTGTCAAAATCAATCAAGTCCTGCTCTGGATTTTTGGCGTGAGGGCCAACAAGCTAACTGATAGGGGAGATAAAACCAAGAGCAGGAAGACCGCGAAGGAGCTAGAGGCTTTATACACAGCGACTCCGGAGTATCAGAAGGTAGAGAAAATGCTCGGTCCAGTGAGCTACATACCAAGATTGGTCAAATACTTAGCAGAAAAGAATGCTTCAGATCAAGAGATCTACGCGCACAGAGACTTCTGGAAAATGGTCCATGATTATCAGCTCAATAAAAAGTTAGGTTCTCCTCCGAGCCCTGGGATGAGGGAGGGTGTTCTGCCCATGGTCCAGGGACGCTATATGGCAGATGTCTTTGAGATAAATGCCTTCTTTAGATATGCCGAAGAAAAACATGTAGATGCTATGACACAGATAGAGGTTGGTGGAAAGACGCTTGGCGAAATAATCACAAATAGGATTTGGGAAAGATATAATGAGCCAGATAGAGAGCTCTTCTCTGCTTCAATAGGCAGCGAGCGCTACTTGTTCGTTCAGGAAATAACGAATGAAATGAAAGCATATATTTTGAAAGCAAGGACAGAGCTCAATAATGAAAGAAAGGCGCCTAAGAAACCTTCTCAGCCCAATGAAAAGAAAGAGCGTAAGAAACCCATCCTTCCTATAGATGAGCAGTATCCTACAAGAAGCTCGTATTCGCCGTTCTTGATCTTTAAGATGCTCAGGCACATTTTCAGTGCTGCGAACGCTGGCTGGCTGGATATCATAAGAGAGGTCATATTCCAGGCTGCTTTTGTCGCCACCGCTTCAGCAGGAATAGCTTTCTTCATAGCCTCTCCTGCGGCTGCGGTATTATTTGCCAGTCTTGGCGCTATCGGCTGGATCGGCTTTGCTATACTTGCGAAAATAACCAAGCCCAGGCTCCCTGAAGAGATAGCAAAGAGAGCCGGCGCATCAAAGGAAATCAAAGAAAAGGGCATGCCTGAACAGATGCAGCAGGCAGCCAGAGTCTTTAAGATATCCATCAGGGAGAGCTTTATCGCCGCCATCTTGTTTACAGCCATGACCCTCATTTTCCAGATCGGGGAGGTGGAGCTGCCTTTGATAAGCATATTAGGGTTTGTGCCTTTTGTCTTCTTCGCCATCATGAGTTTCTGGGTCATCATTCCTTATAACTACGCCAGCTTATTCAAATCCATCCGCGACCAGCAGCACTTTGACAATATCAGGAAGTGGAACGATGTTGTGGCTTACCATGAAAAACTCAAGAGAGAGGATAACGAATTCGGCAGGATATACAGGATATTCTACACTCGCTTTGTAGAGAATTTAAAGAGTCCGAATGATCAACGTCAAAGAGGCGCAGTGATAAGTGAGGATGAATATAATGAATACAAGAATGCGCTTGTTCCCAACGCCGGTTTAAAGACTTTACCTAAGGGTGAAGAGGCGCGCACAGCCTTCATCAGGTTCATGGAGATGTGGACTCAGTTCTACTTTACGACTCGCAATGAAAAAGGCGAATATGATGATTCCATCATTGGACGGATGAAAGCAAGATTACGATTAGAACATAAGTATTCAGGCATATCCATCATTCACTCCGGATTCGGTGAATTAGTATGGGTATTCTTTAACGACTTGGATTCAATAGCAGGCAGGCAGGTGGTTTCCAAGTTCAGAAAGTTGATGCTCACCAATAACGTTGAATGGGACTTGTTTGTTGAGCAGATATTTAAGGATGGGGGGGCGGTTTTGACAGAAGAAGTTAAGAGCTTGCTATCTCAAAAGAATCTTTTAAAACAAAAGAATGCCGCTGAGTTCGCAGCCTCTGAATTAGCAAGGATCTTGAATATGCCTGCGCAGGACGTTAAGGATAAGATGGAGATATGGGCGAACTGGTATCTGGAAAATGCAGGAAAGACTTTCTTGAGCAGTTATTTCAGTCATTTAGAGATGTTTATGGCCTGGGCTGAGGTGATAGGGGTTTTGGAAACGCAAAGAGAGCAGTGGGCAAAAGAGCGTCTTAGATTTATCGGAGGGTACGGGCTGTATGGACAAGTACCGCCCCTAACAGCAGCCTGGGAAAGAGTCAATTCTCTCTTTGATAATGTTTTTGAGCTTTTTAATCCTCAGAATCCCCAAGAAAGAGAAGCGGCGATCACAAGATATCAAGGGAATTTAGGTTCCAAGCCTTTTGTTATGGGTAATGCAAAAATATCAGGCCATGCCAGCAAGGTCGGTTCTTGGGGCAACTGGGTGCCTTTTGTTGATACGGAATTGGTTTACTTTCTGGACATCGGCCACAGGATGGACTTCACAAGCGTTATGCTCACGCCTTATATCATGCAGCTATTTGAAGAATATCCCCGCTTAGGCATGGTCGCTCCTGTTTATACCACGTATTATGAGAAGTTCACAAAAGTCAGCAGGTCTTTGGCGCGCGGCCATGAAGTCTGGGACAGGGACATCAGGAGCATCAAAGATTTTATTGATTCAGAAAATGACTTCGGAAAGAAGTATGTCAGGATTGCCGCTTTTAAGGCCGCTGAATGCTATATGCCTGAGAAGAACTCAGAAGATACGGCAGGCGGTAATAGTATGATCAGGCTGGGCTATGACATTTGGCATACAGAAATGGTTGATACGCCGCAATCCGTTGAAAAAGTCCATCTTTTTGGCCGTTCGTTTGTGGAGAGATTCGGCGCAACAGTCCCTGAGTTGTTTGTGGCGCGTTCGTGGTGGGAATTCCTTTCTGATGAGAACGTTTACTGGCCTGTAAAATTCGGTACCCTGATCAGCTTCAGCCATTACATCAGAATAGCCACAATGGTCCCGGCTGTCACAAGCTTTATTATATTCAACCTCTTCCTTCCTTGGTCGGTCTTTGCCAGGTTCGGCCTTGCGCTCGCTTTTATGTTTATGAACTATTTTGCAAACCAGGCTATCAACAGCCAGAGCTCAGTATATTATCAGCGTCGTTTCGGCGCTTTGAAGGGCTGGTGGGAAAACTTTAAGGACTTCTGGACCCACTTTTTTGTTTATGTTTCCTATGAGGCGGGCAACTACTTTAATTATATCCTTGGCATCTTCGGCCTCAATGAGTTTACGCTGTCTCCTAGAATAAGTGATTTGGTCAGGAGGTCTTTTGGGGAATTATGGAGCGAGAGGAATGTCAAATTACCAGCTAAGATCGCCTCTGTCATGATTCCGTTCCTGTTGCTGATGCCGTACCATCCTGTTTCCGCAGGCGTTAACATCATGTTCGCACTTGTCGTCTTCGCATGGCTGGCAACCCCATATCTCCTTAACCAGCGCGTCCCGTCCAAGATCGACTTCTGGGGGAACAAAGCGCAACTGCTCCAGGATACACTTAATATTTTCAAAGCCTTTGGCCTTGCGTGGTATGAACTATTGACAAAAGATCTGCCGAACTTCATTGCCAGGTCTATCATCAAGACAGTCTATATATCAAAAGCGATCGTTGTCTGGCCGTTCAAGAAGGCGGGCATTGTCAATGCCAAGCCCATGAAATATTTCGGATATCTCTACACTTCTCATTATGCGAGAAAATACCTGGGCAAGTTCAGAGAGCTGTTGGCATTAAAGAAGAGCCTGTTGAATGAAATAGCAAATACTAACGATGCAGTCATTGTCGAAACTCTCAGAGAGCAGATAGTAGCAAAAGAGGGACAGTTAAGAATTGACATCATAGGTGCTATTAAGGGTAAGGGCTCGTATAGGTTCAAGATTCTACATGCAGCAGCTAATGTTGCCACATATCTTGGATTAGGGGCATCTTTTTGGTGGCTTGCGGTCGCCTTAGGCGCTCCGTCTATGATCAGTGGGTTTGTTCTTGGGGCTCTTGCGTTGATACAGTTTGTGAAAAACGATGTTAGATATATTTTCGGCTGGAGGAAAAACATTATTCCAGAATTTTCCGCAGAAGAAGCAGCGAATACAGAGAAGAGAGCTGATTATTTTGGTTCTTTTGGATTCTCTTCAAGGACGACGGAAGAATGGACGCGCAAACTTGATAAAAAACTAAAAAAAGCAGAGCGGGGAGCAGCAGGATTTGACGCACAAACCTTTGCTGATGGTGCCAGAAAAGATATAGAGAATCGGATTTACACCTGGGTTTCTATGCTGGCATTTGAAGAATTTCTCGCAACAGAGCAAGAAAGAGGCGCTTCTGATCAGCGGCAAGGAGTTCCAGACCCACAGACCCCCCAGCAGCCGTCAGTCAATAACAGGCCGCCTACAGGGAGCAGCCCTGTCGTTTCAATTGATAGCCATCAGGCAACAGCTACCAGGCAGCAGGCAGTAGTAAGATTTGTTTCTTCCAAGCAAGGCCTGGAGAAGATTCAGAACTTTCGTGTTCACTCACCTCGTGGTTCGGAAGTGAATGTGGTGGCTATCAGCAGCCCAGCTGTTAGTCATCAGAATGTCGTTGGGAATACATCTTCTCCTATTACTCTTGCTGCTTTGAAAGACCGCTACACTACGCTTGATTCAACGGATAGTTATGCCTTGAAGGTCCTGTATTTAAGGGACAACAAGATCTACCACGCCTTTACGCTCGACCTGAACAAAGCCTATTCCAAGGAAGAGTTAGCCAAATACAGCCTCTACGAGATCTACAACCGCTTGAGCATCTTTGGCGCCGAAGAAGTTATCGTTTCAACTGATGATAGCCTTTATCAGGAGATAGAGATACTCTTTAGAACGCCTACTGAGGTTATTGTCAAAGAAGACGGCAGAGAAAATAAGAGGGGTTACTTCCAGCTCGGTTCGTTCATGAATATCGTCTATGAATTGCCTCAGCAGGCTAAGAACTTCAGCCTGCGCTATGCCACAGAGTCTGACATGGGCGGCTACGTTGCCACCAAAGAGAATTACGCGCCTGCCACAGCCCAAGCCATCAATCTGGAAGGTTATTATCTTGGTATTGATATCGGTGGCTCTGACATCAAGAACGTTGTTACCAAAGACGGTCAGGTCATCTATTCTTATAAGGAAGATTGGCAGCCTAATACGTTTACTTCTAGCCAGCAGCACAAGGCTTATTTCACGCATCTTATTGAAAGGGCGCTTGAGCACACGACAAAAGATTTGAGCGTAATCAAAGGATTGGGCATCAGCTTCAACCTCGTTGTGGTCAACAACAGGCCGACTGGCATGGGCCCTGTGGTGGATGGCTTAAAAGGCACAGAACTTGAAATCATCAAAGACATAGCTAATTCGCTGTCTAAAAAATTGGCCATTCCTGTTTTCATCTTGAATGACGGCGATGCCGCGGCTCTCTGGGCTGCTGTGAAGAAGAATACAGCGAACACTCTGGCTTTGGCCTTAGGCACAGGCCTGGCCGGCGGGTATGTGGATGCGAATTTGACTGTCAGGGATTATTTGACAGAGATGGGCAACGTGGTCCTGGAGACAAAAGAAGGCGCACTAAAGCATTCCTTCTCTAAAGTTCCTGGTGCGGCGCAGATGTATTTGTCCCAGAGGCTGCCTTTTGAGCTCGCCAGGGAAAAAGGTATTGACCTGTCCGGTATTTCAGAAAATGCCGCCAAGCTCAGGCACCTCCAGGGTCTCTACGAGCAGGGCGACATAAGGGCCATGGAGATATTCGCCCAGGTCGGCCTGTATCTGGCCGAATACATTACCTATATCAATACCGTCATTCCTGTCCAGAATGTCTATCTATTCGGCCGCGTATTAAAAGGCCATTCAGGCGAATATCTTCTGGAAACAGCCCAGGAATATTTGCAAGCTAGGAATATCAATATCGCCTTGAACATTCCCGATGATGTTGAATTCGCCCAGGCTGAAGGCGCTGCGATATACGCGGCTGCGAAAGTTTCAAGCTCGCCTATTACCATAGCTTTCGGCGGGCCGGACGGGGTGTTGATCGAATATGACCGTTTCCGCAAAACTACTCTTGAGGATTCCGTGGTCAGAAGCAAGTTCCTTGAGCTTCTGCGCCAGGGCCATGACATTGTGGTCATCACCGACCAGCGCTATTTTGACGATAAACCTCAAGCCGGTGTCTTCTCTGAAATAGGCCTCGTTTCTCGTCTTGTGCGGCCTTTGAGGATGCAGTATCCGGCACTTTTACAACATCTTACCATCTATGCTTCAGCCGGCACTTTTAAGGTGACCTTTAACCAGAAGGGTGAGGCCATAATCGACCATGCCTTCAATACCCGCACAGCCATGGATGAGAAGACCGCCATAGAGATGAAGGAAGCCATCGAGGCCATTATTGAAAGAGAGTACTGGTTAGATTATCAGGCACGTCCGGAATACTACCGTAACGTCTATCCGACATTCGTCTTTGAAGGCCACAAACCTGAGGTTATTCTGCACAAGAATGATGGCAGCATCTTTGGCATGACAGTCCTTTATCTGCCTTCCAGGCTACTAGGTGCCTACAATGAAATATATGCCGAAGACAAGGAAGATATCCGTGAAAAAGTCTTGGCCGCCCTTAAAGCCGAGCTCCCGGAAGCTATCAATCCTTATATCTGGAGCGAAAATCAGTATACCGCTAACACCCGCGGCATCGCCTCTATTGATATCCGCCGCCAGAACACCGGCAAAGACCATGCTCTCCGTCAGCATGTAATCGACAACAGGATTAATCCTTCGGACGTCTTCTTTTTCGGCAACCTGGATGAACACGCCGAAGACAAGCCCCTTGAGCTCGTCTCTGGCATTAATCGTTTTGCCAACTCCCATATGCAGAACGAGAATTTCCGCTCTCTTGAAATCGGTCTAGGCAGTATTTACTATTGGATGGATTTTATCGCAAAACACGCAGGTAAGGATGCGTTGGCCATTTTGAGAGAACACGAGATCGCGCTGCACCGCTATCCGGCTTTAGTTGCGGCCTTAGACTACACCAGAGAGCTAAAAGCTCAGGGCGCGCTCAAGGCTGATCATGCCGAGCGCATCGAGCAGCTTTATCAGATATACAAAAACTTTAACCTTACTGCCGTGGATGCTGCAAGCTGGACGCTTCTCTATCAGGAAGCCTTTGACCTGAATAAAAATACCAGGGAGGCCCTGGATGAGCTAATCCGCGTCTACCACAATCATAATAGTACCGAGAGCTTCTTTAAAGCAGCCGATGAGATATATGCTCGTTATGGCAATCTGGATTTTTCCGCCTTCTACGAGGCGGTGGATGCCAGGGCAGCACGCAACAGCCGCACCATTATTGAAGTCTATGGTTCTGTTGAGATTTTAAAACAGACGGTCCTGGCGGCATTCCGGACTTCTAAAATCAGCATCACCCGTATTTTAAGCGGCTACTATCAGGATAACTACTTCTTGCGCTATAAGGAAGTGATGTTCGCAACGCTTAAAGGCCGTGCGCCGCCCAAAGCACCCAAAGTGGTTTACCTCGGCGGCGGCGGCAAAGCCACCACAACCCTCCTGCAGAAATTAATCGAAAAAGGGCTCACGAAGCTTGCCTGCACCATCTCTTCATCAGACGACGGCGGTTCTTCCAAAAATATCATGATGAGCTTGTTTGAAAAATTCGGCTTCTACTTTATCCCTGCAGGGGATGCTGCAGGCCTGAACATCTTCCTCTCCGACGACAACTTTAAGATTTTTACCCTTTTCTGGATTGAGTCCAATGGCAAGAATTTGCCAAAGGATATTTTGGCCAAGGCCCAGCAGGTTGTAAAAGATAAGTATCGTATTACGGCTGATACGGTTTATCCGGTATGGAAGGAGCGTTTCCAGAAGCTTTTGCCTGCTATCGTTGATCCAGCGCAGAAAGAGGCCATTGAGAAGGCTTTGACCGCGGTTTTGGAAACGGAGGTCTCCATAAAATACAATCCAGAAAAGCATCTGATCTTTGTGACCAGCCTTCTTTCTTTGGGCGATCTCCTGGACCGCGAGCTCGTCAAGCGCGGCATCATCACGCTTGATGACATGTCTACCGCCAATTTGCTTTTGATCGGCGATGCCTATGACTCCGGCGTCATCAAGACAGGAAAAGCCGTCAAAAAAGATATCGAACAACTTCTCTTGCACGAGACGCTCGAACTCGGCGACGCCCAGCCCGTGGCTGTCAGCTATGATTATGAGAGGAGTGCTTTAGTTGCCTATGACAAAGATGGAAAACTTTTACAGAAAACACAGACCCTGATCACGGATAAAGCCCTGGATAGGCTTATTTATGACCTCTACTTCTCTCATCGGACAGCAGAAAAGAGGATGAAAAAGTTTGAAAGTACTTCTGATGCTACATACCCTAAGGCCAATCCTAAGGCGGTCGAACTTCTTAACGAGGCCGAACTTATCGTCATGGGCAATGGTTCTCTTTGGACGTCGCTTATGCCTGTGCTTCTTTATCCTGAGGTTGCCAGGGCCCTACTTGCAAAAAAAGAAGCAGGCGTGCCCGTTGTTTTCATTGCCAAGATAAAGAGCGACCTGGAGACAGCGGCAGGGGTGAAGGTTATTGACCGCGACGGCAAGAAGTACCTGGTGACCGAAGAGCAGATGGCGCTCATCGAACAGCTCCAGGCGATCAGCCGCCACATCTCAAGGGCCCTTAGATTAGAAGAGGCCTTATCTTTGAATCAGATATTCACTCACGTCATCATTCCCGGCTTAACCACGGAGACGGTCGAAGCTTTAAGCACGATTGAGCTCAGCGATGCCAATGCCTTCAAGTTGAGCAAATCTCTGGCTGAGGGTGAAGCTCAGATTTCTAAATACATCGAGGGTATCCAGCCGCGCGTCACAGAAGAACACACTCAATATCTTAAAGACGCAGGCCTTAAGGTTGAGGTTGTCAGCGAGGATCACATCATCGGCATTGATGCCAGGAAACCCCTTTACAACAACGATCACCTCTACGAAGTGCTTAAATCAATTGCGCCAAAAGCATTCGAAGGGGCGAGCTCGCCGATAAAAATTAACGATAGTTTCAAAGCCCTCCCTGAACTTACTGGGACAACTAAGACTATCCGAGTTTCCTACGAGCGCCCGCTCGAAAACTTCCGCCAGGTTTCTGATATTTATAAGGTTATTACGGCTCCTAGCCATCCTTTTGGTATCGGTACAAAGGAGATGGTTGCTGAAGAAAATAAATTGAACATCGCCGCTTTAAATCCGCACATTCATCCTCCTGTTGATGCTTCTAAGGCTGAATTCGTCATGATTGTCAAAGGTGAGGCTGTTTATTTCATTTTTGATGAAAACAAGAAGTTGGCCAAAAAGGTTAGTTTGAAGGCGGGAGACAAGATCTTTGCTATTTTCGGACATGATCTGGTTTTTGTGAAAGACGGTAAAATGATCGAGTTTTCTCAAGGGCCTTGGCCGGGTATCGGCAAAGACAGGATTTTCTTTAATGTTTCTTCTTCCCCCCTAACCATCGTCTTCGGCGGCCCGGACGGGGTGCTTCTGCCGTATGGCAGGTACAGAACATCTACTTTAAAAGATAGCATTGTAAGGGGTAAATTCATTGCCCTCCTGGAAAAAGGCTATCCCGTAGTCATCATCACAGACCAGCGGTATTACGATGAATTATCCATAGGCGAATGCGGGATCGAATCCCGCATAGTAAGGTATATCCCTGATGAGCTAAGGAAGCATCTTACGATTTATGCCTCAGGAGGGGCATTTAAGGTTGTATTCGATGAGGAGGGAAGGCCGTTAATAAACGATAGCTATAATGAACAGACCAGGATAGATAAGGCCAGAATTATACCGCAATATTTATCCTTCTTTCGTATTTAAGCATCCCAGGGTAATTCTCCAGCGGGCAGATGATAGCGTATTTGAAATAAGCGCACTGTATTTACCGTCTGATAAATTAGAAGCTTATAATCCAGATTTGACTCCGACAGGTATAGACGTAAGAAAATCTATCTTGGCTAAGATAAGGGAAAGGCTGGCGGGTATTAATCCGGAAATATGGGATGAGTTTGAGATCGATATACGTGGTATCACCTCCATAGACATACGCAAGCGCTACGCCGGTAAAGAATACGCCTTAACGGATTACCTGCGTAAAAACAACATCGACCGCGGGGATGTCTTGTTCTTCGGTAACCTTAACAGCTATTCAGAAGACCAGGCGTTTTTTTCAAAGGTAACGAACATCAACCGCTTCGCCAACTCCGAAACTGAAGACCGGCATTTTATTAAACTTGATATAGGCTTAGGCAGTATCTACTTCTGGCTGGAGCTGGTATTAAGGCATCCGGATAAAGAGAATAACGCCCTTATCGAAATATACTCCCAGTATAAGGCGCAATATCCGCCTCTCCAAGCCGCCCTTGACTATCTAAGAGAAGAGATGCAGGGCGCGTATTGGAAGCGCATGACCCACAGGGAAAGAATCACTGTTGTCTCTGAAATATACAAGAGGTTTAACCTTACCTACGTAGACGCGCCCAGCTGGGCTTACCTTTACAAGGTAGCCTTCCCGGACGGCGATATCCTGACCAAGGCCCTAAGCGAATTCATAGAGGCTTATGATAAATACGATAATACCAGGGCCTTATTTGAGGCGGCAGATAGGATATATAATTCTACCACGGGGCTCAACTTCTTTGATTTCTATGAGGCAATCGATGCCAGGGTCGCCCATAATATCGTTACCTTTAGCGAGATGTATCTGAGGATGGGCAAGTCTAAAGAAGACCTCAAGAAAAATGTCATCTCTTATTATTACTATTCCGCGGATAAAGAAGGATACGGTATCGCCCGGATACTTGCCGGATTATATCAGGATGACCACTTCTTAAGGTATAAAAAGTCAATACTCCGTCAGATGCAGACCAGGGCTCCACCTAAGATAGTCTACCTTGGCGGCGGCGGCAAAGCCACCACAACCCTTTTGCAAAAATTCGTCGCCAAAGGCATTGAGAAACTCGCCTGCATTATCTCCTCCAGCGATGACGGCGGCTCAAGCTGGAAGATCATGCAGAGTTTATTTGCAAAGTTAGGCTTCTATTTTATCCCGCCCGGAGATGCCGCGGGCTTAAACATCTTCCTCTCTAACGATAACTTTAAGATATTTACCCTCTTCTGGATGGAATCCTTAAGCGATAAGCTCCCGGCATATTTATCCACTAAAGGAAGGATCTCCGCCGATAGAATCTATCCTATCTGGAAACAGAGAATCTTCGAAGTATTAAAGGCCTTAAATAATCCCAGCGACAAACAGGAAATCGAAAAATCCATAAAGGAAAAAATTAACATATCCGAAGATTTTATCCTCTTCTTTGCAAGCCTTCTATCCTTGGGGGATCTTTTAGACAGGGAACTTATCTCAACCGACATTATCAAATTAGACGGCGCCTCCACTGCAAACCTCTTACTCATCGGAGATGCCTATGATATAGGAGTTATCGGCGTAGATAAGCAGGCAGAGGACATCGAAGGCCAACCCCTCCTGGAGAGATTGCTTAACTTAGGTAACCGCCAGCCCATTGCCGTCAGCTACGATTACGAAAGGAGCGCTCTTATCGGCGAATACGAAGACGGCACAAAAGTATTGACTCAAACCATCATTACCGATAAGGCCCATAAGCAACTGATCAAAAAGCTCTACTTCTCGCACCGCGCGACTATCCAGACCCAGAAGCAGACAGAGGCAGGCGATATCAACTATCCCGACGCCAATCTAAGGGCCGTAGAAGAGCTGGATAGGGCAGAGATTATTGTCATGGGCAACGGTTCTCTCTGGACCTCGCTTATGCCGGTCCTGCTCTATAGCGAAATAGCCAAAATACTAATCGAAAAGAGGGCAGAAGGCGTGCCAGTAGTCTTTATTGCCAAGATAAAGGCGGACCTGGAAACTTCTGCCGGCGTAGATATAGAAGAGAAGGACGGCAAGTATTACCTAACAGTAGAAAAGCAGCTTAACTTAAAAGACCAGCTGGAAGCCATAAGGACTCATGTGTCTAGAGTCGTAGAAAGGGCCGTAAGGCTTAATGAGATATTCTCCCACATCATCATCCCGCAATTAAGCCGGGAGTCGATAGAGAAACTAAACATTGTGGAAATTAAGAAGGACTCTGCCAAGAAACTAAAGGCTTCCTTGGAAAAAGGCGAGGCTCAAATAAGTAAATACGTAGAAGGCATCCAGCCGCCCGTAACAGAAGAGATTATAGGCGGGATTGAAAGCCAGGGCATAGAGGTAATTAAGGTAGCAGAGGATAAGATTAAAGGCATAGATGAAAAGAAGCCGATGTATGACAATGAGTACCTTTATGA
>JACRLT010000055.1 GCA_016235185.1 Candidatus Omnitrophota bacterium
CGAGAAAGTTTTTAACCATCATTTATCGTACTCTAAAGAATAAATGGGTGTTCGAGGACTTTAACAAATTTAAATTAGCGCCAAGTCTATAACAACACAGTCGTTAGAGTAGAGATATTTGACTTTTAACATAGGAGGTAAAACATGAAGACGACGTTTACAGTCAGGCATCTGGAAAATAATTCCATTATCAAAGACTATTTTGACGATAGGGCGCAGAAGCTTGATAAGTATTTGAAGCGCTATAAGGATGATCTGGTGTATTTACACGGCACCCTTGAGAAGAATCCGCACCGTGACGAGTTTTATGCGACTTTAAGCGTTTTTTTCCCGACCGGGGCCCTTCATTGCCGTGAAAAAGGGACGGATTTCGCCGCAGCCCTGAACTTTGCTTTTCTTGACATTGCAAGGCAGTTAGAGAAGCATACGGACAAGTTAAACAGGGAAAAGAGGCGTAAGGAAAGGTAGCTTGACAAAAAAAGGAATTGTGGTAACATTTTAACTTTAGCAGTCAAGTGCAGGGAGTGCTAATAACGATGCCTTCAGGAGCAAGCTAATGCCCAGGTCAGCGGACCACGATTTAAGGAGAAAAGATATACTGGCAGCAGCCATAGAGCTGTATCTGGATTCGGCTCAACCAGTTTCTTCGGATATCCTGCGCAGAAAGCACAAGGTGGATTTGAGTTCAGCCAGCGTCCGCAGTGTTTTTTCCGAGCTTGAAGAGGTAGGGTATTTGACCCATCCCCATACCTCGGCAGGCAGGACCCCTACAGATGAGGGGTATAGGTATTATCTCAATGTTCTTATGAAGAAGAAAAGGCTGACAAAAGAAGAGGTCAGCTTCATTGATAAGATATATGAACTTAAGGTAAGGGAGTTGGATGATCTTATGTCAGAGACGCCCCGCATGATGTCGGATTTTACGCATTATGCCAGCGTAGTATATTTCGGAGATGACGATGATATTTATTTTCAAGGCATAAGGTATATTTTAGAACATCCGGAGTTCAGCGATGTCCGCAGGGCTCATATGGTCCTGGAGGCTATTGAGAAAAAAGAGGCTTTGCTCGATCTGATCAATCAGAGTTTTGCCGATAAAACTACCGTATATATCGGTAAGGAGACCAATTGCCCGCAAATGGAGTATTGTTCTGTCGTTGTCTCACGCTGCGAGGTCAAGGGTAAGAAAGACGGGCGCCTTGCCCTTATCGGGCCTAAACGCATGGCCTATGATAAGGTTATACCGTTGATCGAATATGTATCAGAGATCGTTTCCAAAAGCCTGGAGAGATTTTGATGGCTAATAATAAAAACCACAATAATAATATAAACGAAGAAGAGCTCAAAAAAGAGGCGGATAAAGAGACTGTGAGCCTGAATAAAGAGGAGTACGAGCAGCTTAAGGCGGATGCGCTTAAGGCCAAAGAGCATTGGGACAGGTTTTTGCGCCAGCAGGCGGATTTTGAGAATATTCGCAAGCGCCTCGAACGCGAAAAACAGGAATTCCAGAAATTTGCGCACGAAGACATCGTCGTAGAACTTTTGGGCATCCTGGATGATCTTGAGCGTTCTGTTGAGGCGGCAGAGGCCGGGCAGGAAAATTTTGATGCATTCTTAAAAGGTATTGAGATGATCTTGGCGCACCTTTATGAGATTTTAAAGCATAAAGGTGTTACGCCTATCGCGGCAAAAGGGAAAAAATTCAATCCTCATGAGCATGAGGCTCTTATGCAGACCGAAACAAAGGACCATGATGATGAGGAAGTCATAGAAGAACTTCAAAAAGGTTATAAGATCGGCGACCGTGTCATACGTACGGCTAAGGTCAGGGTCGCGAAAAAACTGGAAGATAAGTAGGATAATTTAGAGTCAAAATCAAGCCCCTCGCCTAAGAAAAGCGCTGATAAAGGCTCGGGGTCAATTTCACACAAAAAGGTTCAGCGGGAAATTGAGAGGTTATTATGGCAAAAGTCATCGGGATCGATCTAGGGACATCTAATTCAGCGGCATCTGTTATGGAAGGCGGCCGGCCTGTTATCATACCGTCTGCAGAAGGCGCAGGCGTTGCTTCGGGTAAGGCGTTCCCTTCCTATGTAGCATTTACCAAAGACGGCCAGCGTCTCGTGGGTGAACCGGCAAGGCGCCAGGCTGCTATTAACGCAGAAGGCACTATCCAGGCGGCCAAGCGTAAAATGGGCACAGATTTTAAATTTAAGGTCTTTGGAAAAGAATACACGCCTCAACAGATATCGGCTTTTATCCTGCAGAAGATCAAAGAGGATGCCGAGGCCTACCTCGGCGATAAGGTTGAGGAAGCGGTCATCACATGCCCTGCTTATTTTGATGATAACCAGAGGACAGCTACCAAAGATGCCGGAGAGATCGCGGGCCTGAAGGTTTTAAGGATAATCAATGAGCCTACAGCAGCGTGCCTTGCCTACGGATTAGAAAAGGCGGGAAAGGAATTGAAAATCCTGGTCTTTGACTTCGGCGGCGGTACACTGGATGTTACTATTATGGAGATGTGGAAAGAAGGCGGTTTTAAGGTCATGGCAACGAGCGGCGATACGCAGCTCGGCGGCACTGATATGGACAATGTCCTTATCGATCATATCGCCAAAGAATTCAAGCGCGACACAGGCATTGATCTAAAGAACGACAAGATGGCGATGCAACGCCTGCGCGAGGCTGCAGAAAAGGCCAAGGTTGAGCTATCCAGCACTTTGTCGACGGATATCAATCTGCCATTTATCACTGCGGATGCCACTGGGCCCAAACATTTGACTATGTCTATAAACCGCGCCAAGCTTGAAGAATTAGTCGGCCCAATTATAGAGAGATGCCGAGGCCCGTTGGAGCAGGCATTAAAAGATGCCAAAGATTCTTTCTCCAAAGAAGGCGTAACGTTTGGCGATAAGGATGTGGATAAGATCATCATGGTGGGCGGCCCGACACGCATGCCTATCGTCCAGAAATTCGTTGAGGAATATTTTGGCAAGAAGATCGAACGCGGTGTTGACCCTATGGAGTGCGTTGCCATGGGCGCCGCCATCCAGGCAGCTATTATAAAAGGAGAGGTCAAGGACGTTTTGCTTCTGGACGTGACGCCTCTGTCTTTAGGTATAGAAACATTGGGTGGCATCAGCACGAAGCTTATCGATAGAAATACTACGATCCCTACGAGAAAAAGCCAGATATTCTCGACGGCTGCGGACAACCAGACCGCTGTAACCGTGCGTGTCCTGCAGGGAGAGCGCAAGATGGCCGAAGGCAACGTTGAGTTAGGCAGGTTTGACCTTGTAGGCATACCTTCTGCTCCGCGCGGCGTTCCGCAGATAGAAGTAAGTTTTGACATTGACGCCAACGGCATAGTCCACGTCAACGCTAAAGACCTGGGCACCGGAAAAGAGCAGTCTATCCGTATCACAGCCCCGAAAAAACTATCTAAAGAAGAGATTGAAAAGATGGTAAAGGATGCGGAGAAGTTCGCTGCTGAAGATGAAAGGCTTAGAGAAGAGGTTGAGACGCGCAACCAGGCTGATGCGCTTGTGTATTCCACGGAGAAGTCTGTAAAAGAATACGGTTCCAAGGTGAGTGAATCGGAAAAGAAGAATATAGAGTCAAAAATTGCCGATTTGAAAGAGGCCTTAAAAGGCAAAGATATAGATTCCATAAAGAAGGGCGCCGAAGAACTTACTAAGGTGTCCCATAAATTAGCCGAGGAGATTTATAAGGCAGCGGCTGAAAAGAAGGGCCAGGCTGAAGCCGGAGCCCAGGAGGAAAAAGGCAAGGGGCGTGAAGGTGCCGGTGCCGGCGAAGATGGATCAGCCCCAGGTAAAAAAGGCGAGGATATTATTGACGCCGAATACAGGGAAGAAAACGGCGATAAGAAATGACAACGCAGCGCGATTATTATGAGATTCTCGGTGTAAACCGCAGCGCTTCAGTCGAGGAAATAAAGAGGGCTTATCGCGCTTTGGCGATGAAGCACCATCCTGATCGTGCTTCTGCGGATAAGAAAAAAGAGGCTGAAGAGAGGTTCAAAGAGATCTCCGAATCCTATGCCGTGTTATCCGACGAGAAGAAGCGCTCTCTCTATGACCGCTACGGCCATGCAGGCATTGACCAGCGTTACACCACAGAGGATATATTCCGTGGCGCAGATTTCTCGAGTATTTTTGAAGAAGCCTTTGGAGGCGGCGGTGGTTTTGGCGGAGGCATTTTTGAAGAGATCTTCGGCGGCGCCGCAGGCGATATTTTCGGAGGCACAGGCCGTGGCCGCAGGGTACGAAAAGGCAGAGACCTCCAGTTTGAGATAGAGATCACGTTAGAAGAGGCTGTTTTAGGCATTGAAAAGACATTTCAGATAAGCCGCTACGAGCTTTGTACGGGGTGCGGTGGTACAGGGGCTAAGGCCGGGAGCAAGAAGTCGACGTGCCCTCAATGCGAAGGAGCCGGCCAGGTTACCGTTGCCCACGGATTTTTTCATCTGACGCAGACATGTTCTAAGTGCGGCGGAGAAGGAAAGATCATTGTCGCGCCTTGCCCGAAATGTAACGGCCAAGGCACCATGAGGATGCCGCGAAAGATCTCTGTCAAGGTCCCTGCGGGCGTAGATACGGGCTCTCAACTTAGGGTCAGAGGCGAAGGAGAAGAGGCCGAAGGCGGTAAAGGGGATCTTTATGTCCTGATCAGGGTCAGAAGGCATCATATGTTCGAGCGCAAGGATAACGACCTTCTTTGCGAGGTCCATGTTCATGTAGTCCAGGCTATTTTGGGCTCCGAGATAGATGTCCCGACGTTGAGCGGTGCTGTTAAGATGAGGATTCCTGCCGGGACACAGTCCGGAAAGGTTTTCCGTCTAAGGGAGAAGGGCGTGCCTGATCTAAGGACGCGCTCAAAGGGGGATGAGTTGGTGCGCGTTATCGTGGATATCCCGGAGACTTTGAGTTCCAATGAGAAAAGATTAATGCAAGAATTTGCCCGTCTAAAGGGCATAAATATAGGTTAAGGAATGATCTCTTGCTTAAGCGCCCGCCACTGAACCAATGGCGGGCAAGCTGCGGGATAATTTGCGGACAAAAAATTAGGAGGGCAAATTAAATGCCGACGTATGAATATGAATGCAAGGGTTGCGGCCATCGTTTTGAAGCATCCCATTCTATGACAGTGGCTCCTTTAAAGACGTGTCCGAAGTGCAGAAAAGACAAAGTAGTGCGGCTTATAGGTTCAGGTTCAGGCCTTATCTTTAAAGGTTCCGGATTTTATGCGACGGATTACCGTAAGGGCAGCGATTCGTCCTGTCCTTCTGCCGGCAGTAAGCCCGGTTGTTCAGGTTGCCCGGGAAGCCATCATTAATGGTTCCCAAAAGGACATTGAGTTCCTGGCTGCCTGTTTTTCTTTATGCAGCGTTGATATTCTATTTTTCCTGTCTGCCTGGAAAATGTATACCCGAGCCTATCCCGTTGTCTGATAAGGTATTCCATTATTTGGAATATTTCCCATTTGGCCTGCTTTTGACACGCGCTTTTTCAAGGACCTTGATCCATCTTTCCTTGAGGTCTTTACTTTTAATTGTTTTTGTGGTACTGTTATACGCTTTAAGCGACGAGATCCATCAATTATTTGTGCCGGACCGATTTTTTTCTTTTCTGGACATGTTTGTCGATGTCCTTGGTGGTGTATCAGGAGGATTTATCTATTTATGGCGAAGATAGAGCCTTTTTTAGGCATCCACTATAACCCCGAAATCGTTGAAGATATCTCTAAAGTAATCTGCCCGCCTTATGACATCATAACGCCTCCGGAGCAGGAAGCGTTCTATCAGAAACATCCGTATAACATCATCCGTCTTATTTTAGGCAAAGATTTTTCAAGCGATACGGACAATGATAACAAATATACGCGTTCTGCCGGTTATGTCGAAGATTGGCTGCGGCGCAGGGTCCTTATGCAGGATAAGGACCCAGGCATCTATTTTTACGAACAGGTTTTTGTCATTGAAGGGAAAAAAGAAAGGCGTTGGGGTTTTATCGGCCTTATGCGCTTAGACGAAGAGGGGGAGAAGAAAAGCGTTTATCCCCATGAACACACGCATACTGCCCCTAAAGAAGACCGCTTGAAACTGATAAAGTGCGTCGAGGCTAACTTAAGCCCGATCTTTACGATATTTTCCGATGCCGAAGGTGAGATAAAAGGTATTTTTGATGACGCGCGAAGATCCGCGCCTATTTTTGATATAATTGATAACGCGGGGATAGAAAACCGTTTATGGAAGATAATCGAGAAACCCTTGATCGACAAGATCAGGGGTTTTTTCTCCCAGAAAGAAGTTTTTATCGCCGATGGCCACCACCGCTATGAAGTCGCCAAATCCTTCAGGGATCATAAGCGTGAAACCGACCAGATGCATTTTAAAGAATCCTACAATTACATCATGACCTTTTTTACGCCCCTAGAGGACTCCGGGCTTTGTATTTTACCTACACACAGGTTATTGAAAGGCGTGCGTTTTAATCCAGATGACTTCTCGGAATGTTTCAGCGTAAAAGTTATGCCGTCTTGCGATGCGCTTGTTTCAGAGATGCGTCAGAAGGAAAAAGATGTCGGCATATTCGGATTGTACAGGGAAAAAAAGTTTTATCTCCTGAAGTTGGACGATAAGAGGGGGTGCAATCGTTTTATCCAGGAGGGGCCTAAAGAGTACAGGAATTTAGACGTTGTTATACTGCACAAGGTCATCTTTGAGCATTTCCTTAAGATCCAGTTAAACCAGATCCACTATGAAGTCGATCTGGGCCGCGCTGTGGCTGGCGTTGACCGCGGAGATTTCGACGCTCTTTTCTTATTAAATCCTACGAAGGTCGAGCAGATCCGTTCCATTGCTTTGGGCGGGGAAGTCATGCCGCAGAAGTCGACATATTTTTACCCAAAGCTTTCCAGCGGCCTGTTGATCCATAAGTTCTAGACAAGGATAGCGCATGCCTTTATTCGGTAAGCCAAAATATACGATCGTAAAAATAAGGAAGAGGGAGATCCCCGAAGGCCTCTGGACAAAGTGCCAGGAGTGCGGCCAACCCATCTATAAGAAGGCACTGGAAGAAAATCTGAAAGTCTGTCCAAAGTGCAACTGCCACTTTAATTTGAATGCTCCGGAGCGGTTGGAGATCACGGTGGACAAAGGGACGTTTAAGGAATACGATACAAAGTTGTCTACGCTTGATCCCCTCGAATTCAAAGGCATCAAATCTTATCCGCAGAAATTAGCCGAAGATCAAAAGATCACGTCTTTAAGGGAGGCGGTTATTACCGGAGAGGGCGAGATTTTCGGAAAAAACGCTTGCATTGCGATTACGGATTCACGTTTTATCATGGGATCTATGGGTTCGGTCGTAGGAGAGAAGATCACGCGTGCCATCGAAGCCTCTATCAAGAAAAAATTGCCCCTGGTCATCATTTCAGGTTCAGGCGGGGGTGCCAGGATGTATGAAGGGATATACAGCTTGATGCAGATGGCAAAGACTTCGGCCGCGCTTTTAAAACACCACGAAGCAGGGCTCTTGTATATTTCCGTATTGACTAATCCTACGATGGGTGGAGTCATGGCTTCTTTCGCCGGCTTAGGAGATGTTATTATCGCAGAGCCAAAAGCTTTGATCGGTTTTGCCGGTCCGCGCGTAATCGAGCAGACAACACGCCAGAAGCTTCCAGAAGGATTCCAGCGTTCGGAATTTATGCTCGAGCACGGGCTATTGGATATGATCGTGCACCGTAAAGCGCTTAAGGAATCATTGCACCAGCTTATAGATTACTTAGGTTAACACGTAGTTTCCGCCGTCATTTCTTCGCTACAGCTAAATCATTTGCACCGCAGCTTCCCGCACGTTGACTATCAATATCTTTGCTTTTACCGTTTTTGGAGCGAATGTCGATTTTAGGCGAAGCATGCTTGAGCAGTGAGGGTATCCGCCATTGAATCAGTGGCGGATGGCTGAAGTTGTCCACCGGCTACTCTAAAATCTGTGGGGCAATACTTTAGGGAATACCTAAAGTATGCCCGAGACCGCCATTAGGGAATGGCGGGCGAGTTCTTCAGACACCGAACTGCGAAAGATCTTCGCCGTAAAGAAATCGACCTGAAACGACAAAAATGGTAAAAGCAAAGATATCTAAGTTTGCGAACAGGGATATTGTGTTGCTTCTAGTGTAGTGTTACATAAATAGCTTTACATTTAATAAGTTTATGCTATGATAATAATTGATGAATATCGCACAACGAATCATTCTTTCTCCCGAGGAAGACACGGTCATCGATCGCTGGGCAAC
>JACRLT010000028.1 GCA_016235185.1 Candidatus Omnitrophota bacterium
AAATAAAACCTCCAAAAGTTGGAATCTTCCCGCCATTCCTAAAGACATCCCCCATTGCCTCTGGATACTCCACAAGAAGATTCTTTGCGACAAGTCTAGTAAGATCTTTAGCCGATGAAGGCGAACCCGCTAGCAGCTCAAGAGGCGAAGAGGTTAATTTGAACTCAAACCCCATCTTAGGATCCCACACAACCCATTGGTTCGCCTGTAAGATAGGATGCGAAAGCCGCAGATCTTCGGGAAGCGCTATTTCGCTGAATGGTTCGCTAAGAGCACCATAGGGTGTTATATCTCCGCGGGCAAATGTTACCTTTATATTGGCCGGCCCGATCGCCCCTACCCTGGGATTGCAAGATACCAACAATAATTCTTTTAATCCATATTTGTATGCTAAGGAATTGACTGTCTCATATGCTGGAACACCGTTATGATAGATTAAACCGTCTTTCGTCCAGCCATGATAAAGGAAAACTGGGATATTGCTCAAGATAATTTTTGAACCATCCTGCTTTGAGCCATCCTGCTTACTCTGTAATTCAATAGACCCCATCTTTGACCACAACACTCCTACCCCATTTTTATCCATATTATGAAAAGCATCAACAAATCCCCCTAATATCTCATTGAAAGCCTCCTTACCCAGAAGAGATACTTTAGGTTGTAAGAGATTCAAAAATTTATTGCGAAGCCTGTCCTTCAACGCCGGCACTATTGCCGGCTCTACTGGACGCAAGAGATTCGGGAGATTAAAGAATCCCCTGGTGCGATATGGAACTGGAGCATCATGTAAAACATCATGGTTGCCAGCCCTAAATTCCTCAAATGATGGAAGCGCCGGAGACGAGGCCGGCAGTGCCAGAGGCGAAGATGAGTTAACCGCAATTTCCGATCCCGCATCGGAAATGGTTGCCTCCAATCCAACAGGCTTCGGCAACTCAACCTTGTCTACTTGCGTCAACGGCGTTGAGATTGTTTTGGCTTCCGGCGCAAACGCCAGAGGCGAAGAGATTCCTTCAATCTTATTAATGGCTTCATCAGCAGTCTTACGCGCATGCATGTCAAAATCTCTGGCGCTATGTAGAGAATCAAGGATTGCGCCGCGCAGATTGCTATCCTTGAAATATGTCTGCGGCAGATTGCCCAATATTTCTGCGGCTTTAATTCTCGCCGCCGCATGAGTGTCGGCTGCCAACACGATTCTTAAGTTGCTGATTTCCTGCAGCCCAAGTTTCGCTGCATCAAGATTATCCAGATAATTCATTCTCTTTGCAAATGAATCACCTATTTTCTCTAACACTTTTTTCTGTTGTCTCGAGAAGACTGCATAGTTTTTAAAACCCGTCTTTATATTAAACACTAAAACTTTTTCAAAAAGTTTTCCCTCTTTTCCTTTATAAGGGCCTGCCAAAAGAAGCTTCTGGATACCGTCAGAGGCAGAATCCCAAAGCGGATGAAAAGACTTTGGTACCCAATAAGGACGGACAGCGGATTGCGGTCTATATTTAGGCACAGCTAAAGCCTGCGGCGCATGCGAGGACAGCAATGCCTGGCTCATTGGAGACAGTGTCTTGGGTGTCTTTATCTTTATGTGTTTTTCTGTTAGTAAATTCTTCTGATTAATAGGAGAAGAGACTGTTTTGGGAATAACCGTAACCCATTTTGCAGTTAAACCCTTTTGAAACAAAGGTGTATCGTAAGAAGAGAATAGTCTGACGGGCTGCAATATATCAGAAAATTTTATTACTTCAATTCCATTTTCTCTAACTTCTTGGATTATCATTAACCGGCCATTGCGATCCTTTAGGATTCGTCCAGCCGTTAAATCCTTCTCTTTATCAAATGGCCTCAGCGCCGCATCTCTTACTATCGGCTCTATCAACTCCCAGGCTTGTTTCCTAAATTCCGCATTCTTCTCATAAGCCTCGTCCCCACCCTTTGCGTGGAAGGGGGCACCGGCTTCAGCAATATCTCTTATTTTATCAAGAACAATGTCAATATGTGTTTTTGAATCTTTGATTTCAGGAGCCTCGCTGGTTGTTTTTGGCAACGGCTGCTCGGCAGGCATCTTGGGCATTTCAGGAGCTGTTGAAGTTTGGAACAGTTTAAATGATTCGATTTTGGATGACGGTATGTTTTTCGCATCGATAATAACTAATTTTCCCTCTTGTATGATTTCGCCTTGAACGATAATCTTTGGACTTACCATACGTATTACCCCATACTTACTAACTGCTGAGCCCTTAACATCTTCCCACGTCATTTCATCATAGGGCGCTTCCCATGTTTTTCCTGTATAATCTTTTATTTCAATCCCGGAATCTTTCAATCGATCTTTCAGAACCGCAATTTCCGATCCCGCATCGGAAATGGTTGCCCTAAATGAATCTTTCAAACGCGTAGGGCTGGATACGATATTCGGGTAAATCTCGGATAATTTAGGTAAGTCTAAATCCTGTAGCGGTAAATTGAATATTTGCGATGCGGGCAACAGAGAAGAAACAACCTCCGGCGGCGCGTTGATCCCGTTCGCCTTGACATCAACTACAGCCTGTGGTATATTTGAAACACTTGGAGGAACCGATGACGAAGAAACAGATTTTAGAGAACGTTGAGAAAAAAGTGTCGCGCCTGGGAGTTGAGGAACAACGAAGATTCCTGTGCGACCTACCCCGCCTTTTAAAGATCCCTCTGGACGATCTCCTTCTCTTAAAAGCAGCGGAGAAGTCGTTTGATTTCTGGAATAATCCAGAGGATAAAATTTATGACCGCCTATAGCATCTACGCTCAAGGCGCTGTTGTCCTTATTCCATTCCCTTTCACTGATTTCTCCACCATTAAGCAACGTCCTGCTGTTATTATCTCTTCCAACGAATTCAACAGGGCTCATGATGACGTTATTGCCTTGGCGATTACCTCCAGAATACCCGAAAGTCCTACCGTTGAGAATTATGTCTTGAGCAGAGAAGAAATTGACAGTGCCCGCTTGCCCAAACCTTCCCTTGTTAAAATCGGCAAAATTGTTACCATCAACAAAGTTCTTATTCGCAAAAGACTGGGGACCCTGCCTCAAGCCAGCATCGAAAATATCCGTACCAAACTTCTCGCCATTCTGTAAAAACACTCGTAAACCGGCAAACCGGCTAACCGGCGAAGAGACACGTTTAACCGCGGGGGTTGAATCTCTCACCGACGACGGCGGCCCAACAATGGCACCCTTGACATCAGTCTTGACCTGTGGTATATTTGGCTCACTATGAATATTGCGACTAAAGAAAGAATTAGTATCCAAGACCTTCAACGCAGAGGCCTGCCCATTATTCCAGGAAGTAAGTTCATTCCTAAAGCCTGGCTTCCCAAAAGAGCTATCTCTTTGATCGAGGTTAGACGGCGGCTTGCCAAAATTAAGGGTACCCTCTAACCTGCTAACCGGCGAACTAACATCCTGCATTTCGACAATCTTGGCCATTCCATCAAACTTCAGCAATTTATTAACCACCAGCGACGACGCAGGCTGCGCGAGAGGTGAAGAGGAAATCGTCTTCTTATAATCATTGATGGTTAGCGAAGTAAAATATTTTACGCCGTCTTTTTCCCACTCAACCCCCTTAAGCCCGGGACCAAACGCG
>JACRLT010000035.1 GCA_016235185.1 Candidatus Omnitrophota bacterium
CACGGGGTCAATGAAGCCCCAGGTAAACGATACAACCTATAACCTATCTACTCTCCAGACCATTCGAGCTACTATATCGATAATCCAGAGAATTCACCAACTCATTTGACTTTTATCGTATCATCTCCTTAATTTTGCCATTCCCAGCTTTTCTTCTTTACAAAATTAACCCCGAAGCGAGCTTCAAAATTATCAAAGAGAATTTTGAAGCGCTTTCGCAAGGGGCCACTTCATCTATTTAAGCTGCTTTTACCGCTTGGACTATCACTTTAGCATAATCTTTTAATTTGCTCAACTCTTCTTCGTCAGGCACATACTGCACCTCAAAAGGCGGCTCTATGATCTCTATACCAATAGCTTCAATATCCTTACGTATAGCCTTAGATGCGCCTTCAGCCCATCCATAAGAACCGAAGATGCCGGCTTTCTTGTTTTTTGGTTTCAGCCCCCTTAAATACGTCAGAAAACCGCCGACTGTCCAGAACATATCGGCATTCAATGTGGGCGAGCCCACCAAAAATACCTTCGCATCCAGTATATCGCGCACGATCTGGCTTCCGTCGCTCTTCCTGATATTGTAGATCTTGACCTCTATGTTTTCAGCCGCGATCAATTCAGTCAGCCTGCGCGCCAATTCTTGCGTTGAATCCCACATCGAGTCATACACGATAACTACTTTCTGTTTGGCCTTAAAAACAGCCCAGTCCATATATGCATTTATGATACGCCCCGTATTTTTTCGCCAGATAGCTCCGTGGCTGGGGCCAATGATATCTACAGCCACACCCATATTGCAGAGTTCGTCAATTTTCTTGGAGATAATACTGCCCAAAGGCATCAAGATGTTTGCATAATATTTAGTCGCTTCCTCCATACAATAATCTTCGCCTATCTCGTCTGCAAAACGCTGCGGGCTGGCTAAATGCTGGCCAAAAGCATCGTTCGGCAGGAGGACTTTATCCTGTTCGCAGTAGGTAAACATGCTATCGGGCCAATGCACCATTGGAGCGGCGATAAATTTTAAAGTGCGGCTTCCCAGTGAAAGCGTATCACCGCTCTTTACGACGTTCATCTCCCTGTCTTTGATCTGATAGTGCTTGATTAACCCTTCTCTTCCTTTTGCTGTACAGAATATCTTGGCGCCCTTGGCAACATTTAAAATATCCGGCACCGAGCCCGAATGGTCCATCTCAACATGGTTGACTATCAGGTAATCTATTTTTTCCGGAGGCACGATCTCGCGGATATGGTCCAAGAGATCTGCGGCAAAACCTTTTTTTACAGTATCGACCAAGGTTATCTTCTCGTCGATTATCAAATAGGCATTATAGGAAGTCCCGTGCGGGGTAACATAACCGTGAAAATCCCGGACATTGTAATCAACAGCGCCAACCCAGTAAATTTTGTTTTTTAATTCGACCACGGTACATCTCCTTGATTTTACCTATAACTGGGTATTTATTCCTCACAAAATCAACCCCGAAGCCTGCGCAGTCCGCCACTGAATCAATGGCGGACAAGCGTTTAAGCAAGGGGTCACTTCCCAGTGATGCGCTCTTCTACTTCGCGCATATCTTTAATGACAGGGCCATCGGGGCCATTGAAACGGACCTGCCCCGATTCATCGGCATAAAAAATAAAACGCCCTGTCACATCAGGCTCTTTCGGCCTTGCCTCCAGGCGATAATGCTGGTCATCCGGACGGCTGTATTGATATATGTAGCCGCCTGGATGGCGAGGGCTGACCGCATCATCAATAATGGAATCTGATGCATACTTCCTTAAAACTCCGGGGTGCGCCGGATAAAATCCAAGATCGCGCTTGTAGTCCCCTGCTGCCGCTACTATAGAACTCATAGTAGCGTAAGCTGTGACATCATTGATACTGGCCATCTGCATCTTCATCTCCGGATAAAAAGAAATGATCGTCCTGTTTAGCGCAGGCCCCATCCCAACCAAGATAAAGACCAGGAGCGTAACCGGCATAACAATACCGGCAGCAATAGACCGTAAAAATCCTGCTTTGTAGGACTCGCGAAGGCCGATGATAATAATGGCCACTGACCACGCTAACGCAAAGACCCCCCCTACAAGAGGGACGCAATAAAACAGATCCGCAGCGCTTCTATAGCAGATGACAAAAAAAGCGCCGATAAGCGCCCTATCCATACCCAGGATAAGCTTGATGCCTGTTGCTACCAGGACCACGGACACCGCAAAAACCAACAAAGGCCTCAAAAGCAAAAAAGGCGATGTAAAAATTGTGCTAGATAGCGTAGAGAGTTGTAAAGATCCTGAAACCGGAAAGATACCCTTTGAGAAATATTTGAACCAATAAAGACTGGTAACGTCGAGGAATAATTTGATGTAACCGAGGATAAGCGCGAAGGCAACCGCCCGGATAAGGCGCCTCTTAATATCAGCGTGGCCGGCTAAAGAAAACTGCCTGAAAAAATCAACAGGCCTGAAAAGTATCTGGCCGCAAAAAGGCAGGAAAGCGCGCACACTTGCGCCAAATGTAGCCGCCTCGTCCCATGCCTGAAGCGGGTGTTTTTTTTCTTCGCCTGGGTCCATTGTCAATTTATCTCACAACTTCTTGAAGTTGTCTTTCGTGACCCCGCATTCAGGACAGACCCATGTATCCGGGATATCTTTGAATTTTGTGCCGGGTGAGATATTCTGGGTAGGATCACCTACGGCCGGGTCATAGACATAACCACAAACCAAACATTCCCATTTTTCCATCTTAGGCCTCCGCATTCAAACCATACTTCTGGATATTGTAGTCAGCGATAGCCTGGACTTGTTTGACGGCATCCGGATTTTTCAAAAGATGTTTAAAGCGGCCCTGGACTTTCAGATACTCCTCCACAGGCTTGATCTTAGCGATCTTGCGCGGGATCAATTTGCCATATTCATATTCAAAAAGAGGGTAAAGCCCGGTCTCGACCGCGAGTTTCGCCACATCAAACGTCATATTTGATTCATGTCGCCATCCCAAAGGACACGGCACATGCATCTGGATATATTTTGGGCCTTTGATGCTCAAAGCCTTCTTGACCTTTTTTTGTACGTCCTGCGGATAACCCACGGAGGCTGTCGCGACATAAGGTATCCCATGCGCAGCAGCGATCTCTGGCATAGGCTTTTTGGGCCTAGGGTTGCCTAAAGAACCTGCCCCCGATGGCGAAGTCGTGGTATTGGTCAGCGTCGGAGTCAAACCGCTGCGCTGAATACCTGTATTCATATATGCCTCGTTGTCGTAACAAACGTAGAGGACATCATGGCCTCTTTCAAACATTCCGGAGATCGCCTGCAGGCCGATATCAGCTGTACCGCCATCGCCGGCCTGGGCGATGACATTAATAGCATCCTTCTTACCTAAATACTTTAAGCCTGCCTCGATGCCGGAGGCAACAGCCGAACAATTCTCGAACAACGAATGGATCCACGGCACGCACCATGCGCTCTCCGGATACTTGGTCGAAAAAACCTCAAGGCAACCCGTATTATTGGCGATCATTGTATTTTTTCCGGCTGTGTCAATTACAAGGCGCGCGCCTACTGCCTGGCCGCAACCCGCACACGCCGTATGGCCCGGTTTAAAAAGTGTCTGCGTCATTATTTCGCCTCCGCTAATAATTCCTTCTTTAATCCTATAAATTCACAATCAACTTGTTTACCTGACAGGCATTCATAAACTTCTTGGATGGATTGGAGCGTTATATCTCTTCCGCCCAGCCCAATAACAAAACCGCTGACCTTCGGTGCCTTTGCGCCCATGGAAGACACTGCGGCGCTCAAATCCGTATATAGCGGGCCAAAACCGCCCAAAGAAATACTTTTATCTACAACGGCCACTTCGCGTGCGCGGCTTAAAGCTTTCACTATTTCATTTTTAGGAAAAGGCCTATAGCTCGCGATCTTCAAAAGGCCAGCTTTTTTACCTTTACTCCTGAACTCATCAACGCTGTCACGGATAGTCCCGCACACAGATCCCATGGCTACAAATACCTGCTCGGCGTCTTCTAAGTGATAGCCTTCGATAAGGCCGTTGCCTTCGCCCCTCTTGAATTGTCTCTTAAACTGTGCGGCGACTTCAGGGATGATGGTCAAAAGCTCTTGATGCGTCTGTTGCACCATATAACGGATCTCGATGTAATAATCCGGATCAGCCAAATACCCCATCGTCAGAGGATTATCAACATCCAGCTTATACGTCGTAGAGTAAGGCGTGACGAATTTATCCACTTCTTCCTGCGACGGCATATCCACTACTTCCATGCCGTGCGTCAGGATAAAACCGTCCATGTTGACCATGACCGGCAACATTACGCGCGGGTCTTCGCCTATCCTGTACGCCTGCAAGTGCAGGTCAACTGCCTCCTGGATCGTCTCGGCGAACAAAAGCACCCACCCGGAATCACGTACTGTCATTACATCCTGCTGGTCATTCCAGATATTAATAGGGGCGGATACCGCGCGATTAGCAGTGGTCATGACAACAGGCAGACGCAGGCCCGCAATATTAAAAACAACTTCTGCCATTAATAGCAGCCCTTGAGAGCTGGTCGCGGTATATGTGCGTACGCCGGTCGCTTGAGCGCCTAAAACAACAGAGGCTGCTGAATGTTCACTTTCGACATTGACGAACTGCGCGTTCAATTCTTTGTCCGCTACCATCTGCGCCAGGCCTTCTACGATATGTGTTTGAGGCGTAATCGGATAGGCTGATACAACGCCTGGCCGGCACCTCTTTACTATCTCGGCAATAGCATGCGATCCTTCGACGAACTGTTTCATTTTTGGTCCCCCTCTTCCATTTCGCTGATCATTTCTATATCTTTTTTCGGGCATATCGCCGCGCAATTACCGCATCCCTTGCAATACGCATAATCGCATTTAAAGGTATTTTTGCCTTCGCCGCTTATGATACCCTCGGGACATGTATAAATGCACATACGGCAGGCTATACAATTCTTTTGTAAAAACTTGGGCTTTGTTTCCGTGCGCCAAGAACCTGTCTTATTTGCTTGACTTGAGCCCGGTTTGCACGTTAAATGTCCTATCATTTATCCACCTCTTAATTTTTGCTGTTTTTGACGAACTCATAGCCTTTTTTAACGGCTTCGGCATTCATATCAACGATCTTCTGGCCCTTGTCCCCGAAACGCTCGACGATAGCCTTGACCATGTCTTCTACCTTTAGCTCACCTGTCGCAGCTGCATAAGCCCCCAAAAGGACGGTATTGCTCAAGAGCGTCTTACCGCCTGTGATCTCCATAGAGATCTTATTAGCGGGCACAACAAAAAGCTTCTGCTTGCCGCGAGGTTCAGGTATTTCCATTCCTTCTCTCTCGTTGACGATGGCCGTGCCGTTGTCTTTAAAACCCACATAACAGTCAAAACCGCGCATCAGTGTCGCGTCCACGACAATAAGGTAATCCGGGTTGTAGACCTGGCTTCTTAAACGTACAGGCTTATCATCAATGCGGACAAACGCATTCATGGGTGCACCCATGCGAGCCGCCCCAAAATGCGGAAACGCATACGGGTACTGGCCTTTTAAAAAGTACGCGTAGCCCAAGATGCTGGCTGTCGTAATAGCACCCTGGCCAGCCCGTGCATGAATCCTTATTTCTTTCATCTATTGCCTCTCAATTTCCCGCTGAATCTTTTGTGTGAAATTGACCCCGAGCCTTTATCAGCGCTTTTCTTAAGCGAGGGGTCAAAATTAGATTTTAAAAAAACGAGACCCTATTATATTAGGTAGGGCAGATAAAATCAAGGCTTTTTCAAATGCCTCTCTAACCCCCGTATAAGCTTATTCAGATCCTTGCTTAGAACTACCGGATAAGCCGCTCCATGGCGCAGAAGCCTGTATTCTTTTTTTAAAGAAGACAGGCCTTGGGCAGCCCTGTCTTTTATTTCGGAAGGCGGCCTAAAATTATAAACAATCTCCCCTGCGCGCATTACATTCTTTAAAAGGGGTTCGCCGGGTTTCTCATGCTCCAATCCTATGATATCCTCAATACAGAAGCCGCGCTTATCAAAGCGCCTGAAAATTTGCTTGCGGCCCGGAAGGGTAACCTTGTTTATGCTGAACTTCATGGTCGGCAGAAAAACACCGCCCTCATTGGTCACCTCGGCTATCTTATAGACCACGTCCAATGATGGAGCGTCTGCGGATGCACCCATTCGCGTGCCTACGCCAAAATCATCTATGGGAGCCTTACTTGCCACGAGCTTGTCTATCTTGTATTCATCCAGGTCACCACTGGCAAAGATCTTGACCTCTCGAAAATCGTTCTCGTCAAGCATGCGCCTGGCCATCTTGGCCTGCTGCGCAAGGTTCCCGCTGTCTAAGCGTATCCCCTGCAGCATATGCCCTTTAGCCCTGAACTCTTCTGCCACACGGATGGCGTTCTTGATGCCTTCCTGGATACTATATGTATCCACGAGCAGAATGGACTTATTAGGGAATGTCTCGAAAAACGCCCTGAAACTTTCTGCCTCGCTGGAAAAAGACAGGACAAACGAATGTGCCATTGTGCCCACCGCCGGTATGCCATAAAGCTTAGAGGCCAACACATTGGAAGTGCCGCTGAAACCCGCGATAAAAGCAGAACGCGCTACTTTTAGCGCCGCATCGATGCCCTGCGTGCGACGCAATGAAAAATCGTATGCACCCCTGCCGTCTGCCGCGGCCACTATACGAGAGGCCTTTGTAGCTACCATGGTCGAAAGATTAACGGCATTCAAAAGGAAGCTTTCAATGATCTGGCTCTCGATCAAAGAGCCTGTAACGCGGATAACGGGTTCCCCCGGAAAAAAGACCGTCCCTTCAGGCATAGCCCAAACATCGCCGTGAAACCTCAAGCGGCCCAAATAGGTCAAAAAATCTTCACCGAATCCCAGACGCTCCAAATAATCCAGGTCTTCCTGGTTGAATTTCAGATTTTTCAAATAGCGCAGGACGTCTTCTAAACCTGCAAAAAGAAGATAAGAACGGTTAGCCGGCAGATGCCTGACAAAAAGGTCAAATGTAGCCTGGGCCTTGAAACGATGGCGGTAATAGCTCTGCGCCATCGTCAGCTCATATAGATCCATCAACAAACTTAAATTCGAATGATTAAAGGCTGCCATATTTTTCTAAGATCAGTGGACCATCTGCCTTTCATTGCAGGCGTCACAAAGCCCGAAGAATTCAAGGCGGTGGGAATATATCCTGAAACCGGTCATCGTCCGGACTTTATCGTCGAGCTCTTTAATGGCCGGTATACGTATATCGTAGATCCTGCGGCAATTCTTGCAGATAAAATGGTAGTGCGAATGGACCACGGCGTCAAAGTGGCTTAAACCAGTGCCGAAATCAAGTTCCCAGATCTGCCCCTGCTCTTTTAATATCCTCAAATTCCTGTATACGGTCCCTAAGCTTAGGCGGGGAAATTTGCTTTTGAGCTTCTTATAGACCTGGTCAGCTGTCGGGTGCTCCTTGGTATTAGTCAGAAGCTCTAATATCTTCTGACGTTGTTTCGTGATGCGATAACTGCTTTCCTTATCTTTTTTCATATCCTCTTCCTTTCTAACGACAAACAACCCACCCAAAAAGAGAAAGACTTTCCTTCTTGTTTTCTTTTAGAAGCGTGAAATATTACCTGGTGAGACGTCTAAGCCTGATTAACAGCAGGTTTTTTAGATAGCTTGCTTATTAATAATGGTTATTATTATTATAAAGCAAGCAGGGGGATTGTCAAGAAAAAGTTCTACTTGCCGAATATCTTATTGTAATTATTCGGCATATCGTTATCGCTGTAAACGATATTGCCTTCAGAAGATACAAGGACAAAGTTAGGTATACCCACTACATCGTAATCCTCGGATACCTTCGTATCTCTGTCCAGAAGGATATCAAACGGTATACCCTGTTTCTCTATAAAAGAAGAGACTTTGGCCTGGCTCTCTCCGACATCAATGATAACAAGCTCGACACCATCGCTTTTATACTTCTGTTGATCCTTGATCAATTCAGGGAATTTCTTGCGGCACCATGGGCACCAGGTGGTAAAGAAAAAAAGCGCAACATTCTTTCCTTTGAAGTCTTTCAACGAAACGGTCTTACCCGAGACGGTAGCAAGGCTAAATTGCGGCGCCGAAGACGGATCCGCCTCCTTCTTGACCGAAGCCGATGCGAAAACGCTTGATGCGGACAAAAACAAGACCAGCGATAATATAACGGAAACTTCCCTGACTATTTTTTTCATACGAGAGCCCCTCCCATCTTAACCAAGAAGTATTCACCGGCCAGAATTAATAAGACGCCGCCCAGCCTTTCTACGGTATACATCCATTTCCCCGACTTAGGCATATTGACCAGAACACCGCTGAACGTGCCGGCTAAGATCAAAAGCGAACCCATGCCATACGCAAAACTGAACAAAAGCATAATACCATACAGGAGATTCTGTTTTGTCGCAACATACACCAGGATAGCCCCCAGGACGGGCGCCGTACAAGGCCCCACTATCAGGCCGGAGGTTAAGCCCAAAAAGAAAACAGAGATCTTATTTTTAGGATTTTTAGCCTTGTTCAAGAAAAAGTTCGGCATATGAAGCTCGAAAACCCCGAGCATAGATAACCCGAAAATAATACAGATATTGCCGATAATAAAAAACGATACGGGGCTGGCACTTATCTGGCCGAAGATCTTCCCGGTCATGCTGGCAAAAACACCCAGGATACAATAAGTAATGGCCATGCCAAGGACATAAATGAGGCTCAATAAAAACGAGTGGAATTTGTCCTTTTGTGAAGAAGCGCCAATATAACCTACAGTGATAGGCAAAAGCGGATATACGCAAGGCGAAAAACTAACCAGCATCCCTGCTCCAAAAGCGAGCACTATTTCAAGCGGATTACCACCCTGTATCATATCCTATGTCTCCTTCGACTTCGCTCAGGATAATTCGAAGAATGGTGAACCTGTCGAACCACTTTCTTACACGATCCAGAAACCCAATCAAGATAATCCTTATTGCCGCTGATAATAGGCAGCGCGATGATCTCGCAGACCTCATAGCTGTGAGCGTGCTTTACCGCTTTTATCAACTGTTTCAAGATGCCGCGCCTGGTCTTTACGATTAACAGGGATTCTTTAGCCGTATCTAATTTTCCCTGCCACCAGAAAAAAGAATCTATTCCTTTAATGATGTTGACACATGCGCAAAGTTTTTTTTCTAAAAGCATTTTCGCTAAGGTTGGCGGCTCTTTACCTTTGGGCGCTGTGATCAGGACGACACAATAGCTCATCTTAAGACCCCGACTGATACAAGTAGCGGCTTACACCTAAAACCGATTTAGCACCTTCTCCGGCGGCTACGATGATCTGCTTCTCCGGGACATCAGTTACATCACCCGCAGCAAAAATACCCGGCATATTTGTACGGTTGAGATTATCTACGATGATCTCGCCATTATTATTTTTTGCGACGAAATCGACAATATTCGAATTCGGAATAGAGCCGATCTCAACAAAAACACCCTGGACCTTAAGCTCATTGGCAACGCCGTTCTGCTCAAATTTAATACCTTCCACAAATTGCGCACCAAATATCTCTTTAGTCACTGCGCTGTTGAAGACTTTGACATTTTTGGCTGCCTGGACTTTATCGCGCATGATCGGATCGCCGCCCAACTCCGGATTGATATTGATCAGGTACACGTAAGAGGCGATATGGATCAACTGCAAAGTCGCATCCAAAGCGGAGTTAGCCCCACCTATTACCACAACGTTTTTTTTGGAAAACAGCGGGCCGTCGCACGTCGCGCAATAACTGACGCCCTTGTTCCTTAAAGGTTCCTCGCCTTTGACATCAAGCCAACGCGGCCTTCGGCCGGACGCCACTATGACAGTTTTCGCAGAATAAGCAGCCTTTTTTGTTTCAACAACAAAATGACCTTCTTTCGCCTGCAGTATCCGCTCAACTGGCTCGTCTTTCTTGAGCCCGACGTTAAACTGCTTAAGATGCTCTTCAAATTTTGCTACAAGCTCCGGGCCTGTAATGAACTGATATCCCGTATAATTCTCGACATCGGAGCTTAGTAACGTCTGGCCCCCGACATCCTGGGTCACAAGCAGAAAATCTATTTTTTTTCTGGCCGCATACACCGCAGCAGTTATGCCCGCGGGCCCGGCCCCGACTATGATAAGCTCGTACATCAGCCAAGCCCTAGCTTACTGTCTATTTTCTCTTGGTCAAAACCCACCATAACATCGCCGTCTATCGAAATAACCGGCACGCCCATCTGGCCGGAGACCCTAATCATCTCGGCCAACCCGGCTTCGTCTACGGAAACATCAATGTTTTCAAATAAGATATTCTTTTCTTTCAGGTAATTTTTAACCCTGATACAGTAGGGGCATGTTGGCGTAGAATAAACTTTGATCTTTGCCATATCGCCTCCTTAATTTTGTATATTAGTAGGTATTTTTCCCCTACAAAATTAATCCCGATGAGTGTGTCAAAATTATCTAAAGAAAATTTTGACATATATTACGAATCGGGATAGCCGCCTCTTTAATTTTATATATTATATCACGGATCTATCTCGCGCTCAAGACATGGCAATAAAACAAATCGTTGCTTCCAGCATGTGGCCATCGTCGCCGACCCCGGGTTCAAAAGCTACAGGATTTCCATCACTGACATGCTGCGGCCGGCATTTTCGCCTTCTCTGCGATAGGAGAAAAATTCGTGGTTGGCGCATGAAGTGCAGATGTTTGTATCGTAGATCTGCTCGTGCCTTACGCCTGATCTTTCCAACTCCCGGCAAGCCGCTTCTGCTATATCGAAATAAAGTTTGCCGCCGCTGTGCCCAAAAACTCCCGATGCAAACTTTTTCTTAAAATCCTTGCCCACCTCATAACAACACTGCCGTATAGCCGGGCCCATTGCCACCAAAATACGATCCGGCCTCAAACCGAATCTCTGGCGCATCTTAGCTATCGTCAGGCTTATAAGACGCTGGTGGACCCCCCTCCAACCAGCGTGGATTAAAGCAATACATCGATGTTCCGGATCAAGAATGAAAACAGGAAGGCAATCCGCAGTCAAAATGGCTATTGGGACATTGGTTTGTGATGTGATCAATGCATCGGTGTCCGCTATAGCGTTCGAGCGCTTAAAAACACCGCGGCCTCGGTCTTTCTTTTGTGCTACAAAAACTTTATCCCCGTGGACCTGGGAAGGACAAACCATATTGCGCCAATTAATATCCAGCCTTGGATAAACATTTTTCCTGTCTCCAGTATCCTTCGACGCCCTATGCTCAAACCCCATGTCGTACTTTCTCGCAGTAAAGACAGCGCGGACGCCATACTTTTCAAAAATACAAAGTTCATAAAAACCATCTTGTTTTTTTAGGATCAGCGACTGGGACATATTTTATTTTTCAACGGAAACGACTTTGAGTGCGGAGTGCGCCCCCTTAACAATGCGCACCTGGTGTTTTTTAACCTTGTAATATTCGGCGACTAACTCCACCAGAGCCTGGTTAGCCTTTCCTTTTTCAGGGGCAACGGTTAAATAGACTTTTAAACGACCAGCCTCAACTTTAATCATGTTACGGGATGATTTAGGGATGACTTTAATGTCTACTAGCATAGCAGCTGCTTGACAAGTTTCGCCTTCGGTACGGGGCTTTTGCGTCTAATCCTTATGCTTCCTGGCTCATATCTTCCAGGGCCAGCCCTTTTTCCTGGCGCAGATCTTCGACCTTTTTCAATTGCCGGTCTAATTGGTTCTTGCGGGTAGTAATGAGGGAATCGTATTCTTTCCTTGCGTCGTCTATCTTCTCGCCCATCTTTTCAAGCGAAGCGCAAAAGGCCTGATATTGTTTTTCGAAAGCGCCCAATACGTCCAATATCTTATGCGCAGTGCGTTCCAGGCTGAAATTATCCATTGCCTGGCGGATCACAGCCAAGATGGCATACAACGTCAACGGCGAACAAAAGATCACTTTGTGGCGCATGGCCTCGTCTAAGATAGCCCGGTCAGCCTGATTTATAAACGCATACACCTGCTCGTTGGGGATAAAAACTATCACATAATCAACGGTCTTCTGCTCGGGGTCGATATAATCGCGGGAGGTTACTTCCTTGATACGCAGTTTTACGTCGCGCAGGAACTGACTTTTGTAATTTTCTTTTTCAGTATCGGAGCTGGCGTCAAAAAATCTCAAATAGTTATCTAAGGGGAACTTAACATCCATATTGACCTTGAGGCCTTGCGGCAGAAAAAACGTATAATCAGGCCTGCCAGCCCCTTGCGCCTTCTGCTTGGCGTAGTTAATGCCCTCAATAAAACCGGCGAGCCGCAAAACATCTTCCGCCATCCGCTCGCCCCACTGGCCGCGGGTCTTTGTGCTCGCCAAGGCGGTCTTCAAGTGGCCTGTTGTCTCCTGCAACTCCGAGACTTCTTTGGTCATTAGTTCCAGGTTTGTTGAAAGCTGGGCGAATTTGTGCTCCCTGTCTTTTTCCAAGGCCTTCATCAGATCTTCGACCTTGGCCAGCTCTACCTTCATATCGCCGAACGTCTGGTCAATAAGCTTCTTTTTACCTTCAAGGTCTTTCTCGCCCAAAGACGTTGAGGCCTCCAGTTTCTGGTGGGCCAATTTCAGGAACTCTTCGCTGTTTTTCGAGAGTGCATCTAGAGACAACGTCGCAAATATGCCTTTGAGCTTCTCAACGATATCCTGAAGGTCTTTATCCTTTCTCTCTTCGGCCTTACACGATAAGCTGTTTTTCAGCCATAGGAAAAGAAAAACGATCGCCGCACCTAAGATCACACCCGATAATATCATCGCAATATTCATGAGATTATTATAACGCATTAAAAGACAATAGTCGATAGTCTATGGTCAATAGTAAAAAATATTTTACTATCAGCCATCGTCTATAGACTATAGACTAAACTATATTTCTTCACCATATGGTGCGGGTGGTAGGATTCTTTGGCCTGGCGCAGGCCCGGCACACCCAGGTCCTGTTCGCGGTTAACATAGGTGTAGCGCCCGGCTTCGTTACTTATGAAGATCTGGTTGATCGCCTGATAAATGCCTATGTGCTTGCCGTTCGCCTTCTCTACATGCACGACGAATGTATCAGGGTTTAGTTCCTCGCCTAAAGTTACTGCCTCCACTTTGCCGTTTATCTCAATCATGCCGCCTGTTATCCCTAACTCATCCCTGTTCCAAAGCATCTGCCTGACGGCTTCTCTTTCGGCTATAAGGCCTTCAGCCCGCTGGCAATCCTTGGCCAGACACCACTCCTCCTCAAAAGATAAACATGCCCCGACATTAGCCCTGGTTATTTTTTTATATTCAAAAGAATTATTTTCCTTAAAACGTTTGATAAAATTCCTCTTGGCGTCAAAGGCCTCGCCTTTCAATTCAGCGAGGTCGCGCGTCAGATAAACATAATCAAAATTGTTCTTGTCCTCTTCCAGGCGCACCGCTGCTTCATCCGCAAATAACTTTGCAGTATGTTCGGGCACGCGCACAAACCTCGCATTTCTTCCCCTTAAAGCAAAAACATCTAAGATGGCCTTCTTTTTTTTAGATGGCTCACCAACGGGATCAAATATATCCAGAGGCTGGCCGTCTTTTACAGACACGGCCAGTATGCAATCATTGAAGCGGCAAAGGCAAAACTTATACGCCTGTTTCCATGCAAAAAGATTGGTAAAGGTGAACTCTGATATCTCCGGCGGATGCTGTTTAAAAAGCCGTTCAAATATTCCCTTGTCGCCTAATGCCAACGGCCTCATATCAGGAAATGCGGGAATGTTCATTTTAACAGCCTCTTTTTCATCATTGCGATAGCGGCAAAAGCGCAGAAAAAAGCGATCAGGATAAAAACGATCGTGTCTTTTAAAATACTCAAAGGCATGCTCCCTGCAGCAAGGGCGCGGGTGCTTGAAACCAGGAATGTCAACGGCAGGCACCAGGCCACCGTTTGAGCCCATTGCGGCAATCCGGACAAAGGAAAAAATACACCGCTAAAAAGGAACATGGGCGTGACAAATAAAAAAACCGGAAAATTAAACATCTCGATATTTTTAACCATGGCCGTAAAACACATCCCAAGGGCGCTAAAAGCCATCCCGGCAAAAAATGAAATAGGAAGTATCAATAAGGCTTGCGGCAGGCTCAATAAGCCGAAAAACCCCACTACAACGAACATGATAGTGCCGGCAAAAAACGCTTTTGTAGCTCCCCAGACGATCTCGCCAAAGACCACGTCTTCGAGCACAAGCGGTGTCGACAGTATAGCGTCGTAGGTCTTCTGAAAATACATGCGCACAAAAGAAGCATAGGTCGTTTCAAAAAAACCGTGGTTCATGACTGCAGTAGCTATAAGGCCGGGGGCTATAAACTCTAAGTACGATACAGGCCTGCCCGCGTAGGTAATATCAGGGACCAAACCCCCTAGACCCCAGCCGAAAGCCAACAAGTACAAGAGAGGCTCCAATAAAGGCGGGATAAAATTCACCTTCCACGTCGCCAGGTACACGTCGAAGTTCCTCTGCCATACACGCCACGCTCTCCAACTTATATTCCTTAAAATATTATCCATTCTTCTCGAGGTCCGACCTCGACAATCGGGGCCGAGGTCGGACCTCGCCTTTCTATTCTCTTAGTTCTCTGCCTGTCAACTTAAGGAACACATCTTCCAGATTCGCCATGCGCAAGGTAGAGATCCCGTGGCCAAACTTACTCGAAATTTCCTCAAAGGCCTGCGGCCCATGCTGGCTATAGACAAAGAAATGCGTAAGGGTTTTTTCATAGGCCAGGCCTTTGTCCTTAAGATAACCTTCGATGCCGGGGCTGCCGGAATATATCTCGATAACATGCGAAGTCACAGCCTGGCGTATAAGCTCTTTCGGAGAGCCGGAAACAATGATCTTCCCCTTGTCCATGATAACGATGCGGTCGCATAAATGCGCTGCTTCATCCATGTAATGCGTGGTCAAAACTACGGTAGTGCCTTCTTTTTTCAAGCGCATTACGCTCTCCCAGACCTGGTGCCTGGCTTGAGGGTCAAGGCCCGTTGTCGGCTCATCCAATATCAAAAGATCGGGCGAATTAACAAGGGACCTGGCTATCATAAGGCGCCTCTTCATGCCTCCGGAGAGCTCGTCAATGGCGCTCTTTCTTTTTTGGTATAATCCCACAAAGTGCAGGAGTTCTTCGCAGCGCGCCTTTGCATCTTTACCCACGATATCAAAGTAACGCGCAAAGACGCGCAGATTGTCTTCAACGGTCAGATCAGGGTCTAGATTATTCTCTTGCTGGCAGACGCCTATGCGAGCCTTAATAAGGCGCGGCTCTTTTTGGGCCTCTCGGCCCAAAACCTCCAGGTACCCTGAACTAGGCTCAATAAAACAAGATACCATACGCACAGTGGTCGTCTTGCCGGCGCCATTCGGGCCCAGGAACCCGAAACACTCTTCTTTAAAAACAGAAAAATCTATTGCGTCTACGGCAAGACAATCCCGGAAGGCCTTTGTCAACCCTTTGGCCTTAACAACAGCAGATAGGGACACTTTCTCTTGTTCCATCTCTAAAGGCCTCCTCCGCACTCCGGACACTGGCTTTCGATAAAAACAAGCGATTTTACGATATCATCGAAAGAAGGCATGTCGGAGACCTCTTTTGCGGTGTACTGGAAAAATATCTCGCCGAACCTGTCAGTTATAAAAAGCGCTGCTATTTCTTCACCCTTTTCAAAAGAGAGGAATTTTGCAAAAACTTCTCTTTTCTCATCGGACAAAATACAATAAGAAAGCCTGTTTTTCCTGTAGAACGACTCGATCTCCGTTAAAGGCAAAGGGCAGACAACAGACATCTCGGCGTTCTGCTCTTTCAATCTTGCGTATGCATCTTCGGCTTTTAACAGGAATGCGGCATCGGGAAGGCTAACAAAAAAAATGACGAGATTTTTCTTCCTCTTAAATTCTAAAATGTCGAATATCTGTCCCTCTCGGCACGCAAGATGGAAAAGAGGCATCAAACTACGGTCATCTAAGCGCGATGTGGCCATATGCCTCCCTGCACTGCTTCATATGCCAATTCACAAACTCGCTTACGTAAGCCGCCGCGGTCGCCTTCAGTTTCCGGGCTGATAACAGGATGGATCCCGACCTCGACGTCAAGCGCCGAGCAGGACAAAAGCCTGACAAGATGATCGGCGAATGTCATATCGCCATACCAGTAGATCCTGTCCCTGTTTTGTTTGTTTACCGGCTCCCCGTCAATAGAAACATAAACAATGCTTACCGGAACAACAGGCGCGCCTGCGGCGAGCGGTGCTTCAAAAAAAGCCGTTTTAAAAGGCAAAAGGCTTTCTCCGTCCGAAGATGTCCCTTCAGGGAAAAAAAGCACATTAACGCCGCCATTTAACGTATCTGCTATGGTGCCGATGTATTCGGATATATGATTTTTTCTGTTACGGTCTATATAAAGTGTGCCGGAAAAATCGCTCATCAAGCCGATCAAAGGCCAATCTTTTAATTCGCTCTTGCTTACATAAATAATAGGGAACAGCGCACCCAATACAAATCCATCGACATAGCTTGAATGGTTACTTACGATAAACATCCCCTTGTCGAGTTTGGGACCCCGAGGGCTGACACTCTTGGTCTTAATGCGGATATTAATGATCCTGATAAGGCAAAGATTGAAAAGATGGATAAGGCGGGCCGAAAGCCGCCTTTTGGCAACGGGTTTTAAAAAAATAAAGGCGGCGGAAACGCAGAGGACAGTAAAAAAATAGAACAAGAAACAAATAACTATGGCTATAGATTTAACCAGGCATCTTATGATCCGCAGTAAAGCCGAACAGCATAATTTCATCGCAAAGGCACATTGTGGACGCGGAAACGCCTCAAGTAACTGTCAGCTATTCGGCTAACTTCCAAAAGCATGAAAAAATCAGCGGTACCAAACTCTGGGTCTAATGCCGGCTCGCCGCAGACAAAGGCCCCTATTTTTATATAGGACCGGACCAGCGACGGCAATTTTAATAGGACTTTTCTCTCCTCTCCAACCAGAGAAACCCTGTCTGATAACCCGGGCACACGGGCGCTTTCCCTGGGATAAACCCTTAATTCCGAAGGAGCGAAATGGTCCTTCTTCATGAGCGTATAAACGCTTGATATTTCAGATGGGTCCATCGTATAAAGGCTTGGACAACCGATTATGTAGCATACGCGATAATCCTCCACATATGCCAATATCCTCTGCCATAATAAATGGAGTATGGAATTGCTGCGGTAATCTTTATGCACACAGGAACGCCCCATCTCTAAGATCTCGCCCTTAACCTTTTTAATATTGCTTGGGTCAAACTCATTTTCTGAATAAAATCGGCCGCCGGCTTCCAGGCGTGAACGTAACAAGAGCCTGTAGGTCCCGATAGTAAGGCCTTTTTCCTTATCAATGATCAGCACATGATCGCAAATAGGGTCATACTCGTCACGGTCCAGGCCATCCTCATGCGCGGCCGCAAGGCCTTTTTTTAACTCGAGATTAAAGACCTCGTAGCGCAGGCGCTGCGCTGATTCCACCTCTTGGGGATTTTGGGCCAGCTTGATCAGAAAATCAGACATGATGTTAAAACTTAGGCAACCAGCGTGGTGTCTTTTGGAGGTAAGAAACGTACTCGTCACCGAAGCGCCGCGTAAGCGCCCCCTCTTCAATAAGTACAAAAAGATGCATGATAATAAAAATAATAACGGCATAGATAAAAATACCGACAGAACCCAATAAGACGGAATTACCAAAAAGAAACAAAACCGTCCCTAATACCATGGGATTGCGCACAAATCTATAAGGCCCCTTGATGACAAGTTTTTTCGGATGGGCAAAAGGAAGCGGCGTGCCCTTGCCCTCTTTGATAAAAAGCATGACGCACCAGACAGCCAAGGCATACCCAAGGCAATTGAGGATGGCGCCCAGCCAGCGGACCGGCTTTGCGCCTAAAAAAACCAAATACGAGTCCACGAACTTATGGATGAGATAAGGAAAACCTATCCAGATACACATAATAAAAGTGCCGCCGATAAAAAAAGTCTTTAAGGCGTTCGCACGCTCTTGTTTATCTTTGATATTTATCATAAATGTGTCCTTGTGAAACAAAACCCCGCACTTACAACGAGACCATTACATCATAAGTGCGGGGAGCGATTTTTAACTAGGCCTTGACTACGTTCGTAGCCTGCTCGCCCTTTGGGCCCTGGGTGATCTCAAATTCGACCGCCTGCCCTTCCTCCAGGGAACGATAACCCTCGCCCTGGATCGCGGTATGATGGACGAATATGTCTTTGCCTTCATCTGTACTGATAAAACCGTACCCCTTTTGATTATTGAACCACTTCACTTTACCTCTTGCCATCTTTTTCCTCCCCTTATGGTGCAATATGTTAAGAAAAACCGCAAGGCGTTGCACCACGCCTTGCGGTTAAAGTTCACAAATACCTGATTCTAAGATACTTCTTAAAACTTGTGTAATAATCCATATTACTTCTTATCTCTGATCTCCTTTAGAATCTTGATCATCACGCGCTGGCGCACCAACATCACCAAAAGGCACGTAAAAAGCATGAGGACAAAAATGATCTTAATAGTGAACAATAGATACAAATTCTGCTGCATCGAAAAATGCATCCCTGGACACATACGACCTCCTTGATTTTGCCCTATACCGGTTTTTTACCTTACAAAATCAACTCCGAAGCCTATCGCAAAAATATCGTAGAGATTTTTGTGATGTTCAGGCAAGGAGTAGGCCTCAATTCCTCTTTTTGCCTATATTGGGTTTTTCACTTGATACTGGCCTTGATGATCTTCTGCTCTTTGACAGGCTTATCATTTGCCCCGGTTTGAGCAGCTTCGATCTTTTCAACTACATCATACCCGCTGACAACTTCGCCGAAGATCGTATGATGCATATTCAACCACGGTGTCGCCGCGACTGTTATAAAAAATTGGCTGCCATTAGTGCCCGGGCCGGCGTTAGCCATGGCCAGGATACCAGCCCTGTTAAACTGCACGTCCGGCCTGACTTCGTCATCAAAGGATGAGCCGAATATCGACTCGCCGCCGGAACCGGTTGCCGTAGGGTCGCCACCTTGGATCATAAAGCCCTTTATAACACGATGAAAGACCGTTCCATCGTAGTAACCTTTTTTAACCAAGCCTATAAAATTTTCACATGCCTTGGGCGCCACTTGAGGAAAAAGTTTTAATTCTACATTTCCCTGGTTTGTCTCCAGGACGACTACCGACTCCTTGCCCACAGGTTCCTCCTGCGCTGATAAAGGTTGAACAAAACCAACAGCCAAAAATACGCAAATCAGTACGTACCGCACCATTATTACGCCCTCCCCAATCTTATCTTATACGTGCCACTGACTGAATTAAAACTTATTTTACCTGTTAAATCCCGTGAAAGCAAGCTGAAAAATAACCACTGTATGTTATAATATGACTATGGCATTCAGGCAAAAAATAGAACAGCGGCAAAAGCCGGTTTTCACTCAAGGGTTAAGGCAATCAGTTGAGATCCTGGAATTGCCCCTGCTCGAATTAAAAGAAACGGTTGAAACAGAGCTGGCTGAAAACCCTGTCATAGAAGAAATGCAGGCGCCAGCCGCATCTGCCGCTGCGCCGGAACCTTTGGAGCAAAGGATGCGCGAAGACGAAGACCGCTCGAATTTCAATAAGGGGACCCCGCTAAAAGAATTCGACAGTTTCGAAAATTCCCTCCCCGGGAAAAAAGACAGCCTTGCAGAAACCCTCCTCAAACAATTAAGGATAAATGCCAAGGACGACGAAGAGGCCAGGCTCGGAGCCATAATCATACAACAAATAGATGAAAACGGTTACTTGCGTCAAGACATAAGCGCGCTGGCTCAAGAAGCGGGTGTAAACGAAAAAGACATGCTACAGGCGTTAGAACTCATCCAGACATTCGACCCGCAAGGCGTAGGTGCGCGAGACCTCAAAGAATGCCTTCTGATCCAGCTTAAAAAAAACCGCGAAAAAAACAAACTCGCCTATAGCCTCGTTGAAAACTACCTGCCCGAATTGGCAGGCAAAGACTTAAACAGATTATGTAAAAAACTCAAGTGTTCGCAGGAAGAACTTTCGCAGAGCATTGCGAAGATCCACAGCCTGGAACCTAAACCCGGCCGCAGCTTTAACTACGACGAGGTCGCATACGTCATTCCTGACATCATAATAGAAGAAAAAGGCAACGAACTCCTGGTCTCCATAAAAGACGACGTCATCCCCGTAATCCGCATCAATCCTTTATACAGAAGCATGCTCAAATCTGAAAAAGTCAACGACCAAACAAAAGAGTTTATCCGTGAACGGATCTTGCGCGCCAACAATCTCATCCGAGCCATTGAGAGCCGCAAAAATACTCTGTCAAAAGTCGTCTCTTTGATAGCCGAGACCCAGAAAGAGGCCTTATTGGAGGGGATAGAAAAACTGGTGCCGCTAAGCTTAAAAGAGGTTGCCCAAAAAGCCGGCCTGCACGAATCCACTGTCTCTCGCGTTGTCTCCAACAAATATGTCCAGGCGCCGTCCGGCATATTCACGCTCAAAGACCTCTTCTCTTTCAGCCTAAAGACTTCAGAAGGTGAAGAAATAGCTGCCCAACGCATCAAGTCAAAGATCCAGGAACTGGTAGAAGCAGAAGATAAGACAAAGCCGCTGAAAGACCACGAAATCGCTTGTCTCATCAAAGAATCGGAAAAAATACCCATCGCACGGCGTACCGTCGCCAAATACCGCGAAGGCATGAATATCCCTCCGACGTCTCAACGCAAAAAAACCAGTCTATAGTCGATAACCATAGCAACGCCCCTGTTCGCAAACCAGGAGTATAGTCGCTTTTAGCATTTTCTTTGCTCAGGTTGGTTTCTTCACGCCAAAGGTCTTTATTGCACTGCGGTATACCTGTTTGCCGACGAAGTTTTTTGTCCCGGGAATTCATCGAATTCCACGGGACAAAAAATACCATCTGCGAACAGAGACTTGCAGTGCGAAAAAGCTAACCAAACCAGGACCCCAATACAATTATGTTGTCTGCAAATAGGGATATTGCGTTACTGAAAAAAAAGTTATTCTGCTTTTAGTGGGGTTATCGGATATCGGCTAGCTTCTAATACGCGCCAAAGCCATGCCGGCAAGCCCGGCGGCTTTGGTCACAAAGGCGAGGCTGGATTCGTCAAATCTTATGGGGGCACTTGTATCGGAAGATATGTTAACCACTCCGCAGACATCTTCGCGGCATTTGATAGGAACGATCATCGAGGAAAAAAGCTGGGGCCTTTTCAACCTGCCGCAAATATCACTGTCGGCCGCATCCTGATTTATCAAGAATGATTTTTTAGTCTGGGCCGCCAATCCGGCGATCCCGTCCCCCAGTTTCAAAGTGGGACCGGCCACAACTTCCGCAGGCAGGCCATGTGCGGCCTTGATCACCAGTTCTTTTTTCTTGTCATCCAACAGCATGACAGAACCGACGCTCCCGCTGGTTATATCTATGATCAAATCAAGGAAAAGCTCTAAGAACTCATCTGTGGGCAGGGCTTTAAAACCTTCCTCTTGCGAAACTTTGAAGCAAGAGATCTTCTTCTGCATCGTCAACTTGCTATAGGCCAAAGTCAGGATATGGCTGGTCAGATTTTCGATCATATCCAAGAGCGAGCGTATGCCATGATACGAAAAAACCCTTAACTCCAGGACGAGATTCCAAAGCTGATAAGGATCAAGCCCTGTCTCAAAAGCTATTGCCTCAAATTCTTCTTTTGTCTTTCGCTTTATAAAAATAACCGGACCGACGACCATATAGCCTACGATGAGAGATTTTATATCGGACATGACGATCTTTAACGGCACCAGATAACTCCTTAGGCCCGGCATACATTCAAAACTAAAGTCATCATCGATATTGCCCTTGCCCCCTAAAAATAAAGGCAGGCACTTCTGACAAAGCTTTTCACGAACGGTATTATCCCTCATGCCCTCGACGCACAATGAAGGCGCATTGCTCGTCTCTGTCACAGGACCGCCTTTTGTATCAACTATCCTTAGAGAGACATTGGCTACTTCGGCAAAACTGCTTTGCATCTCCTGGAGTTCAGCCACACCGATGAGATCGGTCAAAGTGACTTTATAATTATTATTCCCGTTATGGTTCATGCTTTTGCGTTGTTCAGTGCGATGCCATATTGGCTTAATTTTTTATAGAGCGTAGTGCGATTGATGCCCAGTAATTTAGAGGCTTCCTTTTTATTACCGCCGCACTTCTGGAGCGCGTCTAAAATGATCTTCTTCTCGGGGTCTTTAAGCGCGTCTTTGAGGCTGGCGCCGTTATTTTCGACTCCGGCGGCTTCCGAAGATGCTTGGCTTGCGGCATGGCTCTCAACAATATTATCCGGCATGTCACCTATCCCTAAGAGCGAGCCCTTGGCCAGGACACAGGCGCGTTCGATGGCATTCTCCAATTCCCGGACATTACCGGGCCAGTCATGATCCATCAGGCGCGCAACAGCATCGTCGCTAATACCGTGGATCTGCTTGTTTAATTGCCCGGCGTGCTTCTCGATGAAATGTTCTACCAAAAGCGGAATGTCATCCTTGCGGTCCCGCAACGGCGGGATAGCTACGGAAATGATATTGAGGCGGTAATAAAGGTCGTTACGGAACTTTCCCTGGCATATCAGGGCCTGCAGGTCCTGGTTGGTAGCAGTGATAATGCGCACGCTTGCCTTCCTGGTCTTTGTCTCTCCGACACGTTCATATTCACCGTCCTGCAAGACCCGCAATAGCTTCACCTGTAAAGCCGGAGTGAAGGCATCTATCTCGTCAAGGAAGATCGTTCCGCCCTCGGCGGATTCAAAACGCCCGACCCTGTCTTTGATAGCGCCCGTGAAAGCGCCCTTGACATGGCCGAAGAGCTCGCTTTCCAGCAATGTTTCAGGCAATGCGCCGCAGCTGACTTCTACAAACGGCCTATCTGCGGGATCCGGGCTTGAATCATGGATCGCATGCGCCACCAGGCGCTTTCCAGTGCCGCTCTCCCCCGTTATCAATACGGTAGTCTTTGTTTCGGCTATGAGATCTATAAGATCATATATCTTCTGCATCTTGTAATTTTTGCCGATCATATCGTGGCACTGCTGGCGGGATGTCGAAGACAATTTAGCCTTAAGATACTTGTTCTCGTCTAAGATATTGCGCTCATCTGCGATGCGCTTGATGATAAACTTGATCTCCTCATCGATGATCGGCTTGGTAATGTAATCCACCGCACCCTCACGCATAGCCGCTACCGCGCTTTCTATTGAGCCGAAACCGGTAACCATGATGACTGAAACCAGCGGATGATCAGCCTTTATCTTTTTCAAAAGTTCCGTGCCTTCCATCCCGGGCATCTTCATATCCGAGATGACTATATCAAAAGGGGTCTCTTTTAATAGCTTCAAAGCCTCGAGGCCGTTGCTCGTGTTGGCGCAGGAATGCCCTTCAAAAAACAGAACTTCGCAAAGCGAACGCCGCACGAGCGAATCGTCGTCAACAACAAGGATACGTATACCGTTTGAGGACACGAAAACCTACTTTCCTACAGGCGTGTATTTTAAAGGCAGGTAAACCTTAAATTCTGTTCCTTCCCCTACTTGTGTTTCAACGTCTATTTTACCTTCATAGCGCTGGATGACCTCAAAACAGATCGGCAAACCTAAACCTATGCCGTGGCCTATGGGCTTGGTCGTAAAAAATGGCGTGAATATCTTATCGCGGACATCATCCGCTATACCGCATCCGGAATCCTTGAAAGAGACGGCAATGTGCCCGTCAACCTGTTTAGTCATGATCCTAAGCGTGCCGCCGTTAGGCATCGAGTCAAAGGCATTTTTTATGAGATTTGAAAAAACACGGCAGAGCCCTTTGTCTACGACCTTTGGCAGAAGATCCGAATAATTTTTTTCGATCTTGATGTGGCCCAAAAACACCGTATGCCTGAAAAGAGACAACGCCTCTTCGATGATATCATTGACATTGCCATATTCCTGGTAACGGTTATCGTTCAATTGCTGGGAGAATTCCAGAAGAGAACGGGTGATCTTCACTATGCGCGTCAACCCTACCTTTATTTCGTTTAAGTACTCCTTGGCAACAGACGGATCCATATCCCGCTCTATCAAAAGATTGGTATAACGCATGACTGCATCCAAAGGATTGTTTATCTCGTGCACTATACCGCCGGCAAGTTTACCGACAGAAGCAAATTTTTCCAAAAACGCGCGCTCTTGTTTTATCTGCGCCTTCTCTTGCCTTAAGATCTCATTTTCTTCCTTAAGGCTGATAATGGAGATCTCGTTGTCAACGATATGCGAGGCCATCTGCGCAAAAAGACAGGCAACGCCGAAATCGCTTTCTGAAAACGGCTCGCCGGTTTGCTTGTCGGAGATATTAATTATGCCGATAAGGCCTTCGCGCGTTACGATAGGAACGCAAATAAAGGAATTGGTGTGGTAATGACGGAAGCGCTCTTTGAGAAAGCGCGGGTCAGTCTTTATGTCCTTGACCAGTATAGCTTCGCCTTTGGTCGCGACTGAACCGGCAACGCCCTCTCCGATGCGCTGTCGCAGGCCCTTAAACTGGGCTTTATGTTCGTCAAAAACAGAATTAAGGATCAGTTCATGCTGGTCCTTGTCTACCAGAAAAAGCGAAACCGACTCTGCCGCAAGGATCTGCTTCAATTGCGACAGCGTATCATTCAAAATATTCTTATGAAGTTCTGACAACGCGACCTTTGTCATTCTCCCCCACCTTTAGAGCTTTTTAAGAAAACCTTCCGCCTGCTTGGCGAGTTTGGATTTCGGATACAGCGTTACGATATTCTGCAGCTCAACTTTCGCCTTGTCCTTATCCTTTAATTTATTATTGTAGACCAAGGCCTTCAAAAAATAAGCATCTACTACATTCTGCTTCGGATAATCGCGGATGAGCTTGTTCAAGGAATCTATTGAATCCAGCCAATAACCGGCTTCCATATATGTACGCGCAATAAGGCCCTGTAATATATAATCGCCTTGCTCCGCCTGGCTTTTGCTCTTTAAGTCCGTATAATGGGCTATTGCCTCGTCTACAAAAAGCTTCACGTTCGCCTCATCCTTGGCGCGCGCGTAGTGGCCTACGATATAAATAGGCAAGTCAAGGCTCTTAGAAGATAACGGGTAGGACTTCATTATTTTACGGTAATGGACAAGGGCGCTGTTCCATTTGTCTTCCAACTCGAAGCTATTACCAATGGCAAATTCAGCATCAGGGCAACGGCTGCCCTTTTTACCGCAATCCACGGTCAATTTTTTATACTCGGCCCTGGCATTTTCAAACTCTCCCCTCACCAGATAAAGATGGCCTATGCTGAACTGGCATTGGATGGCAAAGATCGTATCAGGATATTTTTTAATGATCGCGCGATAAGCATCCTGCGCGCGGGCGAACTGGAACGGCGGAGTACCTTTTGGATTTTGATAAATAGCTTTGGCAAGCTTATGCGCGCGCCACAATTGACGTTCAGCCTTATAGACTTTACTTTCGCAGGCTGAAAGGCTCAAGATAATCAGTGCCAGGACAAAATAGCGCGATCTACTTTTCATGAGTTGCCTCTATGAAGATCATGGTGGTTGCAACCGTCACAAGACAATCTACGACGACAGTCCCTACCAGAATACCAAGGAAAAGAATGGCCATGATCACTTCAGGCGCAAACTTATCTGCCAGGAAAACCGCATTGTTGCGCAATATGGTAACAGGAATATATAAAAGCATGGGCACTAAAACCACCAAAAGAGTCTTGATCAAATTTCTAGCGAATAACACAAAACCCGACAGTAGCGCTGCCAAAAGCTTCTTGCCTTTAATAATGACAAAGGGAACAGAATAAACGAATATCCCCTGCAGCACTATCGCAAGGATAAATGTAAGAACCGGCAAGAAGACATTGAACCAGAATTTCGGGCCGATAAAAAGAAATTTCGGGAAGGAGCGGAAATACTTGAATAACAGGACCTGCGGCTGCTTCATCAGGTAGTGTACCGACACAAAAAGGATGACCGACAAGAGCAAAAGCGTTACGTAGCGCTTGAGCACAAACAAAAAAACTTTTTTGATATCTACTTCCTCTTTTGCCTTTGAACGCGCGACTATCAAAACCGCAGCAGCGCTTGTTACGGAGCCCAGAAGAACACCAATAATGATCTTGGCATAATAGAACACGCGCGGCACGAGTTCGTAGATAAGGGGGTAATGAAGATATATCCTCCTCCAGATGCTCTTGATCAGAGGGGCCATCACATAATTTATTGGAAAGTGTGGGCTGCAGGAGAGGAACCAGAGTGCCAGGGTCTCGAAAACGGCCAATATACAAAAGGGAACCAGGATTATGGGCTTCGCAACAATAAGCTCAAATACGGCCTTCCAGATGCTAAAGGCCCCTTTTGCGCCGGCCAGTTTCCTTAATCTTAATAAAGCCATTAAAGAAATGTTAGGTGTACTAAATTAGGTGTACTAAATTAGGGATTTAAAATATAACATATCAAAAGCTATTTGTCAAGTTTATAAGAAGAATAAAAGTGCTTAGTTTATATGGGGTTAGAAAGTTTTACCAGCTCCGAGACCTTGGCTTTCAGGCTGTTGGCTATACCCAAATAATGGTCTTCTCCCGGCAAAACCTTCAGCTCATCCGCGTCCAGACACTTGCCTATCCTGACAGTTATCTTGGCAGGCAAGGGAAACGCGCGGGTCCTGGGCCACGCCTTATATGCGCCACTGATATAGACAGGCAGGACCTTTGCCTGTGTTTCCTTTAAAAGGATACCGACACCTTTCCTGAATTCCTTCAAATTTCCGTCAATAGAGCGCTGGCCTTCCGGAAAATATACCAGCACCTTGCCTTCGCGAATAATATACGAACACATTTTAAGGGTCTCCCCTAAATTCAGGTCCGCATCTATCGGCACAAGACGGTGAAATTTTGCGCTCCAGGCGATCAAAGGATGGTTAAAAATAGCTCCAAACCCTACAAAATAAGTCTTCAAGATCAAACCCAGCGGCAACGCGCATAGGACATAAAACGCATCCAGATAGCTCACATGATTAGGCGCAATGACAAAAGGCCCGTCTTTTGGGATATTCTCCCTGCCTTCAACGCTGACCAAAAAAACGGACCTGAAGAAAAGCTTGAAGAACAGGACTTCAATGAAGGTCACGGCCCGTTCGAAGAGACCAAAATGAAGCTTGAGCTTTTTTATATTTTCAGCACTCGGAAGTTCTTGAAGCACATGCGGCCAAAAAACAGTTTCTTCGGTCTTGACGAACCCGAGAAAAGCGCTGTCCGGCAGAGCCTGCCTTGCCTTTGTGATAAGGTCCCTGATAGTCCTGGATTGAAATAATTCCAGGGCCAGAGAATCGTCTATGCCGACATTGACAAGATCCTGCAATGCCGACAATAGCTCTATTCGCCCGAGGGAATCCAACCCCAGGTCCAATTCCAGATGGTCGTCAAGCGAGACATCTTTTTTCAATATCTTTGATAGATACCCCAGAGCCAATTCCTCAAAACGCGATAGCCCCTGCGGTAACACTTTTTTCTCTTCGCGGCCAATTCCGCCTGCAACATATCTGAACTGGGCCTTGTAGCGGATAAGTTTTCCGAGGCGCGTGCGCGGGAGCGCCTCGCTCGTCAGGACAAAACCTTTTATCCTTTGATAAGGAGGCAGCTTCTGCGAATACGCATCGAGTTCCCACTTGATCTTAAAATTGATATTGACGTGCTTATGGGCCTTTAAATAATCCTCGTCGGGCACAATAACAGCGGCAAGGTGGCCGGCATCTGCCGCGGCCTTTTCGAACAAGATACACATTTCTTTGATATATGGGCTCTTGAGGTAATGCCCCTCGATATCTTCAGGATTGATCTTTTTCCCCGAGGCCAAAACGATCAGCTCGTCTTTGCGCCCCGTCAGATGCAGGAGCCCGTCCTTGTCAATAGAACCGATATCCCCGGTAAAAAACCATCCGTCTTTTATCACCTGCCTAGTTATCGCCAAGGCGCGGTAATACCCCAGCATAACATTTGCCCCGCGGACCGCGACCTCGCCTACACCATCCCCATTGGGATACATTATCTTTGTCTCTACACCCGGGACAGGTTTCCCGACGGAAGTAAAACGCGCCCTGTTTAGAGAAGTAAAAGTAGCTACGGGCGAAGTCTCTGTAAGCCCGTAACCCTCGATGACTTTAAAACCCCAGCGGGAAAAATTACGCGCGACTTCCGGATCAAGTTTTGCGCCGCCGCTGGTCATAAGGCGCAAATCTTCCCCCAGGGCCGCATGCATGCCTTTTAAAACCTTTTTACAGACGTTTCTCCCGGTTAACGTGGATAAGCCCCTGCATACGTCGACCAACGCATTTGTCGATAATTTGATAAAAAAACCATATTTCTTTATACGGTCGCTGACGGAACGCTCTATAAGCGAGAAAAGCTGGGGCACGCCCACAAAAATACTTACCTTATTTTCCCGAATAGCATTAAAAAGTTCATAGTGCACCATGCTCTGGAAATAACAGACAGACAGCCCTTTTAGAAACGGCACCAGGCACGTGATCATGAACGGATATGTATGATGGAGGGGTAAAAGCGACATGATAATGTCGTCTTCTTTTAAAATAGCCAGTTCGTCGATGGATCCAACATTGGAAAGAAGATTGTGATGTGTCAGCATAACAGCCTTGCGCTCTTTAGTAGTGCCTGATGTATAGAATAAAGCGGCAAGTTTGTGCGCTCCAAAAGATGAAAGCCGGCCCATATCTTCCTGGCCTATATCCTTAACAAGATCTTCCTCTCTATCGACAAAAAGTATCTTGACCGCCATATCCCACGTCAGCACGGCGCCCAGCGCGATACCAAACTTATCTTCAGTCAAGAGTATCCTGGATGCGGAATGGACCAAAATATCATGGATCTCTTCCGGGGCAAGTTGGACATCTATGGGGACTACTACCGCCTGGATGGACATCGCGGCAAAAAACGCAGCAGGCCAATGCGGGCTGTTGCTCAAAAGAAGCGCCACCCTCTGGCCTGGCCTGATGCCTGCCCTGATAAGCTGACAACGAATACTAAAAACCTGTTTATATAACTGCGCGTAAGTCAGGCCTTCGTAACTTTCCTGCTTTTTAAATTTTATGCAGACTTTATCCGGATATTTGCGGCAGGTTTCCTGAAAGGCTTGGAAGATATTCATATCTTTATCATCGAGGTCCGACCTTGCCGTTCGGGGCCAAGGTCGGACCTCGAAATAAGGTTAAAACTTTGGCTGTAATTCCGGTTCCAGGCTTTCTATAAAGTAGGCAAAAAACTGCGGAAATTTCATATAAACGCTTTTTTCGAGTTCCGGTATATCGGCGAGATAAGGCGCGACAGTGCCATAAAAATTGACTTCCGGGCCTATTGGTTTAAAAACGAAACCGTGGATCTTCAAAAGCGTCCATAAAGACCTTTCCATAAGGGCAAACCAATGATTGATACCGACACGCTTGCATTCCTGGTATATGGCACGATAGAGGCCAAAGGCCATGGGCCGCACACGGCGCATGAAATGCTGCCCTTTTTCTTCCACCGTCATATCCGCTACCTGCGGTTCATAATAAAGGCCGTCATTGGATCTTCTTCTATAGACCTTGCTGATAGTCAACCTGGATATCTCTGCGCACTCCTGCCTGCGAACAACGCCCCAGTCAACATCCAGCTTAGGACAATGCTCTTCTATCGGGAATTTATCGCAGGAAGACGTGATCAGGCGGACAGCTCCTATAAGCCGGCCTTCGGTATCAAACCCGCCGAAATGGAGCGAATGAGCGTCGAGCTCATCCGTCTCGTATCCTTGAGGATAATCTTCCTCACGGATAAAATTACACTCTTTGCAATAGACCTGGAAACGCAGGCGGTAGCTCTCCTGCAGAGATTCAGGCGAATCGATCTTCCTGAATACGAATTTCTCTTCCATAGGGGACCTTGAATAACCCTTTCTTTTCTAGATCGCGGATATCGATAAGATATGGCGTCACTTTGCCGAAATAATCGATTTCAGGGCCGATCGGAGAGAAAAGAAAACCATGCATCTTTAACAACATCCACAACGGTTTTTCCATTAAGGCCAGGCAATGATCGATACCCAATGCCCTGCACTCACGGTACATTTGGTGGCACAAACCCAAAGCGATATAGCTGACTTGAAGGATAAAATTAGTAGGCCTGGCATCTATCTGCTGGCGCCATGACTTACTGATGGTCAGGCGGGAGATCTCCGCGCACTCCATACGCGAAATATTCAGATCATCAAAATTAAAAGAAGGACACCTCTCCTGAATGGGAAATTTGGCACAGGAAGGCAGGATAAGCCGGACTGCTCCGATCAACCTTCCGTCATTACCCAAGGCTCCGAAATGCAAGGAATCCCGGTCATAATCATCCGATTCATAGCCGCCCGGATACTGTGACTCTTCGATAAAATTGCACTCCTTGCAGTAGACCTGGAAACGCAGGCGGTAGCTCTCCTGCAGAGATTCAGGCGAATCGATCTTTCTGAACACTAATCTATCTTCCATGATTTTTAACTCTATCACATCGCCGGTAATCCGTCAACCTTGACATTTCATCCATAAGAAATATAATAGGTTGTATGAGAAAGGGCATTTCTTGTTTTTTTTTAGCCTGCCTGTTTTTTTGCTTTAGCTTGCCGTCTTTTAGCCAAGAGCTATCACCTAAAGAGATAGTCAAAAACTCCGATGACCTGATGCGCGGGGATACCCAGGAAGGGACCTATTCCATGGTCATCATCACTCCTAACTGGGAAAGAAACTTGAAACTCTATGTTTATAGCAAGGGCCGCGACAAGATGTTCATCCGGATCTTATCCCCTGCCAAAGAAAAAGGCACTACCACTCTTCGAATAGCCAACGAGATGTGGAATTACCTGCCCCAGGTCGAGCGCACCATAAAGATCCCTCCCTCCATGATGCTCCAGCCCTGGATGGGCTCTGACTTTGCCAATGATGACCTTGTCAAAGAATCGAGCATCATAAACGACTATACCCACACCTTGATCGCGCAAGAGAAGATCGACGGTAAAGATGTATATGTCATCGAATTAAAACCAAACCCTAAGGCCGGAGTTGTATGGGAAAAACGGGTCATGCGCATATTGAAAGAAAACTTTATCCCTGTGCGCGACGAATTTTACGGAAAAAATAACAAACTTATCAAGACGCTTGATTATTCAGCTGTCAAAAAGATATCCGGCCGCATGATACCGACTGTCTGGGAAATGGTTTCCGAGGCCAAAAAAGGAAATCGCACCTTGATTGAAGTCGATGACAAAGTAGTCTATAATGGGCCTATTGAAGACGCTGTCTTCAGCCTGCAAAATCTGAAAACAAACAGATGAATACCTTTACAAAAATAGGCTGGCGCAACATAACGCGTAACATTTACCGCTCTTCTATCACTATAGCGGCGGTAGCCGTAGGCCTGGCTTCCCTTATCTTCCTGAAATCCTTTATCGACGGGGCAGACCGGCAGATGGTAGAAAACTACACCGACCTTCTTATCGGCCATATTCAGATACATAAGGCAGGTTTCCAGAAAAATATGGGCCTGGAAAAAAGCATCTCCGGCCCCGAGGCCCTTATCTCATCCTTCAAAAGCACGCCCGGCATCCGTTATGCCGTAGCAAGAATCAAAGATTTTGCCCTGGCCTCTTCCCCTGAAAGCTCCTCCGGGATAATGCTTTTCGGCATAGACCCGACAGCAGAAACTAAGATCTCCATCCTACACAAACGGATCCGGCAAGGCAGATTTTTAGAAAAAGACGATGACGATAAGATCGTGATCGGCCGCAGCCTGGCAGACCACCTTAAAGTTGCCACAGGAGACAAGGTCGTCCTGATGAGCCAGGGTGCAGACGGAAGCATGGCAGCAGCAGCCTACGAAGTCTGCGGGATCGTAGAGGCAGGGGCCGAGGAGATCGATAAAGGCCTTGCGCTTATCACCCTCAAAGCCGCGCAGGAACTTCTGGTCATGGGCAACAAAGTCTCGGAGATCGTAGTAAAAGCCGATTCCCTGGAAAAGATCGACGATATAAAAGAAATTCTTAAATCCAAAGTCAACACCAACAAATTCGAAGTCTTGACTTGGAAAGAGATATCTCCCATGACCTACCAATGGCTCCAGTTTGACCAGGTCTTTACCGGCCTCATCCTATTTATCGTCCTTCTGGTAGTTGCGGCAGGGATATTAAATACGGTATTGATGGGCGTCCTGGAACGCACACGCGAGTTCGGTATTATGCTGGCGCTTGGGACAAAACCGTCTCAAATAACAAAGATGGTAACAATGGAATCTTTATTTCTGGGGCTTTTCGGCGTCCTTATCGGCTCCGTCGCAGGATTGGGCCTGGTCATATTTTTTGGGAAGATAGGCATCAACCTTTCGGCGATCTCAAGCGCGTTAAACAGTTTTTATATAGGCTCTGTCATCTACCCGCGGCTGGATGCCATGAGTTTCTGCCTGTACGCGGCGATAGTACTGCTGGTGAGCATGCTCGTTTCAATTTTCCCGGCAAAAAAAGCCTCTCGTCTTTCGCCCATAGAGGCAATAAGGCACATATAACCATGCAACGGCCATACATCATAACCATAAACAACTTATCCAAGGTCTACACGGAAAAATATTCTAATATCCAGTACAAAGCCCTGGATAACATCAATCTCAATATTGAAGAAGGCGACTTCACCGCTATAGCAGGCCCGTCGGGATCAGGCAAAACGACTCTTTTAAATATCATAGGAGCTTTGGATAAGCCGACAAGCGGCGAAGTCATGATCGAAAATACCCCTCTTTCAACATTAACGGCAACGGAATCAGCCCAGCTGCGCTTAAAAAATATAGGTTTTGTCTTTCAGGCATACAACCTTATACCGACGTTGAACTCCCTTGAAAATGCCGAATATGTGGCATTGTTACAAGGGGTTCCGCAAAACAGGCGGCGCAATGAAATACTGCAGATCCTTAAAGAGCTTAGGCTGGATAACCTGGCCAACCGCAAACCTTCTGAATTAAGCGCCGGACAACAACAAAGGGTAGCCGTTGTCCGGGCCATTCTCGGCAGGCCCAAAATAGTGCTGGCTGACGAACCAACAGCCAACCTTGATTCCAAAACCGGCGCCGAGCTCATTGAACTAATGAAAACGATGAGCCAAAACTTAGGCATCACCTTCATCTTCGCCACCCACGACAAGATGGTCATGGAAAAAGCAAAGACCCTGATACAGTTACACGACGGAAAAATCATATAATATAGCATGCGCAAGATCTTTACATACACCCTGCTGACGCTTTTCTTCTGCACAACAACGGCTTATGCAAACCCTGTCAAAGACGTCATTTCAGGCTATTATAAGATCCTTACCGCTTTCACCAAGGCAACATCCACCGAGGAGGGAATTTATTACGCGCTCCAGCGCCTGCGCCTTGAATTCAGGCCAAAGCTTACAAAAAATATAGAAGCCAACTTAACATATGACCACGAACTCCTATTGAACGACTTCTCCGGCACGTCGGATTTCAACCTCATCCGCCAAAAAAACCTAAGGAACCTTTCGTGGTGGGATACTGACAAAAACATCTCCGACACCGGCCACATCTATGAACGCCACCTCTTGCACCGCGCTTATTTAAAATTTGAATCGCCGCACAGCCGGGTCATATTCGGCAAACAACTGATCGACTGGGGACGTATGCGTTTTTACTCGCCTTTGGACCTCTTCAATCAACCGTTGCCATCAGATATCGAATCCGACGAGCGTATTGGTTTTGACGCCTTGAATATAGAGTTATTTAGCGAAAATTTCAGCGGGATAAACGTCCTTTGTGGCCCGGCACGCAACCAGGATAAAAACAGTTACGGCCTGCGGTTTTACAAGAAAATAGGCACGTACGATACGTTCATCCTGGCCGCAAAACACGAAAAAGAAAAAGTGGCAGGTATCGGTTTTGACGGCTACATCAAAGATGCCGGCTTCCGGGGAGAATTCAGCTATACAAAAGCAGGGAAAGAAAAATATCCAAGGTTTTCCGTAGGGGCAGACTACAGCTTTTTTTCAAAAGCTACCGTTATTCTCGAATACTTCTATAACGGAGCGGCAAACGGCGACTTGGGCGCTTTTACAAATTCTATTATAGAGCAGCGCCGGAGGCTGTCCATCAAAAAACACCTTTTGAGCTCTATGCTGACCTATGAAATAACGCCGCTTCTTAAATTCAAGTTGCTGTCCATCTATGATATTGCCGGCAAAAGTGCTTTCGTCAACCCGGAAGTGCGCTATAATATAAAAGAGGACTTAGATATTGCTTGCGGCACCCAGGCCTTTATTGAATCTCACGGCAGCGAATTTGAAAGAAGCAATAATTTATTTTATTTTGAATTGAAATACTTTTTTTAATAATTTTACCTTAACCGCAGCCTTAACCTCAACCTAAAACCTATGTTCCGACGGGCAAAAAAGCATTTAACGATCCAGATGATGGCTGCGCTTGAGCCTGCCATGCTAAACAGCCTTTCTGAAAAAAAGGCCGTTAAGGCATTTCAGGCGGCTGCCACAAAGGTCCCTGCCTACAGGCAATTTTTAAAAGGAAAGAGCATCTCTCCTTCTGCCATAAAGACGATCTACGATTTCAAAAAAAACGTCCCTGTCATCGACAAAGAAAGCACCTTTAAGCTCTACTCCCTCGAGATCAAAAAATTATGCCTTTCAGGTGAGATCAAGGACACCCGCACGATAATATCCAGCTCGGGCCACAGCGGCTGCTTTTCCTACGGCTTAAATACGCAAAAAGAAATAGAGAAGTCCCAAGATACAATAGATTTCATGCTGGATTACATTTTTAACACACGCGAGAAAAAAACTATCCTTGTCAATTGCCTGCCCATGGGTGTCAAGATCCAGGCCTCATGCGTCACGGTCGTAGACACAAGCGTGCGCTCGGATATTGTTTTAGGGATAATCAAGACGTTTGCGCATTGCTATGACCAGGTGATACTGGTCGGGGAAAATTCATTCGTCAAAAAGGTGCTCGAGGATGGCGTAGAAGATGGGATAGACTGGAAAAGGATCAAGCTCCACCTGGTCTTGGGCGAAGAGATACTGCCCGAAAACCTGCGAAGTTATCTCGCCAACATCTTAGGGATAAACCCGGACGATGCGCAGTGCCAGGCCCTTATCGGCTCCTCTTTTGGCGTGGCTGAATTCGGCCTTAATGTATTTTATGAGACAAAAGAGCTTATCCGCATACGGCGGCTCCTTGCCCGTGACAGGGCCTTAAAAGAAACACTCATCGGCCGCGACCCTGACAACTTTCCTGCTATCCTTCACTATAATCCCCTGCGCGTCTTTGTGGAGGAACAACCAAAGGACAACGGCTTAAACGACCTTGTTTTGACTAATCTTGAGCCAGACACGAATATTCCGCTGGTGCGCTACAACATAAAAGACGAAGGCATTAAGATCTCCTTTGAAGACCTTAAGACCGCGCTCAAAAATTCCGGCTATGACGACTATGTCCCGCGCATCCGCATGCCGCTTGTAGCGGTCTGGGGCAGGGACAAGATCACAACAGAGGACGGTTTTACCTTCAGGCCGGAGTTCTTAAAGGAACTACTGTATTCGGACAGGGCTGTGGCTTGCAACATCACCGGGAATTTTAAGCTCTCCAACAGCAAGGCAGGATTGAGGATCGAAATTCAGATGAAACTAAACAGTGAACGTTCCCCTGATTTTGAGAACAGGGTACGCGAAATACTTCTTTCTAAGGTCCCCGCAAAAACGGAGATCATTATCTACCCCTACCGCGACTTCCCGTATGGCGTCGAGCTAAACTACGAAAAGAAATTCCAGTATATCTAGCCAACCCTGCTACAAATGGAACCCTATTCGTTTCTTTGGTTCTTGCTTTGGCGACTCTAATAATTGTTTTATAGCATCAAAAACAATCTTGAACTGATAATCATATTTCTTTTCCATTTCCTCAATTTTCTTTTTTAAATTTTCGTGTGTCGCCATAAATTCTCTAAGTTTTACAAAAGCACGCATAATTTGTATGTTGGCCTGGATAGCTCTCTCGCTATGCAAAACGCTTGAAAGCATGGCTACTCCCTCTTGGGTAAAAGCATACGGAAGATATTTTGAATGTTCTCCTATCTTTAAGGTGCCAAATTGGCACCTTAAAGATCTATACTCATCCCTGGATAACTCAAACATAAAATCTTCGGGAAAACGGCCGACATTTCTCCTGACAGCTCTTTTTAATTGTTTCGTTTCTACACGATAAATCTTTGCCAGATCTCTATCCAACATAACCCTGGCTCCACGAATAAATAGTATCTTGGTTTCGATTCTTTCTTGCAGAGCTGATAAAGATTTTTTGTACATAATATCCCCCTTCTGTTTATTGTTGGTTAGGGAATATTCGAAACTTGCGGGAGGGAGAAAAGGTAAAGTCCGAATATGCTGAATTTTAACTATGTAAGAATTATCATAGCTGTCCAAATTAGCCAAAAGATAGCAAAAGTTGGTGTTGGTTAACGGATTTATCGCTTTTTTCATGGAATGGCGCATTAAGCCAATCCCAAAGATTACGTTTGGAAAAAAGGTTCGTAGGTAATATAGCGCAC
>JACRLT010000004.1:0-6282 GCA_016235185.1 Candidatus Omnitrophota bacterium
GCCAGCGACATTTTTTGAATGTTTCGCCCTCCGATGCTATAGGATTGAACTGCGCCTCCGGCCAAGATCGCGGCGATGGCCTGATCAACGGCATTCAACATACCTTGAAGCGACGTGTCATAGGTCGTTTCCGCCGGTGTAACTATTTCCGTGACCGGAGTTCCCACGATCAAATTCACCGATACGCCGAAACCTTTCCAACCACTGATCTCCACATACGACTGCAGAACCCAGGTCCCAACAACGTTCAAATCGTTTAAGGTCAAGGTTGTATATGAAATGCTCAAATTATCCGATTCTTTTTGCGCCGTCCACGATCCTGTAGTCCCATCCGGCTTATGGTAATAGATCTTAAATACGGTCCCTGTGGAAAGATCAGATCCGGTATTGAGAATTATCTTTGTGCCGATATCGCCTTTAAAAATCATGCGTCCTCCCGAATGGTTGACGATAAGGAGACAGTTTTTGCTATAGGGCTTTGTACTGTATCATCTGGAAAATCTAAGAGTGAAGATAAGGAGATGGTTTTTTCTATGCCACTACCCAAATTCACCAGCTCCAGTAACGCCAAGCCTCCTTCTGAATTTGGCGCCAGGGTTAAGAGAATATTCCCTTCCCGGGTCCACAGCCGCGCGACCGCGCCAACTGGAACCAAAACAAGAGCAATGTTGCCCTCATAGGTATACCCGGCAACGTCTAAGAGATAGATCCCTTCCGGCGTTAAAATGAGATCCACATCACCGGAAACAACGAAAATCCGTTTAATTTGGGAATTCGGGATTAAAGAAAAGGAGATAGAACCCATGAAGACCTTTGTAAGTCTTGCAATCGAAGCCGGCGTTAAAGACAATGTTATCACGCCAAGGTATCCCCAACCCTTGCCGTAGGCCGCGGCTGAAGACAAAGACAATGCCACATTCCCAGCTGCTGTGATGATCCTATTTACTTGGGCGCTTGGAGTTAAAGACAAGCTAATGTTTCCGTTGTATGTAAAAGCTCCACCCAGTTGATATTGTGAATTCGGCGTAAACGTTAAACTCACACTGCCGGTTCGCGCATAAGATCTGACAACTGTATGCGATGGCGTTAAGGATAGCGCCACATTCCCATTAAAAACCATCTCATGCTTGGAAACCGCGGACGGAGTTAAAGACAATGAGACAGCTCCGACATAAGGCATTGTGTGAGAACTCACAGATCCTGGCATCAAGGAGAGCAACACGGTCCCGGTGATAACTTTCGTTTTGACGACCGTGTGCGATGGCGTCAGGGTTAAGCTGATGTTTCCGGTTCTGGCGAATTCCTGAGCCACCAAACTACCTGGGCTTAACGATACTGAAATATTCCCCGCGAAAACTTTTATAAGGCCGGCTGTTGATCCTGGCGTTAAGGATAGTGCTACCGCGCCTGCGTAAATTGTGATTCTGCTAATTGTGGATCCGGGCGTCAAAGATAATGATATACTGCCAACAGATGTAATGATCCGATTAACCTGGACGCTCGGAATTAAAGACAAACTAATGTTGCCGTTATATTCATAAACTTGTGCTCCACTGCTGGTCTGTTGTTTCAAAACAGGACTCGGCAATCCATCAAGCCAACGCTCAATAGCGCCTAAATCCAATGTATCTGTATCTGCTATTACAGGGCATGGAAGTCCATCAAACCAATATTCACATTCGCCGAATTTCATCTTTTTATGTGTTTGAAATACTATCTACCAAGATATCCCCGGTCGTTGAGCCATCTACAACTTCAACCAAGACCCTACAAAAACCTGTATCAGTAGGTGTCACTGGAGTTGCTTGATATTGATAAGTCCAATCATCACCAGCGCCATCATTCAAAGGAATGCTTGCATTACTTATGGTTTCTTGATTCAATAATTTTGTGCTGTCGTCATTGGAATCAAAGATCGTGATTTTAACCATATTCCAGATCCCCCTTTGGCATAAGCAGAAGACTGACCATTCGTTATTTGATCGGAAATAAAACCATTATTCATAAAGCTCTTGCTTCTGCCGGCGGTCTTCCCAAATCTATGAATAAAAATTCCTCCATTCTTCCCAGAAAAAAGCCCTGTCAATCCGTCTATAAATGTTGAAGATGAGAAATCAACATTATAGCCGTTATAGAAGAGTCCTGATTTTGTCGCTGTCGGAATAGAAAAATCCCCCGTAGAATTTCCAGCCGCTGCTCCGCTTTCCGACTTTCCATAAATACTATTATGCTCAATAATCTTATGGAATCCGTAAGAAGCAGCTATCCCCCATTTGCAAGCAAAATATCTGTTGTTCTCCAAGAAAATATAATTGGCATAAGCACCACTCTGGCAAACGATAGCGGCAGTAGTACTAATTCCACAAAAGACAGTGTTTTTAACAACCAAAATATCTGTAGGCAGAGATTCCAATAAAATTCCGCTGGTGGTTTTTACAAAAAACCATCCATCAAGCGTTACTTTCTTGTCACAGCCATATTGAATCCTGAAATTGTCCGCTGCTCCTGAAGTGTTATAGGAAAAATTATTACTCCATACAGTATCTGCATAGAGTTGATTAGCGGCGAAGGAACTTCTGGTTAATCTTATGCTGTATGCACCAGAATCAAACACGCAATAATCAAGAGCAAAATTAAGCGTATAATTATAAAAGGTCTGGGGCTCTATTTGAACGTGGTCAAAAAGGACATTTTTGAAAACAATATCCGTCTGATTCGCCACCCCTGGGGCGAGTGTTTGAAATCCAGTATAATAAGAATTACTGCCGCTAAAAATTCGGCAATTCCTTGTCAAATTCAAAATGCTGTTGCCGCTGGCGTGCGTATAAGATAAACCACTCTCTGCGCCGCCGGCAGTATCTGACAGTGTGATTTGAGTTCCAGAAATAGTCTTAATAAACTTTGTTTCCACGTGGGTTGCATCACTATCGTCTGTCAATATTATGACTTTGTCGTTTATCGCCCATCCAGTTGAATTAGCGGTGATGAGCGGACTCCCTGTCGTTCCTGAACCAGAACTATATGTCGTTTTGTAATAGGACATATCAGCCCCGACGATAGAACATTTGCCATAAAAACAATTCAATTTGTATTGATTATTTGCGCCACATCCTAAATCAAGCGTGGCTTGAGATGATGCTGGCATGGGCGTTGAAATTGAACCCACTTTGAATAAGCCGTTTATTAATACATTCAAACCCTTTGCTTTTAAATAATATGTCGTTGACGCTGTTGTCCCATATTCTAAAATTGCATCAGGACAAATATTGACAGAGCCAAAAGCTGTGGATGAATCGTTGATATTCACAGTGACGGTCGCTGCAGCATTTGAACCATCTGATGCCAATTTTCCACTGATATACGTCACGTCATTTGCCGCCAAACTTGCAGTGCCATTCAATATCTGGATAACTGCGCCGTAATTAGAAAAGTCGCCAATAATCTTAGTATCCGTCGAAGAATTGCTGCTGAATTTATATCTATAGTTATTCGTTCCGTTGGTCTCGGTATGGGTTGATGAAAACTCGACATAAATCCAACACCCACCAGATGTTGTTGAATTCGGAGTTGAACTTGCTATCGTAAATGTGAATGATACCCTGTTCACCCAGCCACCAGAGTTCTCTTGGAGGGTGACGGTTATCTGTTGACCAGTTCCTGCGAATGAATAAATCTGGAATAGAACTCCTTTATCCGTATTTGTGGAATTTCCATTAAAGGTAGCCGAATATCTATCCGTTCCAGAAACGACAGATACTCCAAGCGTTCCAGAAGTATTGGCTATGCCAATCTTAAACCAAGAGGCATTCCAATTTATATTTGTTCCAGCATTACAATAACTCGCCATTCAAACCTCACATATTTACAGTCTGACCCTCGTAAACCTTGAGACCATTTGCCACAGTGTAAACTTTAATGTATTCATTACACTTGGTCTCAATTTTGCCTCTGATGAGTGTCAATTTCTGTACGTTTGTCAAACCTTCAAGCTCCGACGGAAGAATATAAACTTCATCGGGAACATAATCCGCCCCATTAAACTTCAGGATGAATTGAATGCGTATCTGAAGCAATGAGGGCGTGGAAATTTCTCTTATGAGATATGACCACATATAGTTAACCTCCTTCTTATGCCACAGTGATCTTCGGTGTAACCTTTACGCTGTCGCCATCGTTGACATTGAATGGCGCTGTTGAGAATTGCTCAACGCAAAGCAATTTGCCTGTGCCATCGCTGGATGTGGCGATAAAATACCCATAAACGTTACCCCAGTTGCCACCAGAAGCCGTGAATGTCTGCTGAGCATAGTCAGCATGATCAGCGGTAATCGTCCAAGTGCCCCTGGAAAGCGCAATGCGCGCGTAACCATTGCCGCTGGGCTCTGTGATCGCGGCCAGGTTGGCTGTCTCAGCCGGCTCGGTCGTGTTTGTGTAAAGCCCTAAATAGAGCGTGGCATCCACTGCTTGCGCCCCGAAAAGTATCTGTGCTACCCTTGTTTCGCCTTCATCAACCCACTTTGCCATTTTGGCCTCCTCTTGTTATGCTTTGGAAAAGTTTGAGTTAGAATATTTCACGTGAAATAAAACTCTATGGTTCAGGATCACATTCCGCAACCTTCTTGGCGGCTTCGATCTCATAAATATTGATTTTGTTCTTATTGGCATCGGGAAACATCATCCGTAAGTTATAACAATCGCGCAGCTCCTGCATGAAGCGCCCTAAAAAGTCCTTCATGATCCAGAAGCAACATCCCTGTTCCCATTCGAGCTTGACCTTCATTTTTAATGCTCCACACTTGTTGAACGCTGCTGTGGCGCCGCTTCCCCGCGACTGATCAAGCACAATTTCTCAACAGTGACCATCAATTTATCTATCGTTCTTTCGTGATAATCAACCTGTGTGGAAAGTTTCCCCCATAAACTCGCAAAGGAAACAATTTGAATAATAATCGCGAAAACAATCCCGATGATGCTGATGCGCCAGCCTTTACTCTCGTCGAGATGGGCAAAAAAGGTTTTATTCACTTGTTCTTGCTTGCCCCATTCTTTTTCTTTTTCGCATTCGTGGTTTGGTGGCATAAAAAAATAAACGGCAGTAAGGTGGTTTGGCACCAAACTGCCGTTAAAAAATATTTTGTCGCCCGCGAAGCGACAAAATCTATATTGAATCAATTCAAGTTTATACCATCTGTAACGTCCGTCAAGACCCTTGTTCCTACAACGTAGGAAACTGGTTTAAGCGTCTTTTTCGACCGCTTTGAAGTTTTTTTTACACTTTTTGCATTTATAATACCGAATCGGTGGCGTGCTGGTATGGCATCTGACGTTTTTGCTCTGGCAAAACGGGCATCTCGGTAAAACAAAATAGGCCTTTTTTTCTTCAGACTGGACAACGGCGATGCTTTCCGCGGATTCCTGTCTTTTGGGCTGGGCGTACCCATCCAGCCATCTCTTCTCTCTTTGCGACATCCAGCCCGGCGCCATACCACATCCTTATACAAATGCCATCCCCCGAGCGCGCCCGGCTCTGTATTGACAAGACGCGTGACTTTGTCCTTGAAATATGAGGTATCTAAGTGATAAAGCGAAAGACCACCCGGGATGACCGCTCCAGTTCTTGGGTGCCGATCAATATGACTGATTCGGTACTGCATGCCAGATAAATGATCTTGTCCTTTAATTGGCCGAGTGACATCGCGCCATTTCCGACAAAAATCATAAACCTCACTGGTGCGATAACCGGTATCGACACAGGCCAAGCGGACGGTTAAAAGTCCTAATGTTTCCGATTTATAAGATGTCTTCAATAGGGCAGTTTCTATGTCTTCCCAGGATTCCACGCGCATAGAGCGAATAAGCCATGATTCTTCATGGTATCCCCACCCTCTGATAACGAAATAAAAATGATCCTTTTGCACATCCACGCCAGCTGTCAGAACCATAACTCCTGGGGGAACGGTGCCGGCGCCGTAATCCTGGCACAACTTGACCAGCATTTCTGGTTTGGTTTCTTCACTCTTCTCCTCCCATATTTCAGCCAGCCAACTGTTGACAAAATTCATCAGCTCTTTAACGGTATCTTTGGAACTTAAAAATTCAGCGGCCACATCAGAAAAGGATCTCCATGGAGAATACAGTGCATTGATCCAGAATCCATAATGCGATGTTTTTGGGATCTCTGTTTTGAGCTGGCCGGATATATCAATATCCGCATCTTCTGGGGCCCATATGCCGCGATTCAGCATAGCCGGCTTCATGCGATCAATAATCTTTTCACCACAA
>JACRLT010000004.1:6302-99373 GCA_016235185.1 Candidatus Omnitrophota bacterium
CATTTCACCTGGGCAAATGCCAAGAGCTGATATTTTCCACAATGCGGGCAAGGCACATGATATCTGAGTTTGTTGGATTTCTGATAAGCCCGGTAAATATAGCCGTCTCTGGTGGTGGGCGTAGAACATTCCACGATCTTACGATTCCAAAATGTTGCGGTACGCTCTTTGGCCAATTTAATCGGATCCGCTTCCCGACCGGCGTAATTGGGATATTTATCAGTCTCATCAAGAAAAAGATTTCGAATAGGCCTGCTGGCCAGATCTGACGGACTATTGGAACTGCCGAAATACAATACCATGCGGTCAAAATGAAAACGTTTTTTTGTCAGATCATCGGCGCGGCCGGTAACATGACTGCTCAAGGCCTGGCTCTTAAAAATCATGGGCTTGAGTCTATTTTCTGCCGCTTGTTCAACATCTTCTGCCTTAGGCATAACATATAAGGCCGGCGCAGGATCCTGATCAATGGAATACCCCATCATGTTGTAAAGACTTTCTGTCTTACCGATCTGGGTGGACGAGATTATCGTGATCTCTTCAATGACGGGATCCGCAAAAGCATCCATGATGCCACGCAGATAAGGCGCGCGATCGGTACGCCATTGGCCGGGCTCGGCACTTGTGAGTTCATCTAATACCCGATTCCCATCCGTCCATTGCGATACTGTGATTTTATCGGGTAGCTTCCAAGCTTCGCGTTCAATGTCAGACCAAGGGAATGTTGATGTCTTCGTCATATTCTTATTCTTTTAACGACTTGCGTCTATTTTTATGCCCACTAAAATCGGCGATGATCTCTTCCATTCTCTCTTTGAGAACAATTTCAATTTCGCGGGCTTCCAGGCCGACCAGCTGCGGAGCCATGCGTTTTGGCAAGGCGAGCAGAGCTTTCTTTACTGTCTGTATCCGATCAATGCGTCCCCGTTCAACTTCTGACCGTGGAATCAATTCGCCGATAAGTTTCTTATATTCTGCCTCAGCTGTTTTGGCTTTATATTTTTTCCAATAAATTTCTTGTTTTTCTTTTTCTCCCCAACCGAACGATTTCTGATTGTTGCCTGGGCCGTGGCTCTTGACAAGACGCCAATCAGATATCTCTTTTACAGAATACTTTCTATCTGGCCGAACTGGCATCCCGTCTTTTACCCAATATCCCACCGTTCGAAGCTTGACATTAAAAACGCGGGCCACCTGTTCCTGGGTATCTACAATGCCAGGATCTGGAGATGGCCCTTCAAAATTCTCAAGCTCTTTTACTTCCGATCGAAACAGTGGCTTACCTTTTTGGATTTTCTCATAAAGATGTATCTGACGTTTTTTCTTTGCCACAGCCACTATCCCTATCTGTTTTTGTTGTTGGTCTGAGTTGTTCACCATCATGATAAAACATTGACAGACAGGTTATGCGTTTATAAAATACGTTCATCGTTACTGCGGTCGCATAAAGCCTGCATGGTTCTATCATGCGGGTTGGGCGCCGGTTCGAGTGTCAGCTCAACCGGTTGCCCCGGCCGTTCTCAATTATGATTCTTAATTATTAAAATCCTACCATCAGCCAGCTGGATATCTCCATCACCATTTCCGTGCCCACAGCAACAGCCTATCGTTTCAATTCCTGCATCGTTCAAGGCCTGAACTAAATCAGCCAAGCAAGCATCAACCGTTATCTCGATTCTGCCGCTTACTGGCCGCGGTTTACACAACTTAACAATTTTATCGGTTCCCCATCTGCACATCTTTTTCGGCTTTCTTGCCCGTAAATTCTTCCCACCGCTTAATAGCCACGTCACAGAAAATCGGCTCCATCTCCATTGCGAACACGCGTCGGTTGAGCCGTTCGCCGGCTATGATCTGCGATCCGGACCCGCTGAATGGCTCATAACATATGTCACCTGACCGAGTATGTACGCGCATTGGAATTGCGAAAACCTCAGTCGGCTTTACGGTAGGATGCTCAAGGCCGTTGTTGCGCTTTTTCCCATCGAAATCAAGCTCCCAGAGATCCGAGTAATATTCTGGCTTCGTGGGATCACCAGACTTAAGATAATCCATGGTCCAGACTGTGCCGATGCCTTTGTTTGATGGCCGATAATGCGGTTTAGATCCTTGCTTCCATGCCAAAAGGCACGGCTCATGGCGCCAAGAGTAAAACGAGAACGTCAGAACCGCGCATGGCTTAACCCAAATGATCTGCTGATGGGGTAAAATACCGAGCTTGCGGCAGATCTGAAAAATGAGTTCCTTGCGGCGCTCTGCATGCCAGATATAAAGGGCGGTATTTTTATCGGTGTACTTTAATCCAAGCGTGAGAAAGTTGTGAATAAATCCTTGGGCATCTGTGATCTCAACCTCATGGTAAACATTTGACCAATCCTTGCCGCCAGTCGGCCGATTGGCGCCCGTATAATCCACTAAGTAAGGCGGATCCGTGGCCATTAATTTGGCCAGATTGCCATCCATAAGGCGTGCGACATCATCCCCCTTGGTGCTATCTCCACACAAAAGCCGATGGCCATCAAGGATCCATAGATCCCCGGGCTTGGTGATGGCCTTCTTTGGTGCTTCCGGGATATCATCCGGAAGCGTCTTCCCTGTTATCTCCGTTTCAAAATCGCTCAATTCCTCTCTGAGTTCGGCAAGCCTAAGATTCAGATAATCCTCTTGGAATTCGCTACGCAAACGCTCCAGGATCGGAATCAAGGACGCGGTCCATTGCCCCATAATCTCCTGGTTGTTGAGCGCGATACTCATCATCTCGCGTTGGGCTTGATCTACATCAACCAATATGCACGGAATGCGTTTAATGCCAGCATCTTGCAGTATCTTCAACCTCTGGTGACCAGACACCAGTACCATATCGCGCTTATTAACAACCAAGAAATCGATATAACCGAAGCGTTCCAGACTATTCTGCAAACCTACCAGGGCCTCATTTTCGATCTCACGCGGATTATCAGCCCAGGGCTTGATGTCTCTAAGCCAAAGATTCTTGACTTCGGGCTTAATATTAATTTTGTTCGTTGCTTTTGATTTCATATTTTTCATATGTTTTAACCCTTGTCTCCGAGGAGAACGTATTCACATTTTATGAACATGCAATCACAAAATTGCACATCAGACTGACTGACCACCCGCGCTTCATCCGACCTGCGATACCGACCCGGCGGAGAAGGACCCGCGCTCGACGAGAAATGTTACTCTCTTTGATTGATGTTCAAAGTTATTAAGCAGTGCATACTCACCAAACAATTCTATTGCCTTATAATTGTAAGCAATCGCAGCGTCTTTTTCTTTTTTAAACCTACCTAACCAAAACTTCTTTTTATTCACATAGATATATGCACGCCACATCTGACGCTCAGCTTCCCAATACAATCCTTTATATTGCGAATGTAAAGCATCGCGATGCTTTCGACTATGCCTCACGTTTTCCTGGATTGTCGCGATTCTTAGATTACATTTTCTATTATCAAGGCCATCTGTATTTCTATGATCAACCAACCGACGGTCATTGCTTTCAAGATTCATAATGAAACGATGCATCCAGATTGTTTTCCTTTTACCATTAATCTGTTTTATCCGGGCTGCGTAAAAGAGATCAGGACATTTGTTTTTATGCCTAACATGCCATCGATAAGCCGATACTTTTTGATAATCGTCGTCATCAAAGAGAGCATAATGAATCGCCCCTTTATACTGTGTTAATTCAATTCTTCTCATCGACGGCCGATCTCCTCGAAGATCACGTCGGGATAAAAGTATTTCAATGCCTTGATACGCATGCGATACGCTGTCTCTCTTCGCGTGATCGGACTCTTGTAGTCTTGAATGACAACGTGTCCATCGTTATGAATAACCTTGAAGTCTGCTTTGAATCTCGTGTCAGTTGGGAATTTAAAAATAGGTTGAAGCTCAAAGTCTTTTATCTTTCCATTGGACTTGTCTTCCTTCAGTTTTAAATAATGAAATGATTCACCTTTGCTATCAAACATAATGCCATCAATCTCTGTCTTCTTGTTCCTGTACTTTCGATAGCCTTGGCCATATTTCCCAGTAAATAATATCTCTTCGCCACCTGATCCTCTGAATGTCCTGCGTGGCATTATCTCCCTCCGCCCCACTTTAACCATCCCCAACCAGCCAATCCAAAATAAATAAGAAATAAAACGCCTTGGGCTGGTAATCCAGCTTGAAAATCAATCGCGCACCAGCTCGCATTTGTTGTCATCCAGACCAAGAAGCCTGATCTTTTCTTTTGAATGTTCAAGATCACACCGAAAATCGATAAAATAGTCAAGAACCACATTAATCAGCTCGCTTGTCTATAATTAATATGCCGTCCATATGATCAATTTCGTGTTGAATAAGACGCGCTAATAATCCGCGAGCTCTTTTCTTTTTCCCGTTGGTTAAATATTCAATTTCATATGCCCGTTTTACTGACGTATAATTGCAAGGAATAGATAAACACCCTTCTTGCGCGATATCTTCTCCCCATTTATTGATAATCACAGGATTGAGCAGCTGTCCTTCTTTGCCTTCTAATAAATACCAGGCAAATCTTAAAGGCATTCCAATTTGAATGGCCGCCAACCCGCACCCCTTCGTCCAAGCGGTTTTATTAGCTTCTCTTAATTTAAAAACTAATCCTAATCCATCGACTTCTTTACGGGTTGTCTCAATAGATATTTGATGAAGGAAATTTTTGTCAGTTGCGATCATTTGGATTCTTAGCGCTCCGTATTTTTTAAAATGATCCAGTTATATCCGCGGTCCCGCTGATGGCGCCAATTTAATGTCAATGTGCATCACCGGTTTCGTGATGAGTAAACGCCGAAGTTTCGGTGGCCGATTTGGAATTAAAATCGCTTCCGGCTCCGGAAATGTCACCTCAATCGTCATGCCGGGTTCCATGAGATCATACAAGCTCAAGGCGTGCGTTGATATCGTATTCACCAATTGCTGCATTTGTTCTTTATGATTTCCGCCAGGTATCATCTCAATCCTCTCCATTTTGGTTGCCTAAAAGATTTAAAAAATCCGTCCGGTCAATGATGTCTATTCGTAACCCTTTCTTATTGTATTTTTCAAAGAGATCCCGCCACCACTTGATGGGTTTAATGGTCAAATGCAATTCCTCACCAAATTGACGATCGGAAAAAGTAGCGATGCAATGAATCGTGCGATGGTGGGTGATGCGGATTATCTCTTTGATGCTGGCTTCCACAAAATCCGTGGGTAAGTGCTCAAGCGTATCCGTTGAAAATGTCAGGTCAAATTTTTCATCACAAAATGGCATCTCCCATACCGGCGCCTCAAATAGTCTCTCCGGTTTGATGGCGTTCTTTTCGGTCCCGGCCAAGGTGATATCTAAACCATAGCAATCATAGCCAGTGGCCAAGAGATAGGACAACGTGCTTCCATCGCCGCAGCCGATCTCCAACAGATTGCCTTCTTTTTCTAAAACAGATCTGATGCCCACCGACTCAATGTAACGCGCCATGAGCATCGCGCATGCTGATCTCTTATAAACAGAACGCCATAATTTGCTATATTTTTCTTTCTCGGTTATAGAGACTTGTGCGTCAAACATAAGCCTCCTCCCGGACAACATGAACACCGTTCCTGGCACATTCCTTTTGAATGATCTCAAACATCATCCGTTCCCTCTGCCACCGTTTATCGTTGTGAAGGGTGCGATTATTCTCAAGCTTGTCTGCGAAATACCCTTGGCCGGCCCAATCCGCACCAAAGATGTGAATGATCACGCCACCTTTGATCACAGCCAGGGCGATCGCGGCCAATAACGTGTATTCCTGCCACTCAAGCTCGCGACCAAACGGCATGGCCTCCGCTAATGCCATCTTTGAATCGCTGGGGAATAATTCCTTCTTAAAAAGATCAAAGACGGCCGACACCCCGGCATGATATCGTTTAATGTCTACCACCCAACGCGCGGGAACCCATAGAACAGCTTTGCTTATTCTCAATACCGGAAATACGGCCAGAGATATATTGCCTATAGCCGCGAACACCTCCAGGTCCTGGACCGCCCAATAATCAAAGGGAATATCTGACAAAATGGCGCCATTCACCGCCACACGAAAATCCGGCTGTAGTGCCTCAATCTTCTTCGTTGTTTGATAGAGCCCCAGGGATTTCCCGGGACAGCAAATGGCCCATTTCGTCATTGTTTTCTATTCCTCCCAATACGTGATAAACCGGAAGATCTCCTCGACGTTCAGCGACTTATTTCCCGTGAAATAATCCAGGGCCGCTTTCTTAGAATTGATCTTTTTAGGATCAATGCCATATGCCTGAATCACGGCTTTGATTTTGTCATCATAAGAAGGATCTCCATTGATTTCCTCTGCGATCAACAAGACAAAGAAATTCCGATCCAGCTTCGCGCGGCCAGCTTTGGCCTTTATGGCCTCCACCTGCTTGATAAACGCGTCTTTTTCGGCCTTCACCTTGGCCGCTTCTGCCGCTTGATTCTTCTTTTCAAAACACGACTTGTCTAAACAGACTTCGGTTTTTTCCGAACCGCCATAGGACTGCTTGAGCATGAACGCCTTGCGGTTTTTACATTTGGCGCATGTCTTCTTATCGAAGTTGCACTGGCGATCAAACCGCACCGCGCCTTCGGGCATGGTATCGCCCTTGACGACCTCGCCTTTTTCCATCTTCGATCGAATCCTGGCAGCCTCTACGGATCTCGCGGCGCTCTGCTTTTTATGAAAGCATTCCGGCTTAAAACACTTCTTGGTCTGGCCGTTCCAGGTTTTAACCGACCGGCTGAAGCCACACGTTTTGCACTCAGCGGTGTTGAAATTGGCTTCTGAAATGCTCTTGGTCCGCCTATCAGAAACCTTCTCCACCATGCGCTTGAATTCTCGCACCGAAATGTCTTTGTGATATTTTATGTGCTCTTTCATTTCGGCTTTGACGCCGTCCAGAATCTTGTTGCAGTCATTAATGGCGGTGATGTGCTTCAAGTGCCCTGGGGCCAGAAGGCCCGAAGTTAAATCATCCAGAAAATCTTTGCGCAGATCCAACAACGCCATGCGGGCCGCTATATATCCCTGGCTCTTATTGATCTTCTGCGCCAGAATCTCTTGGGTGTATTTGCATCGTTCCAAAAGATTCTTAAACCCCTGGGCTTCCTCCAATGCTGTCAGATCATCGCGTTGCAGATTTTCAATGATCTGAATCTCCAAGACATGGTCGTCCTTCAGCTCTTTAATGACAGCTGGGATGGTTTCCAGCTTGGCTTCTTTGGCCGCGCGGAATCGACGTTCACCCACCACGATCTCAAACTGATCCGCTTTGCCATTCTTGCGCAACGTGATGGGCGATATCACGCCGTTCTTGCGGATACTCTCCACCAGCTCCGCCAGTTGCTCCGGGTTGACGTGCTTGCGCGGGTTGGTGGTTGACAAAACGATCTGCGATAACTTCACTTCTTGATACATAACTTTCTCCTTTCCATGAGTTCCTGCATCTTCTTAAACAATTTCCAAAGAGCTCTCAAAGCCTCTATGTCCCTATCTTTAATGCCAGTGTGCAACTGACAGCAATTTTTAAAAATACAAGCCCGGCAATACTTCCTGCAGGAGAGTGCCGCACAGCTGATGATCAATCCACCCGAGCCGCGCGTCACCGAATACGGGATGTACTGCTTATTGGGCGTGAACGCCGGCCTGCGTGTGTCGATGATCATCCAGCTACCTCCGTTTGATAGACGCCTCTACGCTCACAAACGGATCAATATCCTGTTCCGCGCAACACATCAACAGCTCTGTGGGGTGAACCCCTTCCTCGTAGGCGATCATGGCCAAATCAACCATCATCACCGGATCTGCGAAAACCAAAAGCCGGAATTTCTTATTCTCTGTTTCCATCCGACACCTCCCTGTCCACGTCGCTTTTGTGATACGTCATCATGGCGTAGTTGGCCACGTTCACCAGATGGCGCCGATCTTTGGTTTCAATAAACTTTAAAAAAGCGCATGCTAAACGGCTCTCCAGACTGGCTGTGGAAAACTGTTTCCAGGTATCACCACGATCCTGGTCATTGCGCTTCATAGTTTCTTCCATGTCACGCGCGAATCTCCATATCTCCGGCCGAATCACCTTCTTTTTATCCAGCACAACATCCTCCTCACTGCAGGCCTTTGACGCTGATATTTGAGCTCCTGTCTCATAGCAACTCCGATGATTTTAACCGCTTGAAGTGTTTGGCATTTTTGACCGCACGGATGACTATTTGACGCACACGGTAATCCAACTGCTCCAAAAATTCCTCACTCACTTGCTTGTCATACTCCTTGACCAACGCCTTCACCCGCGCCTTATTCAGCAACATTTCTTGCCCTTTCTATTTTTTATCAATTTCAGCTGCGGCGCCCAGTGTTTATGAACCGCTTGCGCGATGGCCCGGGTCACCATGACGCCCTTCTCCGCGCGCACCGCACGCAGAATGAAATACGTTTCGGAATCGATCTTAACAGATGCCGCATTGTTCATATAGCCCTCCGCTTTGGCCGATAAAATGTGATCTCTTTTTTAGTACCCGGGTAAAGCACCTTTGCCACCACCATCTTCTTTGCCCACCATGGCGTCTTGTACATCCCGGTGTGCTCGTAGTGCGTGGCGCCGTTGGTGACATCTTTCAGGTTGCGCACGAAAACATCGTGAATGGCCTTGTTGGCCTTAGCCTTCAGATCCTTCTGGCCTCCGCTCATTTTTTTCGCCCAGGAAATTTCACGCTTAACAAAAGCATTCAAATTTTTACGTTTAAGAGCCACTAATCCCGTGCGCCCTTCTTTTTTCAGTTTATTTCTGACGCACCATGCGATATGAAGATATGTTTTGTGGTCTCCACCTGAATCCTCCGCGATCAACCCTTTCCATAGATTCGCCGGATAGGCCACAGGCGCGCCAAGAGTTTGAGCAGAAACAGGATTGGCACCAAGGGCAGTAATAACAAAGCTGAATAATAAACAGACAACTCGTAATCTATTTTTTGCATCACGCCTCCTCATCTTCAAAACCTCCCCAGGGCTTTATCGATCTCAACCTCAGCATACCCCTGTCCCGTCAAATGCCGCTTCACCAGGGCATCGTCATTTTTATACTTGCGTCTAAGCTCTGCCACATCATTCTTAAAAACAGGGGTTGAAAATTTTTTCTTTTCTAAAGATCTTTTCTTTTTAAAATCTTTATCTTCTACTTTACCTTCTACTTCTACTTCAGAGCTTTTTCGTTTAGACGATGTATTAACGCTTTTGGCTGGCGTATATACATCGTTCATACGCTGTTCCCACATCTTGATAACGTCAGCCGGAGGATCCGGATAAACGCTGTTCGGACTCATGTTGCCCACAATGTCGGAATACTCACCGATTTTCGGCAGCATGATGTATTTAACGTCCTTGACTACGTACACGATGATCAGGCCTTTTTCGACGAGCGCATCGCGAATTTGACGCACTTTTTCAACAGCTACCTGCGGATATCTGGTATCCGGGAAAAACATGCCTTTGAGCTGATATTCATCACCTTCCAGCCGGCCGAGATTGTCCCGGGAAGTGATGCAACCAATAAAAAAAGGCCAGACTTCAAAGCCCATTTCCTTTGAAATCTCGGCCAGCTCCCTGTTGTAACTTATCTTCCACGCGACCGGGCGTTTTTCAGCGTTCCTGCTTGACATTTTTGACCCCTTTTCTACATCCAAAACGGCGTTTGTACACCGTTTGTACACCGTTCATACGGTTGAAACACAAAAGGCGAGCATCCCTTGATTGGACTCTCGCCTTAACTGGACATCTTTTCTTTTCAGCTGCTCAAAGAGAATAACCGCCCGGATATGGGAGCACTTCGGCAGCACCTGCTCTTTGGGCAAAAGCGGATCATACGCTCCGGTCTCATAAATCTTTTTTGACTGCAAAAAACCGTCGCACCCACAATTAAATCCATAGTTCCCGTCGGATTTGATGGTATAGGTCGTGTGGTTGTACTCAATGACTTTAAAGATATCGCGCTTGGAAACGTATTTCAGCGGCTTGCAGACCCATATGCCCATGCCTTTATATTCAATGCACTCATGCTTCACAAACTTTTCAGCTTTTTTTATCTGCGAAAATGTAAAATCCGGCCGCATCCATCACCTCCTCAGTGAATCACGGTCACGATAACCGCCCCCACTACCAAAATGCCACCTGCCACCAAACACCCCACCACCACCCACGCGTCATTAACAGATTCCACAAACCTCTGCCGGTAATAATCCCTTCCTTTGACCGCCTTGCAATACGCGCGCCAACCTCCCAATGCTCTGACTACCTCCAATCCGCTCATCTTTATTCACCTCCTCCAGCGACTTGGTGCTATAATAAAACTTTAAAACCTCTCAACCCGAAAGGAGCCAAAATGCAAATAACTGTCTCTAAAATTTTCCCCAACAGCGGTGATTCTGATTTTAATTGTTTGGAAGCCAATGTATCCTTTTACGATGAAACCACAGATCCGCATTTCAGTGCTGATGTGGTTGTTTTTCTTGAAAAGAAGGATCTCCCTTTATCGCAGATCGAAGCCCTCGCGATCCAGAAAGCGCGAGATTTTCTATCACATATCTGATCTCTCCATTGGCCCGGATGTTATCTGAGACAACCCTGATGATGTAGTACCTTAACTTCCGATTGATCCAACGCAACATAAGTCCTCCTCTTGTGGGTTTTTAATTTTGGATCCCGCGCCGGGCCTGCATAAACTTCTGAATGCTTGATTCCGGAAACCGCGGCGTACAGCTCTTATTAGGATCTAACGCCACATTGATGTAATTGACGTTGTACGGCAAAAGCCGCTTGCGCCAGTCCTTGCATAGGGTCGTATATTTAATTCCTATGATCTCCGCTACCTGTTTTAACGTATAATATTTTTCCATCACGCACCCACCTTCTTTTCCTTATGCAATTTCTCAATCAGCCTTTTTAAATCTGCCTGGTTCTGAAAAGCCTTTTGTTTTAAAACGGCCAAATCTATCCTTACTTTATCCCTGGGCTTATCATCCTTCAGGTCTTCCAGCTCCTGGGTGTGCAGTTTCTGAATGGTAGCATGCACATGCCGGTCAACATCTTCGTAGGCTTTGGCGCTATAACTTTCAAGGGCTTTCAAAAGATGCCATACTGCGCCAGCGCGTGTTTGATCGTTGGCATGGTCTCCTGATTCCTGCTCATTCAAATCATCTACAATCTTATCTACCGCTTCCATGAAGTTTTGATTGAGACAAAGGACCTCAAGAATTTCATCGATCAGTTCAGATTTCAATGACGGTTTTCCAGCCACATTCCCTCCCTAAACTTTTTTTGCGTTTATCCCACACAGAATCAAAAATCGGTGTTACGATAAAAATATGGATGAAAAGCTTATTTATCACTATCTTCTTCTGGCTCTTTGGTTCGATCGTAATAGCAAAGATCTCCTACGTCATATCCTGTCAAATCGCATATTTTTCTTAAAACGTTGGGAGTGATCTGACGTTTACCAGAAAGGATCAAAGAAAAGAGGCTTGGGCTCACATTTATTGTGCTCGCCACTTCCTCAAATGTTTTTGGCGAAGTGGTCTTTTTTGAAAGCCAAGATTCAATAACTTCTTTTTTAAAACGAATCATGCCCATGGTTCAACCTCTTACATATAACACTTTTTACGTTTTATTTATTCGTAAAAAAATGGCCTCTTTGGCCTACACCTAAAAGATAACATTTTTTGTGTTTTTGTCAAGCACAATTTTACACTAAATACGTTATTTTGAGTCTTTCCCGTCGTGAATTTAACACTTTTTACGTAATAAAATATATTGTTTTATAGCACTTTTTATGTTAGAAATGTAAAATGAGTTTATCAGAACAAATCAAATATCTACGTGAAAAAAAGGGCTGGCGACAAAAAGAATTAGCGGCAAGATTAAAGACGCGCCAATCTACTGTCTCGGCTTGGGAAATAGGGCGCAATGAACCAAACCCAGCTCAAAGGAAAAAACTCTGCGATCTTTTTAGTATAAGTGAAGCAGTGCTTTTTGGTGGATCGCCAGCCAATGAAATCCTTAGTCCTGAAATTCTTGAAGCTCTTCAAGACCCGATTGCCGTAAAAGCTCTTCTCGTTACGCATAAAAATAAGCAAGATATCAAAAATGCTATCAAGGCTATACTGGACTATCTACCGGATCTTTCGCCTGAAAAAAGGCGAGCGATATTAGCACTGTGCCGCTAAAGGAAGAATTAAAAATATGCCAGAACATCCCCCATCTACCCTATTAGACGCAAATGGACAGCCTCTGAATAGGGCGTTTAATGCCAGCCGGCTGAATGACCGGATGATTGATGAGTTGATTGGCATCGTTAAAGGCATAGAAGCAGATAAACTGGTTAATCAAGCAGAAGCAGAATTCCTCTTAGAGTGGTTAACCCACAATAAAAAACTTAGCAATTCTTGGCCAGCGAATGTGCTTTACCAAAGAATAAAAACAATGCTAAAAGACAAGATATTAGATGAAAAAGAAAAGGTGGAATTGTTTGATACCCTGCGGTCAATTACAGGCAGAACGCCTAAAAAAGGATTTGAAAATACGGCGACCAGATTACCCCTTACCGAACCTCTGCCGGTAGTCACCTTCAAAGACCAAGATTATTGTTTTACCGGACGCTTTGTTACCGGAACAAGAGAACAATGTCAATCCGTCGTAATCAATAAAGGTGGACATGCCCATAATATACCCACCCTTGATACCAATTATCTCGTTATCGGATTGATAGGCAGTACTGACTGGATACATTCAGCTTATGGCCGTAAAATTGAAAGAGCCGTCGAAATTCAAAAACAGCATAGTATTAAAATAATATCTGAAGAATATTGGGTAAAATTTATATAAAAAGTAGGATTTATGATCCGAATTAAACGCATTAGTTTTTTTATTTTAACGGGATTATTACTATCGGGATGTATGACCGTCTTGGCTGGACATCAAAAAGAAACTCTGAGAAAAGCTAAAGAGGAAGCGCGTCAAGAAGCCCGAGAAGAGATACAGAAAGCCAATCAACAAAACCTTACTGAAACAACCTATGGCATGTAAATACAGACAAAAAGGATCGAAATTCTGGTGGATCGAATATTATCAAGACGGTAGGCAAATCCGGAAAAGCCTTAAAACCACCGATTCCAAGACAGCAGATTATCTTGTTGCCAAAAAAGATCAAGAGTTGATTGAAGGCGGCCTCCCCCCTGCCCTCAAAGATGTCACCTTCCAAAATGCCTTCCAGGAATACCTGGAATATTCAAAAGGATACAAAACCGCAAAAAGCTACGAGGTTGATTATTGGAACCTCAGAAGATTTTTTGACAAAATAAACCCCATTAAGCTTAAAGACATCACCGTAAAATCTATTGAAGAATACCTCTTCGATCGGATTCAAAACGCCGCTTCACTGGCGCCGGCACCAGGAAAATCAAAGCGAAAACGCTCTACGAAAAGAATCAGGCCAGTCACGGCCAATGATATCCTCCGGGCTATTAAGACGTTTTTGAATTGGTGCATTAAAAAGGGATACTTGACCAAGAATCCTGCCATTGACGTCAAAAGATTCTCTGAGCCGGAACATCCGCCCCGCTACCTCACAAAAGACGAAATAACGGAATTGCTTAAAAAGGCAAAGGACGGCAAGCTGTATCTCTTCATCACAACGGCCCTCTACACCGGCATGCGCAAAGCTGAACTTTTCAACCTTGAATGGCCGGATATTGACTTCAAGAATAGCCGGATATCCGTGCTCAATAAGGCTGAATTCCAGACCAAGTCCAAGAAATTCCGCATCATCCCCCTCCACCCCGAGCTAAAGACGCTCCTGAACCACACCAGGCGCGAAAAAGGCCATATTTTTGATAGTATCAAGAAAAACTTCAGAAATGAATTCCAGGAGATCTTAAAAGCGGCTAAGGTAAAGGCTAACGTCCACGCGCTACGTCACACATTCGCTTCGCACCTGGTGTCAAACGGTGTGAGCATCTACACGGTCTCAAAACTGCTCGGCCATGCCCACATAAAGACTACCGAAATCTACGCACATCTCTCACCCGAAAGTATAGACAATTCCATTGAGAATTTGAAATTTTAGTCATATTCTTAGTCATAGCTGATTTGCTGCTGGAAGGAAATTCCGGAAGATTTACCGACGAGAAACTAAAAAAGCGGGAGATGGGAATCGAACCCACATAACCAGCTTGGAAGGCTAGTGTTCTACCACTGAACTACTCCCGCAAAATTTGTCAAAATCACAGCGGGAGTAAATTTAGGTACCACTGCCCGCCACTAAAGATCGGCGGGTCCGCCAAAGATCTAATGGCGGAAACTACTCCCGCAAAAGATTTATACTTACGCGGCCTAAAACCGCGCCCTTTAGTGCGCTGATGGTCGTGGTCGCTTCAAGTATTTCGTCCAATCCTGCAACAATTGCACTTGTGGCGCTTAAATTAATTTGTAATAAACTGCGTAAAATTTTTTTGACAAATTTTCTTGACATTGATACTAAAATCAGTTATATTTCTTGTGAATCACGATAAGAGGCTATCCAAAGGGTTCGTCCCGCGGCTATGCCTCTTTTTTATTTGTGTACCCAAGCTTGATGCTTAAGTTATTCATAGAGTCCATGAATGGAGCGAATTTTCTCAGTAAAGAAGAAAACTCGTGCCGGTTCGGAACTATTAATCTCTCTATTTTCCCCTGCTTTTTTAAGTACTCGATCAAGCAATGAAAATCTCCATCACCGGTGACGATCACTGCTTTATCGTAGTTAGGATACTCAATCATAGCGTGAAGCACTAATTCTGCATCGATATTGCCTTTAATTTTTCCACCCGGAGCGTTCAGAGTTGACTTAAAAATTAATATGTAGCCATAAGACTGCAATGATGTATAAAGACTTTCGTTTGTTGGCACATAGCCTATAAAGATGAAAGCCTTGCTTACTGCATATTTGTCCTTCAGATAAACCCTGAATCGTTTAAAATCAAGCTGCCAGCCTAAGTCCCGGATCGCTAAGTTGAGGTTCTGACTATCAATAAAAGCGTAATTATTTTTCTGCAAAGACATCATAAATTTAGTTATATTTTTAGTTATAGCAAATTCATAACTCTTTTATTTCAACAGCTATTTTTCATAAGTACCAGCTTGTCCCGCCTTTCTGCATCTTTTTGTCAGGCGGGATCCCGCCCGCATCTAAAATCGCATGGCGGGAGAAGGCTAGTGTTCTACCACTGAACTACTCCCGCAAAATTTGTCAAAATCACAGCGGGAGTAAATTTAGGTACCACTGCCCGCCACTAAAGATCGGCGGGTCCGCCAAAGATCTAATGGCGGAAACTACTCCCGCAAAAATTATCCCCGCTTACGCAAAGAATGGATACTAATGAGGCAAGATCGATAATACGAGCGCATCCAGTTTCATAAGGCTGCAAGGCTTTATCAGATAATCTACCGCGCCCTCCTTGGAAGCCTCGGTTAGCACATCTTCATCCTGGATAGCGGAAAGCATCACCACTTTAATTGAAGGGTCGATATCAAGGATCTTCTTTAAAACCATCAGGCCATCCATGCCCGGCATGCGTATATCACATAAGACCAGCTGCGGCTTGTTCGTTTTTATTTTGAGAAGCGCCTCTTCGCCGCTGGCGGCAGAGACTACATTATATCCCTTGATCGACAAAAAATTACAGATCATGTTGCGGATATCCTGCTCATCATCGACTACGAGTATATCGCCGTGACGGCTCTCCTTCTTAAATTCACGCAAACTCTCTTTTAGGATGCCCAGTATTTCCTTCATCATGACGTGCGTTGAAAAATCCTTCTTTATTACGGCGAATGCTCCTAAAGACATCGCCTTTGCCTTCTCTTCGGCCAAAGGGGCATCTTTTGTCAAAAGGACAAAACTGATCTCACTATCCAATTCGCGGATCTTTCTCATTGTTTCATAGCAATCAAGATGGGGTATCTGGCTGTCGAGTATGACCAGGGCATGCCGCTCCCTTTCCATCCTGATCAATGCCTCTTTACCGTTAGGAACGCAGGTAACCTTATAACCTATGGAAGAAAGTATCTCATAGAAAGTATCTCTTGCGGATACATCGTTATCTACTACCAGAATATTCTCTAACATTTCTCCTCCAGGTTAGACTATGAACTCCTAAAAGATCACCTGCTTTTACTGCGTCGTAAAAACACTTATGGAAACCCCCTGGGCATGCCCAGGGTACCTATAATAAGATCCCGCCTTTGGCGGGATTATCCCGCCAACATTCTTAACCTTGACTTGCCCATCTAGTGACATCCCGCTCGCCTCGGCGTAGCCTGGACCGAAGCAACTTTCGCATTCATCCCCGCCCATGGGCGGGGTTTTCTGCGAGGCGGGATAAAGAGATACTTTTGCTCTGTCGAATTCACTGTGGTTGTGGCGCCGTTACGTCCTGCTCGCCTTGTCGGCTCGCCACGGACTTCACGGCATCCACCATCTTTTTGCTCTATCGGCTGCATTGTGGTTGTGGCGCCGTTACGTCCTGCTCGCCTTGTCGGCTCGCCACGGACTTCACGGCATCCACCATCTTTTTGCTCTATCGTAAAAAGATGGTGGACGGGAGAGGATTTGAACCTCTGAAGCATGTGTGCAGCCGATTTACAGTCTGCCCCCTTTAGCCACTTGGGTACCCGTCCTTGATTTTGCCTATAAAAGGTTTTCTACCTAACAAAGTTAATCCCGAAGCCTGCAAGGTAATTTACCGTAAGTAAATTACCTTGCGATTAGGCAAGGGAAAAAATCAATAAGCCGAAGAAGGGAATCTCCCTCCCCCGCCACGACATTCGTCGTGGCTCCTCCGGGACCGGCCGCTCTCGCTCGAAGCAGTGCCGCTCGAGTCGGCTTCGATTCCAGATTGCCAAAAGAAAAGCCGAAGAAGGGAATCGAACCCCCGACCCGCTGTTTACAAAACAGCTGCTCTACCGACTGAGCTACTTCGGCAAAAACGCACTATTTACTGATAGACTTAAACGCCTTCGGCAAATATTCAATAATATCCGAGGCGACAAGACAGATCTGTGTCTTGTCTTTTGCAGCCAAATCGCCTGCTAAACCGTGAACATAAACAGCCAGTCGCGCAGCATCATAGGCAGGTATACCCTGTCCTATAAACGCTGCCAGGATACCGGCCAAGCAATCACCGCTGCCTGCGGTAGCCATGCCTGGGTTTCCCGTATGATTAACGTAAACTTCGCCATGGCTAGAAGCCACAACGGTCTCGTAACCTTTCAAAACTAAAGTTATATTGTAACGAAGCGCGAAATCTTTTGCAACTTTTTTTCTCTTATTCTGGACATCACCGACAGAATATCCGCAGAGATCAGCCATCTCGCCGGGATGAGGGGTCAAAACTACATCCATTTTTGCTCTTTTTAAGATATCCAGGCGGCCTGTAAGGCAATTCAATCCATCAGCATCGATGACCAAAGGCACGTCGAGCGAATCGGTAAGCGAGCAAACAAGCTGACGTGTCCCGCTTTTGATTGATAAACCCGGCCCAAGTAAAACGCAATCTGTTTTAGAAGAAAAATCCTTTATTTCCTTAAAGGCCGCTGCGCTTAAAGAAAGTTCCCTTGTCTGCGGCAGAGGCAAAACCATGGCCTCCGGAGCAACTTTTGAAGCGATAACCGGATATAAACCATGCGGCACACCCAATGTAACAAGCCCGGCCCCTGCCTTAAGCGCGCTTGCGGCACTCAAGACTGGAGCGCCGACAAAACGCTGCGAACCGGCCAAGATCAAAACGTGGCCGTAATCGCCTTTATGGCTGTCAATCTTTCTGTTGAATAATGGCGCTGGCAACCGCATATTCATGTGAGTGTGACATCGAAAGCAAGATATCGCTTGTTTTTTGTTTGACGCTACAGTATGGACGGCCGTAACGGTCATTAGAGATCTCAATATCTTTAAAATTCAATTTCGGGTTCGTGCCGAAGGCTTTAAATACTGCTTCTTTTGCCGCAAACCTTGCGGCTAAATGCTGCAAAGGATAACGCTTGCTTTGCGAATATTCAAGCTCCTTCTCTGTAAACACTTTTTTCAAAAAAGTGTCACCCCAGCGTTCAATCGCCTGTCTTAGGCGTTTTATTTCCACAATGTCAATGCCGCTGCCCTTGATCATAGTTGTATATCAACCAATTTTTTCATTTGCCGCACTGCTTGTTCCAGGCCGACGAAAACAGCATGGCAAACAATGGAATAACCGATATTGAGCTCATATATATGCGATAGACCTGCTATGGCGCAAACATTATTATAATCTAATCCGTGGCCTGCATTTACAATAAGGCCCAATCCGCAAGCATAGCTGGTTGCTTCTTTGATCTTTAAAAGATTCTTTTTAATTTTGGCGAGGCTATCGCTATTTGCATATGCGCCGGTATGAAGCTCTATAATACTTACACCGGCATCTTTTGCCGCCCTTATCTGCTTTAGATCAGGCTCGATAAAAAGGCTGACATCGATCCCTTGTTTTTTTAATTTTTTCACAGAGCCTTCAATTTTCTTTTTTAGCTTGATCACGTCCAGGCCGCCCTCGGTGGTCAACTCCTGCCTCCTCTCGGGCACGAGCGTTGCCTGATCCGGTTTAAAACTGCAGGCCAGCCGGACAATTTCTTCGGCCACTGACATCTCAAGGTTCAATTTAGTGTTTACACTTGAGCGTAAAGCCCTGACATCCGCTTCCTGGATATGGCGCCTATCCTCTCTTAGATGAACCACGATAGAATCAGCGCCGGATAATTCACAAAGTTTGGCGGCCAGAATAAGGTCGAGCTGACTTGGTTTCCTCTGTTGCCTTAATGTCGCCACATGGTCTATATTGACACCAAGTTTAGGCATATTTGAACCTTATCTGAACTCCGCATTAACATAAAAATAGACAATGATCGCCACGATAAGCGCTATGGCCTTATAAACAGGATAACACAAAAACCATTTTTTTAAATCCACGAGCACGTTGGGGAACTTCACAACAACCTCCTAGGGATAAAGATCACACCTGCGCAGCCGGTGCAACTTTTTGCGACGGCGCTATCAATAGGCTCTTTAAATTCTGCGAGAGGTCTTCCCTTGACAGGCCTTGCGTAAGCCTGCCGTTGGTCGCCATAGAAATAAGGCCGGTCTGTTCGGAAACGATCAAGACTATAGCATCCGTCTCTTCGCTCAACCCCAAAGCCGCGCGGTGGCGCGTGCCTAAGGTATGGCTGATATAAGGATTTTGCGCTAAAGGAAAAAGGCAGCTGACAGCCGTCACCTTATTGCCTTGTATGACTACTCCGCCATCGTGCATGGGCGAATTAGGCGTAAAGATCGTCTCCAAAAACTCCGGGGTGATCTTACCGTCTATCTCTATACCGCTGTCAATATATGTCTTCATCCTGTCTTCACGCTCAATAGCGATAAGGGCCCCGATCTTTCTTTGCGCCATATAGGCCAAGGCCATGGACAAATGATGGATCAACTCATCGATCTCTTCGGCTTTCAGGCCGGTCCCGAACAGGTGCGGCTGGCCCAAACGCGCCAGGCCGGATCTAAGTTCCGGTTGAAATATCACTATTATGGCTACTACGGAAATAGCAAAAAGTTTTGTCAGTATCCAATCCAGGGTGTTTAGGCCAAGTTTTTGCGCAAGGAAAAATGCAAGGACCAGGATAAAGATCCCCTTCCATACCTGGCCGGCGCGCGTACCTTCAAAAAAGATCATTATCCTGAAAAAGACAAACCACAAAATAGAGATCTCTATAATGGGCTTAAGAACAGACCAATAGACAACAAAAAAATTCGCTATCCTATCTGCCATGGGCATCTCTCTTTCTTACGATCGCATCAGAAACTTTTGCTACCTGGGCCATCTCTTTTACGTCATGGACGCGTATAATATCTGCGCCGCTGGCAATAGCCATGCTCGCGGCCGCGGCCGTCCCCCATGCCCTCTCATGAACTTCGGCGTTCAAGATCTTGCCGATAAACCTTTTCCTTGATAACCCAACCAGGACAGGCCGTCCCAAACTTTTTAAAGCACCAAGCCTGTTTAAAATTTCAAGATTGTGCTTCAGGCCCTTGCCGAATCCTATGCCCGGGTCAAGGATAATTTTTTTCTCCTCGATACCTGCATCCTGCGCTTTTTCCAAAGCGCCGCCTAAAAATTCGATGACCTCTGCGATAACATCTTCATAGGCCGGTCCTTTTTGCATATTATACGGCACACCCTTCATGTGCATCAAGACAAGCGATGCCTTATAGCGCGCTACCAGTTTTGCCATCTTCCTGTCAAAACGTAAAGCAGAGATATCATTGACGATCTCAACCCCTAGGTCCAGCGCCGCATGAGCGACTTCGGACTTTGTCGTATCGATGGAAAACGGCACGCGTACATACTTACGCAGCCTCTTAATGAACGGGATGACGCGGTTTAATTCTTCTTTTGCAGAGATCCTTGATGAACCCGGGCGGCTGGACTCGGCCCCGATGTCTAGGATATCGGCCCCGTACTTGACCATATCTTGAGCAAAGGCCAGGGCTTTATCCGGTTCTATGCCTAATATCCCGTCTCCGCTGAAAGAATCAGGGGTGACATTTATGATCCCCATAAGCAGCGTGCGTTTTCCCAAATAAATATTTTTTCCGGCAATATCCAGGACCACGCGGCCTTTCTCAAAACGGCCCAAGCAAGATCTCATCTGCGCTGCCAATTGAGCAAGGCCAAAAGGTTGTTTTTTTAACTTTTCCGATAGCTGGAGGACCTGGGACGCGTTACCCAACACCAGGCAATCAGTCGTCTTATCTTCTCCGGTAAGGGTGCCTCGGCTTAGGGCAACGTCGCCGCCCAAAGAAAGCATTTCCTGTTTGAGGATATTTGCGGAAAAATTTTGCAGCTTGTGGATCTTGATGCAGCGAGAAAAACCTTTGCGCCGCATGATCTGGATGCCGCCACGATCCACGCCGATCTTTTTAAATTCTTCGACGAGCTCTTCAGGGCCCCTGAAGGTGAGAATATAAGGATTCATGGAAGGATATTTTTTTAACCTACACTAAGCCAAGGAGCAGCTTAACCTCTGCGGCATCCAAAACCTCTTTTTCCCGAAGGGTGTTAGCTAAAAGCGTTAACTTGTCCCTATTTTGCTCAAGCAAGTTGCGCGCCCTATCAAAACAAGTGTCGATTATCGCCTTGATCTCACTATCAATAATGCGGGCCGTATCTTCACTGTAATTCCTTTCTTCAGCAAGATTTTTCCCAAGGAATACAAGGCCCTCGCGACGCCCAAGGGTCAGAGAACCGACCTTCTCGGACATGCCAAATTCACAGACCATGCGGCGTGCCATTTGCGTCGCCACATCGATGTCATTCTCGGAACCGGTAGTTACATCGTTAAAATTCAGGCTCTCGGAAGCGCGCCCTCCTAAAAGGACCGTAATGCGGCCCAAAAGTTCGCTTTTAAGCATGATGTACCTGTCCTGCAGCGGCAACTGAAGTGTATAGCCCAATGCAGCAACTCCGCGCGGAATAATAGAAACTTTATGAAGAGGATCAACCTCCGGAATAAGCAAAGATATAAGCGAATGGCCGGCTTCATGAAAAGCCACGATCTCTTTTTCCTTGGCACTTATTACGCGGCTCTTTCTTTCAGGGCCTGCGACCACCCTTTCTATAGCCGCCTGCATCTCTTTTTTTTCAACAGCCTCTTTATTATAGCGAGCTGCAAGAAGCGCTGCTTCATTGCAAAGGTTAGCCAGATCAGCGCCTGAAAAACCAGGTGTCTGACGGGCGATATCTTCCAAGCTCACATCTGGCGAAAGCTTGATCTTCTTAACATGGACCTTTAAAATAGCCTCACGGCCTTTGATATCCGGCCTGTCAATGACTACATGCCTGTCGAAACGGCCCGGACGCAATAAAGCCGGATCAAGCGTATCCGGCCGGTTAGTCGCCGCAATAAGTATGATGCCTTCCTGCGGGTCGAAACCGTCCATCTCAACCAAAAGTTGGTTTAACGTCTGCTCTCTTTCGTCATGCCCTCCGCCGATACCCGAAAAACGCAGGCGGCCCACAGCATCTATCTCGTCGATAAAGATGATGGCTCCCCTTCCCGATACCTTAGAAGCCTTCCTGCCCTGTTCAAACAGATCGCGTACGCGCGAAGCGCCTACGCCGACGAACATCTCAACAAAATCCGAACCGCTTATATTAAAAAACGGCACATTGGCCTCGCCGGCCACGGCCTTGGCTATCAGCGTCTTTCCGCATCCGGGAGGGCCGACCAAAAGTACACCCTTTGGGATCTTACCTCCGAGCCTCTGAAATTTTTTAGGGTCTTTTAAAAACTCAATGACCTCCTGCAGCTCTTCCTTGGCCTCGTCGACTCCGGCCACATCGATAAATGTCACCTTTTCTTTTCCTTCGCCTCCCAAGCGCGCCTTTACTTTGCCGAAAGACCAGATCCTATTGCCGACTTCAGCTCCGCGGTAACTAAAATACCACAGAAAGGCTATAAAAAGGACAACCGGCCCTAACGAAAAAAGAAGGTTTGTCAACAAAGTCTTAGCCGGCTTCACGGCAAAATCAGGCGCATTTGTACGTAATAATGTCAGCAGGTCCTTGTCATCAGCCGGGATATTGACAGAAAAACGCATCCCGCTTGCCATTTCCCCCTCCAATGAATCTCCCACCATTGCCACACTGCGCAGGTTGGCTGGATTATCACGCAATACCCTATAAAACTCACTGTAGGTCAGCTCTTTTCTGGCATTACTTGGATTCTGAAAAATTCCAAACAGATAAAAAGTGGCCATAATGAACAATAACCATGCAAAAAGAGGGAAATTGGGACGCCTAACACCTTGCGGTACTTGAAGTTTTGTCTTATTGGGTTTATTTTTTTTCATAGTGGTATTATTATAACTAATCCCGCTTCAAAAGCAAGCCATTCTTTTTCCGCCGGGGGCAGATCATGCCTTGCGCAAAAAAATATCCAGGGTTGAACTTGTCTTTGAGACGATAATTCGGCCAGGAAGATGGACTTGGGAAAGTTGCGGCCGGAAAAAAAGCAATTCCTCTACTTCCTGGGCGTGCTGAAAAGTCACCAATCTCAAATCTCCCTTAAGGCGGCAGACTAGATCCCTTATCACAAGGCGCCTTAGGGCGATATCAAGCTTTTTAAAACGCGCAAGCGGAATGCTTAAAACACTGTTTTTCTCCTTTAAATTCTTTTTTAAAAAAGCATCCGCCTGCCTTGACAAAAAATCATAATCAGCCCCGGCCGAAGAAGCAAAATATGAAAGGACCTCCCTGATATTGGCGTTATAATCTTTTTCCAAAACCGGCAACAACCTATTCCTTATTTTGTTGCGAAAAAATCTATCTTCAAAATTCGTCTCATCTATACGAAACCCCACTCTTTCGGCTTTCAAATATTTAAGTATGTCTTTGCGGCTGACCTCCAAAAGCGGCCGCACAATAACATGCCCGTCTATTATGCGCTTTGGCAGGATAGCGGCCATACCGTAGAGGCCGCTGCCGCGCAACAGGCGCATCAGGACCGTCTCTGCCTGGTCATCCCTGTGATGCGCAAGCGCGATTTTTTTCGACCGGAATTTTTTTGCTGCTTTTAGCAAAAAATCGTAGCGCAGCCTTCTAAGCTGCTCCTCTAAAGAACCGGCCCTTTTAATATGTTTCCAGTCGAGCGCCTTTCCGTAAAAAGGCAGGCCCAGGGACTGCGCCGTTTTTTTGACAAAAGCGTGATCTTTGGAAGAATTTTTCCTTATACCGTGATCCAGATGGGCAACGCATAGAGAAAGACAGAGCCGCGCATTAAGCTCTTTTAAGGAATAAAGCAAGGCCATCGAATCAGGCCCGCCGGAAACAGCAACAACAACCCTGTCTCCCTGCTCAAACATCTTATATTTATTAATGGTATTTAAAACCTGCTGATTCATGTTTTGGTTTGCTGGTTGCCGGTTTTCCGGTTAACCGGTTAACTGGCTGACTGACAAACAGGCTAACTAAATTTCTAATATTCCCTGCTCTTATACTTAAACTGCCTTACGATATTAGGGTGGGAAAAAAAGTAGATCACGCTCAAATAGTAAGCAAACGAAATAACAATACCGGCTATAAGGAAATACATGGGTATCTTTGTCAGTATCTCTTCTGCTGCGAAAACATTTAAGACGATATTGACAAGCATATTGATGATGTAGGCGCCCATGCTGATACGCAAAAGATGCCTTGCCCATTCCTTCAAGTGCAAGGCGCCGATCCCGGCGATCACCCAAGCGATATAGATCAGGAGGCTTATAACGGAAGAGATCCAAAAAACTGGCATGGAAAGCATCCCATCCATGGCTGCATTCTCTTCAAAACCAGGCCCATTAAGAGGCAAAAGTAGGATAGATAAAGTGACGAGGAACGTAGCGAAGCTGCCAAAGGCTATCAACGATATTGCAAAAATGACTACGCCCTTGGTCCGTGTTATAAATTTATAAACCATTTTCTATGCCTTGCAAATTCTGGTGGCGGAGAGTGGATTTAAACCACCGACCAAGCGGGTATGAACCGCGTGCTCTATCGGGCTGAGCTACTCCGCCATATAATTTTCAAAGATTTAAGGCGAAAATGCCTGCAGATATTCAGGGATTTTCCGCCGAAGGCGGACCCGCCTACGGCGGGAAACCACCGACCAAGCCAGGCCTCTCGTTTAGCTCGAGGTTAATTCGCTGACTTTAATATGCGGGCGAATTAAGTATGAACCGCGTGCTCTATCGGGCTGAGCTACTCCGCCATCGCTTTAATCTCTTTTCAAAAATTTTAACCTTGCTCAAATATCCGCATAGTGGATTTTTGAGCACAAAAATGCACCGAAGGTGCATTTAGCGAAATCCCGCCGTTTTTTGGCGGGGAAACCAGCGACCAAGCCAGGCCTCTCGTTTAGCTCGAGGTTAATTCGCTGACTTTAATATGCGGGCGAATTAAGTATGAACCGCGTGCTCTATCGGGCTCAAGTTACGCCGCCAATATATATTTCTTATCTTTTCTTGCTCTTTTTATACGCTGAAACAAAATTGTCGCAATAGATGCTTTTATTCAATACGTTTTCGCCTGCTATCAAAGAATCCATCAAGGGTTCATCAAGCGGGTCTAAGATGGCGCTATCCAGACCGAAAGCCGCAGCCATCGTCAAAAACGACCGATTAATTAAGCTCCTGTCCTTTGCGCCTTGGGAAATATTGCTTAGGCCGACGATCGTCTTCGGAGAAGGTGCTGACAATAATTTAAAATCTCTAATGGCTTCCAGTATAGCAAAAAGTTGGTTTTGGGCAACATTTATCGGCAAAAGTATCGGGTCCAAATAGATATCGTTTGGTGAAAAATTGTGTTTTTGCGCAGTATCCAGTATGGATGCCGCCAATTCAAGCCTTCTGTCTTTATCCTGGGGCACGCCTTTTTTGTCCATCGTCAAAGCTATAAGCGAAGCGTTATATTTTTTCGCAAGCTCTAAATAAACCTCCAGGCGCTCTGTGTCTGCGGACGTAGAGTTGATGATCCCTTTCTTCTTTAACCGCGCAAGCCCTTCTTCCATGATATTCTGTCTTGTCGTGTCCAGGCTCAAAGATACGCTGACCGTATCCTGGATACAATCAATAAGCCACAGCATATCGACAAGCGGGTCACGCGATAAAGGGCCGCAATTTACGTCTAACGCATCAGCTCCGGCCTCAACCTGTAATTGCGCTAACGATTGAATATAGATCTTGTCGCGCTCCGCAATAGCCTTTGCTACCTTCTTATACATCCCGTTTATCAATTCGCCGATTATAAACATCGTTATCCAGTTTGCCAGTTAGCCAGTTAACCGGTTAACCGGAAAACCGGCAACCGACCAGCCGACCAGCTTAATTCATCTTTTCATCAGTTCAGCTATGGCGGCTTTAACAATCTTAATGGCCTTCGGGTGTCGCATAGTAAGAATATCAGCTCCTGCTTGGAGCATGGCAATAGCAGTCATGGCTTCCCACATTACGCCGCGCTCCCGCGCATTTCCCCATAAAGGCGATTCGGCTTCAGAAACCCTTGCCTCTTTGGCGCGCCACGCCTCCTGGCCCACAAAACAGATAAACGGCATAGCAAGCATCTTGTCTCCGGATAAGGCGGCACTGCGCGCGCGTTCCATAATTGAATACGCGTATTCAAGCCCGTAACCAAGAGCGCCTATGGTTGGATTTATTGCGATCCTGTCTTGCGGCATACCAATATCAGAGATAAGGATATTTAGCTGCTTAGCTATATTTACGTCAATGGGCGACTCGGCAATAATGTTATGTCCGTCGGCAATACAGGCAGCCGTCAACGTCTTGTAATTTTCCTGCACCACACAACCGAATAGCAGCCTCTCACCTTTTGTCACCTCTGAAACATAAGGCAGGACCTCGTTATCCTTATCCCCCTGGCCGCAACCCAGAATGATCAATGGCGTCTTGACCCTTTTTAAAAGCGCTGTTGCCAGGCTCCCGGCGTCTTTGGAATTCTTATCGCCAAAATCAGGATGGATGCCCTGAAGTTTTAAACATACCAGGTCAGCCCCTGCATCTTCGGCCATCATTGCCGCCCAATCAACAGGGTTTTTTGAAACGCCTTTCAGATCTTCGGCTAAAGATTGAGGCCAATCATCATCAGGTACATCATAGACTTCAGCGGCGATGATAGGCGCATAAGGTATTTCTCCTTCCTTAAACAAAAACGGCATTGCTGCCTGATTACCGATCTTAAAAACCTTGCTCCGCGAGCCGCCTTCTTCGCGCGTGGCGCCAAGCTTAAGCTCGTGGACCCTTAAACCATACATCTGCTGGCTTCTCAATTCTTCGGCCATAGCTTGTCTCCCATGTCTTGTATCGCCAAATACGCAGCGCAACTTTTTGATAAACTTGCTAGATCTAAACCCTTGGAACTTAGATCCTGCACATCTTTATCAAACGGCACGACAAAAACATCATCCACTGCAAACTCTCTGCGGGCCTCTATTATATCCAAGGAGCCGCTTGATCTATTGACAACTAAAAACTTCTTTTTTGCGACAATACCGAGCTCTTCAATGAGGCCGAGGATCCTTTTGGCGGATCTCAAGCCCACCTGCGACTCATCCGTCACCAGGATAACATTGTCAGCTGCCCGCGTCGTCTTCCTTGAAAAGTGCTCCATGCCCGCCTCGTTATCAATGACTACAAAAGTGTAATCCGAGACGAGCTTGGCCATAACATTCCGCAAGACATTATTTATATAACAGTAACATCCAGGGCCTTCCGGCCTCCCCATCACCAATAGATCGAATCCGTCGTTCTCCGTGATATCATTATGTATCTTGTACTCGATAAAACTATCCTTGCCCATGCTCTGCGGAACAATGTCGGGTTTTTTGGCTACCTCTTCTATGATATCTGCTATAGTCCCAACAGCAGAAAGCCCCAGGGCGTCGGAAAGGTTGCTGTTCGGATCCGCATCCACAGCCAGGACGCGAGCCCCGGCCCTATGCGCCAACATCAATGTTATCAGGGCGCAAACGGTTGTCTTGCCTGTACCGCCTTTACCGGCAATGACAATAACACTAGACATATTTTACGCTCGGGAATCTTTTTATGTCCGTGTGCGGAAAAAACATCGCCGCCATATATTCATCCATATATTCGGGGTCAGTCGATAGTTCAAAATAGGTGATGTTTTTGGCGACTTCGTCACTAGTCAAGGAAGCCTGACAGGAAAGCAAGGCCTGGCGCGCGCCTGCCAAAGAACTATTCCCTACAAAAATATACTTATGCCGGTCCACATCCGGGATAAGGCCTATTCCTACGGCGCTTTCAATATTCAAGGACGTACCGAAACCTCCGGCAATAAAGATCTTTTTTATGTCTTTAAAATCAATGTCCATGTGGCGCACAAGTATGGCTATGCCCGAATATATGGCTGCTTTAGCGCGCTTTAAATTATCCAGATCCGAGTCCGTGATCACAATATCAGCGTCTATGCCGCTCTCCTTTTCAAACACAACGACAAATTCATGACCCAAGCTGCCGTTCCTTAACCGCTTGGACTTTATCTCCCTGTTAAGTTTACCGTTTTTATCAAGAATGCCGTGCTTAAAAAGCTCGCAAATAAGGTCGATATAGCCCGAACCGCATATACCGCGCGGTTTATCGCCGCCAATCGTCACATATTCAACGTCGAATGATCCAGGTTTTATGCGCACTTCCTGTATAGCCCCGCGCGTGGCGCGCAGGCCGCTCGACATGCCGCTGCCCTCAAAAGCAGGCCCTGCTGAAGCCGCGCAGCTTATGATCCAATCGCTATACCCTAGCGCGATCTCTCCGTTTGTTCCTATATCTATCAAAAGGCTCAAATCCTTTGATTGGTGTATATCACAGGCTACCACACCGGCCGTAATATCAGCTCCTACATAACTGGCTACGCCCGAAAGGCAAAAAAGCAAACCGTGAGGGTTTATCTTTATCCCCGCTTCTGCGGCTTTGACCGCAGGAAAATAATTTGCCGTAGGCACATACGGCTCCTGGCGTATATACGTAGGATCAACGCGCAATAAAAGATGGATCATTGTCGTATTGCCGGCAACACTTACGGCTGTAACGTCATTTAAGTCAATGCCGTGTTCTTCGGTGAATGTCTCTATCATCTCATTTGCCACATCAATGACCGCGTGATGGAGCTTCTCTAAACCGTCCTGCGCTTTCGAATAGACGATCCTTGAAATAACATCTGAACCGAATGTCGCCTGGCGGTTATACGCAGCCTTAGTGCCCAAGATCTTTTGTTTGTTTAAGTCCACCAGCTGTGCCGAAATTGTCGTTGTGCCTATATCAAAAGCAAAACCATAATTTTTATCGGAACGGTCCTGCGGTTCGATCGAGACGATCTCGGCAACAGGCCCTTTTTGGCTCACAGCAACAGTTATCTTCCAATCGCTTGCGCGCAGCAATTCTCCCAAGTGGCGGATATTGGACAGGCCTGTCTGGATAGGTTTTTCGCCTATCTTGTCTTCGACAGCTCGGTAGACCCTCTCCAAATCACTGATCTTATCGTCGAAGTTAGGCTTCGGCAGCTGAAAGCAAAACTTAGTTACCAGCGGCGCATGGGAAAACAGAGCAGCGCCTAATGAAGGCATGGCCTGCGTTATATCTTCGGCCTTGCTGTAGACATCCCGCAGCCTCAACTCCAGCTCTTCCTTGCTCAAATTGCCCAGATCAAGACGGGATTCTGCCGGGATCTCGACTTCTATATTAGATTCGATCAACGCCTGACATGCCAAATAGACCCCGAGCTTCCTTTCTTCACAAGTGATCTTTCCGGAGGTCTCCGAATGTACTGTGCCGCTTTTCACCACGACCTTGCATCTGCCGCAAACACCGTCTCCGCCGCATGCCGAATTCAGGTGTATATGCGCCGAGATCGCGGCAGAAAGGATCGTAGTGCCGCGCTCTACCTCGACCTTTTTATTTTCCGGATAAAATGTGACCGTATATTTATTCATGGGTTATTAATATGTTCAAAGATTCTTTAAATAGGACGAGATGCCGGCGGCTTCGCGCGGGCCTACGAAGATCTTCCAGCCTGACTTTTCTTCCAGATCTCCGCTCATCATCGCGACGTAACCAGGGATGATAAGATTCTTGTGCTTGACTATACGCCCAAGTTCAAAACGTATAAGGGTATCTGCGATGCGTTCCGGCGTAAATTTCTCCGCAGCCCAGGCCGTCAGAACGGACATCCCTTCAGTATCTACGCAGATCAGATAAGCCGGTATACGGCTTGCCTCGATCTCTCCTAAGACAGTATAGTACGTCAGTGAAAAATTGGTTGTTATCAAAACCGGGGACTTCTCGCCTGCTGTGCCCACAGTATAAACATTCGGCTCTACCTGCAAAGGTTTCTGCGGATCGGTGAAGATATTCTGCCTCAACGTCAAAAGCGGCAGTATATATTCAGGTTTCCTTGATCTCAAGATGATGATACTGGCATATTTGGTTACATAAGCAGCTGCTTGAACCATAGCCTGATATTCGTCCCCTGTTTCAACAATTGCCATTGTGGGAAAACCTAAGCTGCGTTCGCCCTTTTTGACTGCTGATCTTCGCGCCTGGGTAAGCTGCCAGAGCCTCTCGCTCGTTGAGTTTTGCGCGATGTCCAAGACGATATCCGAAAAACCCTGCTGCGTAAATCTTTTGGTTTGCTCCGAGAATCCATTCATATCCGGCTTACGAAAAGCCAAAGGCAGGCGCCTTTCTTTGCACACACCTGCAAAACTGTCCAAAAGGGCAGCGTCAGAACAATAGACTAACGGCCTTTCCTCGCCACAAAATTCAAGCGCGGCTTTTAGGGTATCCAAAGATGCCGGCATAAGCACTATACCCAATTTAACTACCTTCTTGATCTTGGAGAGGGCCGCCAAAAACATATCTTTTCCGGATTTCTGACGAAGAGCAATAAGGTCAACTTTGATATTCTGGCCTACACGCTCAAACTGCAGCTTTGAGATCTCATCCAAAGCACGGTTCAATTCCGCGTCGCTTGCATCATCTTCCAATAAAAACCCGATGGCAGAAGGATGATGGAATTTCTCTTCATGACGGAACACGACTGTTTCATTACCGACGCTAACCTTGTTATCGCCCGAGCCTATCTCAACCAAACGGATAGCGGGTTGGGATGCCTGCTCTAGAATTACCCGCACGTCAGGCGCAACAAAAGGGCACTTATCTATCGGCACGGCCTTTTTTGCCAATTGCATGGCAAACGCCAGGCATGTCTGGAAGCCGCACTTTTTACAATTTGTTTTAGGGAGCAGCTTATATATCTCTAATCCCGAGAGCGCCATAAGTTTTTAGCCTTTCGATTTATTTCTTCGTAAACCTTTGAAATAGGCATTCGGCTTTCCCGGGCCACTGCCTTGCAATCTTCATACTCCGGAGAGAACCTGGCCTCGCCGTCCATTGCCTTTATGCATTTGACCCGAACCATCTTTGGGCCGAACTCCAGCGTCTTTATCTCCCTATCAACTTTTAGCCTGTGGTCTGTATGAAACCTAACGCCGATGGTTGTCGTCTCTGAAAATACAATTTCAGTTATCTTACCTAAATTTTCGCTTTTTGACAATACCGTTAATAAAAAACCCGGCCGGGTTTTTTTCATATAAACCTGGGCCAGAAAAACATCCAAAGCTCCGGCCGCAAAAAGCCTGTCAAAGACATATTCAAAGAATTGGGGGTTCATGTCATCTATATTGGCTTCTATTGACACGACTTCCTCCGTCTGAAAGCGCCCAACTTTAAATTCAGCCACCCTTAACACATTGGACGTTTCTTTCGGATCAAAAGTGCCTGCGCCATAACCGCAGCGCCCGGCCTGGAAAAGCCCTAGATTTAGCTCTTCTGCCTGACCCCCTAATGCGCGCAAAATAGCCATACCCGTAGGCGTCACGTTTTCAAAAAGCCTGCCGGTAAAATAAATCTTATTATTCCTCAAGAGCTCAAACGTTGCAGGCGCCAGCCTATAATTCAACGGAATGGCAGAATACAGTACTCGATCTGCGCCCAATATATCCAAGCAAATGCATGCCGATGCTATGTCAACGATCGAATCAACATCGCCAAGCTGTTGGAAGTGTATATCCTTATGTTTATGGCCATGGGCCTTGATCTCCGCATAACTTAGAACTTCATAGACTTTCAGTATGTTTCTCTTGATGTTTTCGGATAGACGGCTGCTTTTTACCAGGCTGACGATCTGGCGATAGGAATAATTCTTGCCTGCGGCGCAAGCCACATCGAACTTTACGGCCTTCACATGGCCTCTTTCAACAAAACTTTTCTTTAAAACGTAACCGCTGACTTTTATTTTTTTTAGCTCTTTTTTAAGAAGTTTAAGATCGACGCCCATATCCAAAAAAGCGGCCACGGTCATGTCGCCGCTTACTCCGCCGATAATGTCGAAATATAAAGTTTTCATGCTTTCACCCGGCCTACCAGGCCTGCAAAGTATCCGGCACCGAAGCCATTGTCGATATTGACCACGGCGATACCTGGAGAACAGCTATTGATCATTGTCAAAAGCGCGGACAATCCATCGAAACTTGCCCCGTATCCGCAACTCGTTGGAACAGCAACAACAGGGCAACTCACAAGACCGCTGACAAGGCTGGCCAAGGCACCCTCCATCCCTGCCACTACGATAATGACCGATGCCTTTTGCAGCGCATCTTTCTTATCCAAAATTCGGTGCACGCCGGCAACGCCTACGTCATAAAGCTTTTTAACCGCAGAACCCATAAGCTCCAATGTTACTGCCGCCTCTTCTGCCACCGGTATGTCGCTCGTGCCGGCCGTAACAATAAGGACCTCGGCTCCGATCTTGTTCGTTGCCCGGCCCCGCCTGTAAGCAAGCCCTGCTTTCTCATTAAATTCCAGGCCCTTGATCTTTTTCTTCAAATAGCGAAAACAATCCGCCTTAAGCCGCGTCAATAATATTGGCGCATTTTTATCTTTTGCCAGCGTAAGAGCTATATGAGCGATCTCATCTTTCGTCTTGCTCTGGCAAAAAATGACTTCAGGAAAACCTCTCCTGGCTTGCCTGTCGGTATCCACACAGGCAAACCCAAGGTCGATATATTTTTTTTCCGTCATAAGGTTACGATGAAATAAAGAAGGAGGAAGATGATGACAAGAGATGCAATGTAGAAATCATTGTGGTAGATAAAGTCTTTTGCCCTCTCGAACGCGGTACCCTCGATAGAAACGAGCGACTCATTTGGCTTGATCTTGTGCCTGACATGGTCTAGCTGCTCTTTTTTAAATCTCAAGTAAACCCCGCCGACTTTATAGGCAGGGATCTCTCCGGCTTGCGCCAGGTCAACGACTTCCTTTTCCGTAAGATTCAATATATTGGCTACCTCTCGAATAGTCAGAAGCTTCGACGTCATGCGTTATCCCACCTTCCCGGCTGAAACCCACTCATCGACCTTTTTACGTTCGAACTTCCAGGCATTGCCGTCCTTAAAAGCCGGGATCTTCCCGGAAGAAGCCCAATCCTGCACCGTATTTGCATCCACTTCAAGATAACGCGCCAGGCCATCGGTGTCAAAGACATCTCCGAGCATGGAACACTTACCTTGAAATACGGCCCCTTCGGCAATACTTAACACAGGAGTCCTTAGATTCCCGTCAACAACAGCATGTTCTGTCAAAACTATTTTCCTGGAGGCGGTTATCTCGCCCTTCACCTTACCGGATATCAAAATATCGTCTCCTGTTATAGTAGCGTCGACAATAGCGCTGTCGCCTATCTCTAAAATGCCCTTGGCTTCCAACGTGCCCTCAAATTTTCCGTTGATACGAAGATGCACGGAATCCTTAAAAGATAAGCTCCCCTGCATGGCGGAGTCTACTGTAATGACTTTCTCTTCAGTCTCCCTCTTCCTCTCTCTCAGGGCCATGGTGGACCTCCTTTTTAAGTAAAACGCGCTCAAATTTTCTCAAAAATAACAGTACAGTAAGCACAAGAAAAGTCACAAATACAGAGGTCTTAAAAAAACCGCAGCCGACGCTCAAACCAAGAGCCGCCACTATCCACAGGCTAGAAGCTGTTGTCAACCCCCGTACCCCGCGGGGTGAATGTATGATAGCCCCGGCGCCAAGAAAACCGATCCCTGTAATTACGCCCGCAGCGATCCTTGTTGGATCAATGCCCACTTGTTGCGATTTATATATATCAAAAACATGCAGAGATGTCAACATAATCAACGTCGAGCCGACACATACAAGTATATGCGTCCTTAAACCGGCCTCGTGCCTGCGGATCTCCCTCTCTAAGCCGATCAAGCCGCTCAAGATAAACGCCACCAGTATCCTTATCATCATCTCCGTATCAGTCATAAAAACCTTCCCTTCTACCCGGCCAACGGGTCTAATTTTAAATGTCTTCTGCTTCCTTTATACTTAAAAACCCTCGTGCCAAGGCTTGCCACCATAGCCGCATTATCCAAACAATATTCTTTTGGCGCGATAAATAGGCGGATATTATTATCCTTTGCCGCCAGCTCCAGCCTCTGCCTCAAATAACAGTTAAAAGCCACACCTCCGCCCATTACCAGTGTTTTGGCTTTTGACTTTAGCGCAGCACGAATGGATTTTACCACCAGATCTTTTACCACCGTCTCCTGGAAAGAAGCGCAAATATCGGCGATCATCTCATCTGTAAGCCTGCCATAAATTTTTTTAAGCTCTCCTGCTTTATATAATACAGCTGTCTTGATTCCGCTGAAGCTAAAATCCAGGCCCCGGCCGCAGTCACAGCGAAAAGCATAAGCGCCGGGGTTGCCGCGCTTTGCCAGCTTCTCAATGATAGGCCCGCCAGGGTAACCCAGGCCCAATATCTTTGCCACTTTATCAAAAGCTTCGCCTGCGGCATCGTCCCGCGTTGAACCGATCAACTCCTCGCGATCCAGGCTCTTGACTTTATACAGGCTTGTATGCCCGCCGGAAACAACTAATCCCAAGAATGGGAATGAAATCTCGTTTTCTATAAAAGCTGCGTAAAGATGCGACCGCACATGATTTATGCCGACCAACGGCAGGTCCCAGCTTAAAGCAACGCTCCGCGCAAATGAAATCCCGACAAGAAGAGAACCGATAAGGCCCGGCCCTTTCGTTACAGCGATCAGATCTAATTTCTTTGGAGTTATTGCGGCCTCTTTGAGCGCCGTATCAACGACGCTGCATATGGCCTCCAAGTGCGCACGCGATGCGATCTCCGGTATGATCCCGCCATACCGGGCATGAAGGCTTAAAGAAGAAGATATGACGTTTGAAAGCACTTTTTTCGCATCGCTGACAACGGATGCGCAAGTCTCGTCACATGAAGTTTCAATACCCAATGCGAGCATGTAGCTTTACTCAACGGTTGTAATGATCTCTGAAAGATTGACGAACCGGTAGCCTTCTGCCTCCAACTCGGGGATCATTTCTTTCAAGACTTCAATTGTAAGTGGACGGTCGTGGCCGATGCCTACGGCGACCCCCATCTGTTTGGCCCTTTGCGCTAATTTCAAAATTTGGCCTCGGATATAGACAGCGTCGCTCTCATTATCTATGAAGACATCTCTCTGGGCAAAGCCAAGCTTGAATCTCCTGGCAACGCCGCGACATACGCTTCTTGATGTAACTAAACTGTCCAAAAAGAACAAGTCTCTTGATTTTAGGTACTCCATAACAACCTTCATAATACGCGTATCCTCGGTAGCCTTTGACCCCATGTGGTTGCTTATTCCTTTGGCATAAGGCACAACTGCAAACGCACCGTCCAAAAGGCGCACCACACTTTTTTTGTCCATGGATATCAGGATAGTATTTTCTTCAAGCCCATAATTCTCCTTATTCTGCGGTTCCATAGGCATGTGGATTATGACATCTTTATTTTTATGATAGGCAAGTTGCGCTACGTGCGTAGAATGCTCCTTGAAAGGCAGTATAGAAAGAGTCACATGAAAATCATTATCCGTGATAAAATCCCTGTTCTTCAAATTATAGCCCCAGTCATCGATCACGAGGGCGATCCTGCCAAGCACCACTGCAGGCCTTGGCGCGATAACGGGCTTGGCAGCAACTGTCGGTTTAACCTCTTTTTTAGGCGCGGCTTCTTTAAGGCGGACAGGCGCAACAGCCGCACGGGAAACTTTTGGCGAAGGCGCACGACGATAAATAAAATATGCCAGGAAAACCGACTGGATAAGGATGATCACCGACAAAACAAAAATAACAAAGTTCTTGAAATTATTCATTATGGGTTAATGAAAATTACCTATATAGATCCCGATGGCTAAAAACAGCCACGGGATTAATTCGCACAGTGACTTATGGATTCCATAAGTCACGTGCTCATTTAAGAATGCAGGCTCTTGTAGATCCTGATACTTTTAAGCAAGTCAACAGCGCGGGATAGCTGGGCGTCTTTAGAGTATATTTTCTGCAAAGCCTCTTCTTGCGAGTCCGGCTTTTTTTGTTCTACGTTTTCAAAGATCATCTCAAGCTCTTCCTCATTTTTTATTTTCTCATCTTCCGGTTTTCCATCAAGAGGCCCTGCCTGTGCGACCAGAATATCAGGTTCAACACCTTTCTCATGGATCGACTCGCCCTTAGGGGTATAATAACGGCTTGAGGTCAATTTAAGCGCAGAACCGTCCCTCAATGGCAGGACGGTCTGGACCGACCCCTTCCCGAATGTCTTTTCTCCCAGGATGATCGCCCTACGGTTATCCTTAAAAGCGCCTGCCACTATTTCGCTACCTGACGCGCTCCCTTCATTGACCAAAAGGACTATAGGCATATCCACAATAGGAGACTTGAAATCAGCCTTATATTCGGCATTCTGCTTAGGGTCCCTGCCTTTTATGGAAACGATAAGCGTGCCGCGAGCCAAAAATCTTTCAGCAACAGCTATGGCCTTATCCAAAAGGCCGCCCGGATTATTCCTTAGATCAATAACAAGCTCTAAAGCGCCCTTGTCTTTCAAATCCTTTAATGCAATGTCCAACTCGCTAGGAGTATCCTCGGTAAATTCAACAAGTTTCAGGTAGGCTATATGGTCTTCTAAGATCTTTGACTCTTTGATATCTTTTACCTCTATCATGGAGCGCCTGATCTTATAGGAATGCAACTTGCTCTCTTTCTCTCTCCAGACAACTACGTTGACCTCTGTTCCGGGTTTACCTCTTAATTTCTTTACAACATCGCTAAGCGTAAAGTTCTTTATCACTGTATCGTCTATCTTTACAATACGGTCGCCGGTCTCAATACCGGCATCCCAGGCAAGCGTACCCTCAATAGGCGTAATGACGGTTACAAGATTGTCCTTGATCGTGATCTCTACGCCGATGCCTCCGAACTTCCCTTCGGTCTCTACTTTGAGGTCTTCATACTCCTGCGGAGTCAAGAACTGGCTGTGCGGGTCAAGGCTGTTGACCATACCGGATAGGGCCCCGTAGATCAAGTCCTTCGGCTTCGTCTGGTCAGCATATTGGGTCTGTATATACGCCAATGCGTCCGCAAAGATCTCCAATTCCTTATACGTTTCATTTTTCTTAGTGCGGTCTATGGCCGATAATGACAGGCCAGCCATACTTAAAAGGAAAAAAGATACGCAAACAAAAATAAAAAAATTTCTCAAAAACCTCATCATGTTTTTTTTAGCCTTTCTGCAAGCAGGTCGCGGGCGATTTTGGGATTTGCTTTGCCGCCGGACTTTCTCATGACCTGGCCTACCAAAAACATAAGCGCATTCTCTTTACCCGCGGCGTAATCATCCACAGACCTCATATTTACGGCCGCCACTTCTTCGATAATTTTTTTTAGCTCGTCGACATCGGAGACTTGGCCTAAGTTCTTTTCTCGGACAATTGTATCCGGCGGCTTACCCGTTTCCACCACTTCCGCCAAAATGCTCTTGCCGGCAAGATTGCTGACAGTCCCATCTTCAACAAGCGAAATGATCTTTGTCAGGTTTTCCGGAGAAAGATGCAAGGCTTCAAAAGAAAGATTTGATTTTAAATGAGATAAGACCGGGCCGATCAGCCAGTTAGCGATCTTTTTAGGCTCATTATAGATCTTAAGACAAGCCTCAAAAAAATCCGCTAATTCTTTATCCGAGATCAGGACAGCCGCGTCTTTCTCGCCGAAACCAAAACTTGCCACAAAACGCCCTAATCTTTCTTTGGGTAATTCCGGCAAGGATTTACGTATGCCTTTAATATCCGCATCGGTGAAAGTAAACGGCGGCAGGTCAGGCTCCGGAAAATAACGATAATCATGCGCCTCTTCTTTGGATCGCATAGAGAACGTGGCTTCTTTTTTCTCATCCCAAAGCCTTGTCTCCTGGACTATCCGCTCTCCGGCTTCAAGGCTTTTGACCTGGCGCTTAAACTCAAATTCCAAGGCAGTCCTGACAGCTTTGAATGAATTCATGTTCTTCAACTCTGCCTTTGTACCTAATTTTATCTGGCCAACAGGCCTGACTGAAATATTAGCGTCGCAACGCAAACTGCCCTTCTCCATGTCACAGTCGGAAACGCCGATATACTGGAGCGCCAGCTTCAAATCGCTTAAATACACATAGGCGTCTTCCGGAGAATGTAGATCGGGTTCACTGACGATCTCCAGAAGCGGCGTCCCTGCGCGATTAAAATCTACAAGACTACAGGCCGTGCCCTCTGGATGGATCAGCTTCCCTGCATCCTCCTCCAGGTGGACTCTCTTTATGGCAATGCGCTTTGCCTGGCCGTCGACTTTTATATCCATATACCCGTGCTCGGAAAGAGGCATGTCAAACTGTGAGATCTGAAAATTCTTAGGCAGATCCGGATAAAAATAATTTTTCCTGTCAAACTTGATAAAATTACGAATGGTACCGTTTAAGGCCAAAGCTACTTTAGCCGCGCTAACCAGGACCTGGCTGTTTAGAACAGGCAAAGATCCGGGAAGGCCCAGGCATACAGGACAAATATTAGAATTCTCTTTTGAGCCGAACTCGTTAGCACAGCCGCAGAAGGCTTTCGTCTTCGTCTTTAACTGCACATGTACCTCTAGGCCTATGACTGGTTCGTATTCCATGATCGTTACAATTTTGGTTTCATCTTGTGCCAAAGAGTATTTTGTTCGTACGCAAATGCAAGCCTGAAGATATCCTCTTCGGCAAAAGGTTTGCCCAAGATCTGCATGCCGATAGGCAAGCCGCTTTTTGTAAAACCGCAAGGCATGGACAATGCAGGCAGGCCTGCAAGATTAACGGAGATCGTATAGATATCCGACAAATACATACTTAAAGGGTCGTCCGTTTTTTCACCGATCTTAAATGCAGGGCTCGGAGACGTAGGTGTCAGGATCAGATCAAACTCGCCTAATACCTTATCGAAATCCTCTTTGATCAAAGCCCTGACCTTTAAGGCCCTGGAGTAATACGCGTCATAATAACCGCTCGACAAAACATAAGTGCCTAAGATTATACGCCGCTTTGCTTCCTGCCCGAACCCCTCTGCGCGCGTCTGTTTATACATTGAGATCAAAGCAGGTTCTTTTTCAACCGATTTATGGCTAGCCCTGAACCCGTACTGGACGCCGTCAAACCGCGCCAAATTAGACGAGGCCTCGGCTGTAGCGATGATGTAATATACGGCAACCGCATATTCCGTATGAGGAAGGCTGACTTCTCCGAATTGGACGCCGAAACTTTCTAATTTCGCCTTTGCGTCGTTTAAAGCCTGGCGGACCTCCGGATCCATGCCTTCAACGAAATATTCTTTCGGGATACCAACGCGCATGCCGCGAACGCCTTTCTCAAGGCTTCTTACGTAGTCCGGCACAGGGATATCTACGGATGTCGCATCGTTCTTATCGTGGCCGGCTATTACCTTCAAAAGAAGCGCATTATCGCGGACGTCTTTTGTCATCGGCCCTATCTGATCAAGGCTTGAAGCAAATGCGATAAGGCCGTAACGCGAAACGCGGCCATATGTCGGTTTCAAGCCGACTACGCCGCATAGCGCTGCGGGCTGGCGTATGGAACCGCCGGTATCCGACCCCAAAGCTAGAATAGCTTCGTCCGCCGCTACCGCTGCAGCCGAACCCCCCGATGAACCGCCTGGCACGCGCTCTAGGTCCCAGGGATTACGCGTCGGGTAAAATGATGAGTTTTCACAGGAAGAACCAAAAGCGAACTCATCCATATTGGTCTTTCCAAAAATAAGCGCGCCTTGTTCCTTTAATTTTTTCACGACGGTCGCATCGTATGGCGCTACAAAACCCGAAAGGATACGCGAGGCGCATTCAGTCAGATCTCCATCGCTGCAGATATTATCCTTGATGGAAACGGGGATGCCGTTCAGTTGTGCGTCGACTGAATTCCGGGATGAGGATTTTTTAAAAAAAGGCTGCCTGGCATAAGCCCGTACTTTTGGCTCTACTTTGTCAAAGCGGTCCTTTAAATCAGAAAGTATATGCGCAGAAGTTATCTTTGCGGATCTCAAAGACTCTGATAATTCATGTGCCGTTAAAAGATTAAGGTTCATTCGATGACCTTCGGCACTTTAAAAAACTGCCCTTCACGGCTTGGCGCGTTTTGCAGGACTTTTTGCGGGTCTATTGAAGGCAAAACAGTATCCTGACGGTACACATTTTTAATATCCAGGACGTGTGCCATTGGTATTATCTTGGAAACATCGACTTTTTTAAGTTTATCGATATATCCGAGTATGGATCCCAACTGCTCTCGGAAATGCTCGACCTCGGCCTCTGCTAAACCAAGCCGTGCGAGATTAGCGATATATTTTACTTCTTCTTTGGATATAGCCATGCCATTACTCCTTGAGTCACAATCAGTTAATCGTTTTAATATATCACTGACGCTTTGAAATGTCAAAAATTAGATTACTCAATCGGACGAAATCTAAAAGCGCCAACTCTTGCGGGCGACGCAGAAGCAGCTCACGGCAGGGAAGCCCGTTAAGTTCCTCTTTTGTAAAGAGCCTGCCAAGAGAGCCGTAAAGCCTCTTCCTCCTTTGGCCAAAGGCATAACGAATGATCTTAAATAACAGGGCCTCGGATCTCGCGCCATGAAATGCTTGAGGCTCTCTAAAAGGTTTAAGCCTAATAAAACAAGAGTCGACTTTAGGCGCAGGATAAAAAGAAGACCCCTTGATCTTGAACAAAACTTGCGGCCTACAGAAATAATTGACGAAACACGATAAGGACCCGTATACTCTTGTACCCGGAGCAGACGTCACCCTCTCTGCAACTTCCTTCTGGACCATTATAAAAATATCATCGATAAAACGACGATTTTCAAAAAGGTACTCGAGTATGGGTGTTGTAATGTAATAAGGCAGATTGGCTACTATTTTTACAATACCTATCTTTCTTTTCTTGAGTGTACGCTTTAGATCAAACTTCAGAATATCGCAGCAAAAAATATCAATATTTTTAAGGTCGCGCGCTGCAACCTCCAGATTCGCGCACAATCCACGGTCTATCTCAACAGCCAGGACCCTGCGCGATCGCTTGGCCAATTCGAAAGTCAAGTTCCCCTGGCCAGGCCCGATCTCTAAAATAAAGTCCCTTTTCCGTACTTCGACGGCCTTTAGGATCTTGGCTATGATATTTTTGTCGAAAAGGAAATTTTGACCGAAACGCTTTAAAGGAGGCAGAGCATTCTTCATCGGCGGGTATTTCTGGCTAACTTTGAGGCGAGCCGGATTGCAGCGATCATTGAACCCGGACACGCTATATTTTTCCCGGCAATATCAAAAGCCGTACCGTGAACAGGAGACGTGCGGATAATAGGCAGGCCTGCAGTCAGATTAACGCCCGCACCAAACTCAAGGAGCTTAAAAGGAATGAGCCCCTGGTCATGATAGGCGGCCACGACCAGGTCAAACTCACCTTTTGACGCGCGATAAAAAACAGTATCAGCCGGATATGGGCCAAAAAAATGCCCTTTGTATTTTTTTTCGAGTTTTTTAATAGCAGGAATAATAACAGTCTTTTCTTCGTTCCCAAAAAGGCCTGTCTCACCCGCATGCGGATTCAATCCGCATACAGCGATCTTTGGATCGCGTATCTTAAAACTGTATTTTAGCAGATCATAAACTGTACAGCCGCAGCCTATAATGCGTTCACGGGTCAACGCGTTGATGGCTTTTTTTAAAGAAAGGTGCCGGGTCAAAAGGACTACTTTTAGCGACGCAGAAACAAACACCATCTCAACCCGCTCTACGCCAAACGCGTGGGCCAAAAATTCAGTATGCCCTGGCCATATAAACCCGCATTTTTTGACGTTCTCTTTTGAAATAGGGCCTGTAACTAAAGCTTGCGCTTCCCCTCGCTTGATCCAGGCTACGGCAGCATCAAGATATCCGATGCTGGCCCTTGCCCCCGCAACAGAAGGCGCACCAGGCTTAAAAAACTTGGCGCCTTCGTTCTCCTGGTCAATCAACGAGATATTACCTGACTGCCTAAACCCATATCTGGATAGAACCCCTGCGTCCCCAAAGATAAAAAAAACCGCATCACGGATGCGGCGCATCTGGGGCAAGGCCTTTGTTATTACTTCAGGGCCGATGCCGCAAGGGTCTCCCATACTTACAGCTATATTTATTCGGCTCATTCTTCCCTGACCGATATATAGGCCTTATCCTTTAAAGCCTCCAACCACTCTTTAAGCTTCTTTTCTGTCTTCTGGTCCTCAAGCATAAGGGCGATCGTGTTTTTGACCTCATCGATGGATCTCTCCGAAACAGGCATTTTTTCTTTTAATAAAAAAATATAAAAACCGTTTTCTACGCTGACCGGGATTGAACACACCCCGGTTTCCAAAGAAAACAGCACGTCCTCGAGCTCTTTTTTCAGCTGGCCCCTGGCTATCGTGCCCAAATTAGACTTCTGCGAATACTCGCGGGCAACTTCATTGAAATCTTTCCCCTCGCTCAACAATGCTTCCACCTTGCTTAAATCTTCTTTATCTTTGACAAAAATGGAATCTACTGACACGCTCTCGGGTGAAATGAATTGAGACCTATTCGACTCATAATAATCCGTCACTTCCTTTGGGCTGACTAAAACCTTGCTTTTGACTTCTTTTTGAACAGCCATAAAGATCAAAAGCTGATTTCGTAATTTTTTCCTAAGCTCGGAAAGGCTGAACCCCTGCTGTTTTAAGGCCATATCAAATGCCAATTCGCTGCCGGCTCGCATCTTTATATCTTTGATACGGTCCTCAACTACCTTCTCGTCAGCCTTAAGGCCCATTTCCTGCGCTTCCTGCAAGATGAGCCTGTCTTCTACCATGCGGTTTAAGAGCTCCAGCCTAAGTTTTTTCGGATCATTCGTAGGCAGGCCTGATTCCTCGGCCATATCCGTCAACTTCATGAACGTACCTACCTCATCTTCGGTGATAACGTCGCCATTGACTATAGCGGCGATCTTATCCAGCTTCTCCCCATAGATAAATCCGCATGAAGCCGACAAGGCCAAAACTGCAGAAAAAAATATCAAACAAGTTCTTTTTCCCATTATCCCCTCTCCTCCTAATTCATGCTGTGTGGAGCCAACGAAGCGATCGATTCCCTTAGAAGACGGCAATAAAGATCAAAGCCTACGGCAGCAATATGGCCATGCTGCTCTAAACCAAGTAAATTTCCGGCGCCCCTGATCTCCAAATCCTCCATCGCGATCTTAAACCCCGAACCCAACTCGCTGTATTCGGCAATAGCCTCAAGCCGTTTTCTTGCTTCGACGGATAAGGGTTTGCCGCTTTTAACTACAAAATATGCATAAGCCTTGCGCGTAAATCTTCCAACTCGGCCGCGCAACTGATGTAGATCGGCCAACCCGAAACAATCTGCATTGTTGACGATGAGCGTATTTGCGTTCGGCACATCAATGCCGGACTCGATGATAGTCGTTGAAACAAGGACATCTATCGCGTTATTCAAAAAGTCGACCATGACCTTCTCCAGGTCCTTGGCCGGCATTTGTCCGTGCGCGAATTCCACGCGAGCGGCCGGCGGTGTTAACTTTCGGACTTCCCCCGCTACTTCTTCTATATCTTCTACCCTATTGTGCACAAAAAAGACCTGGCCTGCCCTTTTAAGCTCGCGCTCTATTGCTTGTGCCAACAATGCCTTGTCATATGCCACAAGATGCGTCTCTATTGCCTGCCTGTTTTGCACAGGCGTGTTAATGACAGAGATATCTTTTGCGCCCATCAATGCCATATAAAGAGTGCGCGGTATCGGCGTAGCTGTCAGAGTCAGGACATCCACCAGCGCGCGCATTTCTTTAAGCTTCTCCTTGGCTTTTACCCCAAAGCGCTGCTCCTCATCAATGATAACAAGGCCTAGATCCTTAAAAACTATATCCGGCGAAAGGAGGCGGTGTGTACCTATTACAATGTCGATAGCGCCTACAGCAACTCCTTCCAGGACAGCCCTCTGCTGGGCCGGAGTTTTAAAACGGCTTAGCATCTCAACGCGCGCCGGGAACGAACCGATCCTTTTGACAAAATTCTGGTAATGCTGTTCGGCAAGGATAGTCGTCGGGACCAGGATCACCACCTGTTTATTGTCCATTACGCACTTGAATGCGGCGCGCATCGCGACTTCGGTCTTGCCATATCCCACATCACCGCACAAAAGCCTATCCATGGCAAATGGCGACTCCATGTCATCTTTAGTATCTTGGGCTGCCTTAGACTGGTCCTCTGTCTCCTGGTACGGAAAATTATTTTCGAATTCCTTCTGCCACTCTGTGTCTTTGGAAAAATCAAATCCGCCCATACTCTTGCGCATAGCCTGTAATTTTAAAAGATCAAGGGCAAGTTTTATCGTAGCTTTTTGCGCCCGCAGCTTGGAACGCTTCCACTGGCCTGAACCAAGGCTGTTTACCCGCGGTGGCCTGCCGCCGAAACTGATATATTTCTGCACAAGATGCATCTGGTCAACAGGGACGAAAAGCCTGTCTTCGCCGGCATATTTGATGACCATGTGATCGCGATCTGCCTGCGGCCCTTTGATCTTCTCAATGCCCTGATAAATACCTACGCCGTGCTGCTGATGCACCACAAGATCGCCCTTTTTTATATCCACAAAGTTGCTGATAGGAAGGTCGAGGGCGTTCTTTGTTAAAATGGGCCGGCGGTTTGCAGCCTTTTTAGGCAGGAGGATGACGATCTTGTGCTTCCAAAAAGGCTTGCCTGTTTCCAGGCAAAAACTCTCGATACTGTGGATCAGATCATTATCCCATTTGATGCGCACGGGATATTCAAAGGTCACGGCATATATACTGACTACGTCGCCTAACCTTGAAAAATCACCCTCTTCCTGCACCATGTCCTGACGCCGATAACCCAATAATACTAGTGTAGAAAGAAAACTTTCTATATCAAGTGTCTGGCCTTCGAAAAACTTGAAACTCTTGAACACTGTATCAACCTATCGGCCCGGCCTGACAAGACTGCGGCAGGCGATGACAATGGGGCTGGCGATGAATATCGTCGAATAACAACCGATGATAAAACCAAAAAGCAAGGCCAGTGAGAATGAGTTCAGGATCTCCCCGCCCAAGAAGAACATAGAAATAACTACCAATAGCGTTGCAAGAGACGTCAATATCGTACGGGCCAAAGTCTGATTAAGGGCAATATTGATCACGTCTTTTAAGGACAATTTGTACTTTGTGCGCATCAATTCCCTGACTCTGTCATAAATGACTATTGTATCATTGATGGAATAACCTGCTATTGTCAATAAGGCAGTGACTATCAATAGGTCTAACTGGTGGCCCATAAATACAAGGAATCCTCCGGTCAGGATCACATCGTGCAGTAAAGCAAAGACGCCGCCTATGGCAAAATCCATGTGCTTGAAACGTATTGCCACATACACAAGAATACCCAACAGCGAATAAACAATGGCAAAAATAGCTTTTTTCTTTAGCTCCCTGCCGACGCTCGGCCCTATTTTTTCGATGCGAAGGATCTCGAATTTATTATCGGGAAGACTCTTCTTAAACTCTGCCTGCACCCTTTCTGCGGATTCGTTGCTGCCTCGTATTATCACCTGCCGCGGATTCTCCCGGACTTGCTGGATGACTGATTCTCCCAGCCCGATATTCTTCAACGAACTCCTCAAGGATTCTATAGCGATATTCTTTTCAAAAATATACTCCTGGAGCTGGCCTCCAGAAAACTCAATGCCGTAGGCCTGGCGGCCCTTAACTACCATTGCCGTCATGCCTACGATAAAAATGAACCCTGAAAGCGCATAACAGAACCACCTCTTGCTGATAAAATCAATGTTGGTATCTTTTTTTATAAAACTCTTGAAATTCAGGCTTTTTAGTTTATTTTTTGAAAGCAGATAGTCAAAGATCACGCGTGTTACAACGATAGACGTAAATAAACTGGCCAGTAAACCGATGGAAAGGGTCACGGCAAAACCCCTTATAGGCCCTGTGCCGAACTGGAACAAGAAAAAGGCCGCGATAAGCGTCGTCACATTGGAGTCAAAAATAGCGCTAAAGGCCTTATCATAGCCGTTAGCCACTGCTGACCTTATGGCCTTGCCTGTTTTTAGCTCGTCTCTCATCCTCTCGTTAATAAGCACATTGGCATCCACAGCCATACCTATGGTCAGGATAATGCCTGCTATGCCCGGTAGAGTGAGCGTGCCATGGAACAAGCCCATACCTCCCAATATAAGCAAGATGTTCAAGAGCAACGCCGTATTGGCAATTAGGCCGGTTACACCGTAATAATAGAACATGAAGAGAAAAACCAAAAACACCCCTACAATGCAAGCGGCAATCCCCTTACGTATAGAATCCTGGCCCAACAAAGGCCCAACGGTCCTTTCTTCTTCTACGATCAAAGGCGCAGGTAAGGCGCCGGAACGCAAGACTATTGCCAGATCTTTTGCTTCGTCAGGCGTAAATCTGCCGGTAATGACCGCTTCTCCGTTAGGTATTGATTCATTGATCCGCGGCGCAGAATAAACTCGGCCGTCGAGAACAATGGCAAGGCGGCTGCCTACGTTATTTTTCGTCAAGTCCGCGAACTTCTTTATGCCGTCGCCTTTTAACTTCATTGACACAACGGGCTGGCCGAAAGAGCTCTGGTCGAACCGCACATCAGCCGTCTCCAAATATTCACCGGTCAATTCTGCGGTTTGGTTCAAAAGCAGCTTCTCATCCTCTGCCTCCTTTAATTCAAAGCCCGCTGCCACATTTCCAGCCAAGGCGTCAGAGATAAGTTTTGTATCGTTTGATACCATCTTAAATTCCAAAAGGGCGGTGCGGCCGATCAAATCGAGGGCCCTGCCCCTATCGGTCAAACCAGGCAATTGCACTACGATCCGGTCTTCTCCCTGGATCTGCACAAGAGGCTCCTTGACACCGAACTGGTCTATCCTGTTACGGATGATCTCAAGAGCGCGCTCAACCGCGTCCAGCTTGGCCTTTTCTGCTAACTTGGATGTGTCTACGCGCAAAATAAGGTACATACCGCCCTGCAGGTCAAGTCCGAGACTGATCCGTTTCTGAAGCGGGAATGCCAGAAAGATCGACACAAGGACAATACCTACGATCATCAAAATTCGATACAAGAGACTCTTTTGCATAATTATAACTCCTTAATTTTGCCTTATACAATCCTACCTTGCAAAATTTCCTCCGTAGGCGGATCAGCCTTCGGCTGAAACTCCGAAGCTTGCGCAGTCCGCCATTGTTTCAGTGGCGGACAAGCGATTAGACCAGGAGCAAACCTTTATACTTGTTTTTCCACGCGGCCGACGGCTGATTTATCGATCTCCACCCTCGTATTCTCATCAATGCGCACGATCAATGTCTTTTCTTTAACATTGATGACAGTGCCATGGACACCGCCGATCGTCACGATCTGGTCATTCTTTTTTAGATTTTCCACCATCTTTTTGAAATCTTTCTGCTGCTTCTGTTGAGGCCTGATCAGGATAAAATAAAAGATCAGAAAGATCAAAGCTAACGGAAATAGGTTTCCCAACAATCCGATCTGCGGATTAGCCATTTAAACATCTCCTTGATTTTGCCTATTTTAGGTATTTATTCTTTACAAAATCAACTCCGAAGCTTGTCCCCACTGTTTCGTTTTGCTTTCGCAAAGCGAAACAAAACGGTGGGGACGATTAAGCAAGGAGTATGCTACTTTACCTTTTTTACAAGGCTTTTGACGGTCGGCGAAAGTTGGGCTCCTAATTTGACCCAATGTTCAATTCGCTCCTTATTGACTTTTAGCGCAGCCGGATCTTTGGCCGGGTCATAATAGCCCAACTCCTCGATCACCCTGTCATCGCGTGATCTAGTTTTTTCTATCGCCGCGATACGAAAATTATACTTTTTCTTCGACGTATCTGATATTTTGCGCAATCTGATCATTACTGCCATTTTTGTTACCTCCTTAATTTTGCCTATGTTAGGTTTTTCTTTACAAAATTTCCGCCGTAGGCGGATCAGCCTTCGGCTGAAACTCCGAAGTCTGCGCAGTCCGCCACTGGATCAATGGCGGACAAGCGTTTTGACAAGGAGTATTCCTTTAGTGTGCGTATTTTACGGCCTCAAGCAATGCCTTGGCCTTATTTAACGTCTCGCGATATTCGCGCTCGGGCACGGAATCGCTGACGATACCTGCCCCTGCCTGAATATAAAGCATGCGGTCTTTTATGACAATGGTGCGGATTATTATACAAGAGTCGAGGTTCCCTGAAAAGCTAAAATAACCTATTGCTCCGGCATACGGCCCGCGCCTTGTTTTCTCAAGCTCGTCTATTATCTCCATGGCGCGTATCTTTGGCGCGCCGCTGACCGTGCCTGCAGGGAAACACGCGATCAGCGCATCGAGCGCATCTTTGCCAGGCTTTAATCTTCCTGTAACATTACTGACAATATGCATAACATGGGAATATTTTTCTATCCCCATGAATTCACTGACACGCACACTGCCATAACGGCATACCCTGCCCAAGTCGTTACGGCCAAGATCCACCAACATCAGATGCTCTGCTTTTTCTTTTGCGTCAGAAAGCAAGTCACGGACAAGCGACTCGTCCTCCTTTTCAGTTGCGCCCCTGGGCCTTGTGCCTGCTATAGGCCTGGTTTCTACAAAACCGTCCTGACAGCGGACAAGTAATTCCGGAGATGAACCGACAAGGATAAGGTCCGAGAGCTTAAGATAAAACATATACGGGGAAGGATTGATTGACCTCAATGACCTATAAATATCTATAGGCTTATTCTTTAAACTCATCTTGAGCCTTTGCGAAAGCACTACCTGTATAACGTCCCCGCGCCGTATATAGTCTTTGGCGCCAATTACGGCCTTTTCAAATTCCCTCTTGGTCATATTGGAGCCTGCCTTAGCGCTTGATCCGTCCTCTTCCAGGATTTTCTCGCTCTTTAAAGGAGTTTTTAATTTATCGATAAGCGAGCCTATAGCCTTGACTGCCTCTGCGTATGCCTTTTTTAGCTCTTTTTCTGTTTTAGAACCCAGGAGGCAATTGGCAACAATCTTTATCTTACGGTTAACGTGATCAAAAATAACCAGATGCTGGGAAAGCATAAAAACACAATCAGGGACATTAAGGTCATCGGTATTTTTATCAGGGATATTCTCAAAAAACCTGACTGTGTCATAACCCATATAACCCACCAGCCCGCCGCAAAACCTGGGGAGGCCTTTTGTGGCAACGAATTTGAAACCGGCCAGGATCGATCTTATCTCATCCAAGGGAGACACCGAAGATCTGTAGCGCCTCACAGTCTTTTTTCTGCCTGAAAAACGCTCCAACGTAATTGTCTTGTCCTTGCTTTTGAAGACAAACGAAGGATTGGCCGCCAAAAAAGAATAACGCCCGATGTTCTCCTGGGACTCTACGGATTCCAATAGATAGGAATAATCGCCGTCATCGATCTTTAAAAAAGCGGAAACAGGAGTTTCCAGATCAGCGAGTATTTCTTTACAAACAGGGATAACGTTCCCCTTTTTAGCCAGATTTTTGAATTCTTTGAAATCAGGGTAGATCATAGACAAAAAATTATTTTACTTTCAGTTTCCGATAAAAACAGCTTCTTTTGCCGGTATGGCATGCCGCACCCACCTGGCGCACCTTGATAAGAATAGCATCTTTGTCGCAGTCGTAATAGATACCCTTGACAAACTGAAAATGCCCGGAGGTCTCGCCTTTTATCCAGAATTTATTGCGGGAACGCGACCAGAAACAGGTCTTCTTCAACTCCAAGGTCTTTTTCAGGGATCCTTCATTCATGTAGGCGAGCATTAGGACTTCGCCTGACATATAGTCCTGCACGATGGCAGGGATCAATCCTTTTTCGTCGAACTTCAATTGGCTTAAGCTCTTAATATCCTCTTTTTCTTCCGGTTTCAATTGCGCCATTGTCTCCTTTTTCAGATGCGGACGTTCACACCTTTGGATCTTAGGTATTGTTTTATTTCCTGTATCGTATACTCGCCGTAATGAAAAATGGATGCGGCGAGCGCTGCATCCGCCTTCCCGCGTTGGAAAACATCCAAAAAATGCTTTTTTTCGCCGGCCCCGCCTGAAGCTATAACCGGGATCTCAAGCGAACTACTAACGGCATGCGTCAACGCTATATCGTAGCCGTCTTTTGTCCCGTCAAAATCCATACTCGTTAAAAGGATCTCTCCTGCGCCTAATTTTTGCGCACTTTTCGCCCATTTAATAACATCGAGGCCTGTAGCGGTTCTTCCTCCGTGAGTATATACTTCCCATCGACTTTCAGAGGTCAGAGGACAGAGGTCAGAGGACAAAGTTTTCGTTTTTTTCTGTTTTCTGTCTTCTGTTTTCTGTCTTCTGTCAATTGACTTCGCATCAATAGCAACAACAATACACTGGCTGCCAAACCGCCTGGCAGCTTCGGAAATAAGACGGGGATTATTGACCGCAGCCGTATTGATCGAAACCTTATCAGCTCCGGCATTAAGGAGCGCCCGGATATCGTCTATTCCCCGGATGCCGCCGCCGACGGTAAACGGCATAAATATGTTGCTGGCGACTTTGCGCACCAATTCGATCAATGTCTTGCGGGCCTCGAAGCTTGCGGTGATATCCAAAAAAACAAGCTCATCGGCCCTCTGTTTCTCATAAACACGCGCGATCTCAACCGCATCGCCGGCGTCTTTCAAAGATAAAAAACGGACCCCCTTGACAACGCGGCCATCTTTTACGTCCAGGCAAGGAATGATCCTCTTAGTCAGCATTTTTCACGATACCGATCGCCTCTTTGAGGCTAAATTTATTCTCGTACAAGGCCCGGCCCACAATAACGGCGTCAACGCCGTCATCGCCCAGCCTGCTAAGCACCCTAATGTCATCCAAAGACGAGACCCCTCCGGCATATGTGAAAAATAACTTCGTTGCCGCAGCCTTGCGCGCCCTTTTTAAAAAAATAAGGATCTTCGCGGCATCCGGCCCCATCATCATGCCGTCCTTGGATATATCAGAGAAGTTCACGAATTTTACACCCACGGAAGAAACGGCGTTTATAAAAGACGGGATATCAATAAGGATGTCCCCGCTCTGCTGCCAACCGCTCGTACCGCTGGTTATGACCTCCGGACTCTCCATATGTTTTATATCTATGCTGATAGCGACCTTATTCAAATAGCCGCTGATCGACTCGGACAAAAGGAACGATTGATCCTCAATGACCTTAGTGCTTAAGACAACGCGCGCAGCCCCGACATCAAGATATTTTTTTATCGTCTCTTCGGTCCGTATACCCCCTCCGACCTCGACTTTGGCCGAAACACCTTTGATGATGTCCCTAATAACCGAAAAATTCTTCGGCTCTCCGGTCTTTGCACCGTCTAAGTCAACAACATGCATGATAGATGCGCCTTCTGCCTGCCACTTCTTGGCATATTCAAGCGCAGGAAGTCCGTAAACCTTGGCTCGATTAAAATCACCACGCTCAAGACGCACGACCTTTCCATCCATAATGTCTATAGCAGGCACTATTAACATTTAGCTCCTAACAAAATCGGATAAAATTCCTTAAAAGTTTTAAGCCGGTCTCCTGGCTCTTTTCAGGATGGAACTGCATGCCATAAACATTCCCGTCCTTAATGATGGAGGCGAACTTAATGCCGTAGTCCGTGCGCCCTATTACGACTGACCTCAAACGCGGCTGCACATAATAAGAGTGGCAAAAATAGGTATAAATATCCGGCCCCAAATCTTTAAAGATCTTTAAGCCGGTTTTTAGTTTCTCGATCCCGTTCCATCCCATATGCGGGCATTTCAGCTTCGAAGAAAACTTACGCACCTTTCCTTGTATGATGCCAAGCCCTTTTACGCCTCTGGATTCATCGCTTTTTTCTAATAAAAGCTGCATACCAAGACAGATGCCCAAAAATGGCCTGCCTGCTGCGATAAAATCTCGTATAGGGGCGATAAAACCGCGCTCCCTTAATTCCTTCATCGCATCGCCGAATGCGCCCACTCCGGGCAATATCAGCTTATCATAAGATAATATTTTTGCAGGCCCCTCTATTATGTCGGCATCGATCCCAAGCGACTTAAAACTGTTGCGCACGCTATAGAGATTTCCCATGCCGTAATCAATGATCGCAACTTTTGCTTTCATACTAGATGCGGCCCTTTGTAGAAGGCACTGACGCACAACGGGGCTCTTTTTCAACAGCCTTGAAGATAGCTTTTGCCAGCGCTTTAAAAATACCCTCTAAAATATGGTGCAGGTCTCTCCCCTCCAAGACATCGACATGAAGGGTCGCTCCCAGATTAGTCGAAAACGACCTTAAAAACTGCTCGGCATAGTTAAGGCTGTATTCAGATATATCCTTCGCTTTTACCTTGTCGGCATTGAATTTAAGAAAAGGCCTTCCTGAAATATCGATAGCCACGCGCACAAGCGCCTCATCCATCGGCACTGTAGCCTCGCCGAATCTTTTAATACCAGCCTTTTTTCCCAAGGCCTTTGAAAAGGCCTCTCCCAATGTAATAGCGACATCTTCATTCGTGTGATGAATATCCACATCCAGATCGCCGGAGGCATCGATCTTTAGATCAAACAAACCGTGCTTGGCAAATAAAGCAAGCATGTGGTCAAGAAAAGCAATCCCAGTTTTTATTTTGTGTTTTCCTTTACCATAAAGATTCAAATAAATTTCTATATCTGTTTCCGAGGTCTTTCGTCTTTTTACAATAGCCTTTGCCATGCAGCACTCCTCATGTTTTGAGAAATCAGATGACAGAGGACAGATAACAGTAACGGTTTTTTCCATCCTCTGTTTTCTGACTTCCGTCTTCTGCCTTCTGTTACTAATCAAACCTCTTTTTTACGGAATCAAAATGTTTAATCAAACCTTCGATCTGGCATAATTTTTCAATATGGGGCCGCGATTCTTCAAGTGATTTTTTCGAATAAGAAATAATATGCGTACTCCTTAAAAAATCGTTGGTCGTGAGCCCGGAGAAAAACCGCGCAGTGCCGCCGGTCGGCAGGACATGACTTGGCCCTGCGAAATAATCTCCGATAGCAACAGGGCTATATGGCCCCAGGAACAGCGAGCCCGTGTTCTTGACGCTTTTAACGAACTTTCGAGGATTATTCGTCAAGATCTCCAAATGCTCCGGGGCGATGCGATTGCTGACCTCGACCGCCTCATCAAGGTTTTTGACCAGCACGATATAACCATTTTCATTACCCGGCAAGGCCTGCTTCACTTGCTTGGCCAGAGATTTGGAAGGCGTGATCAAAACAGCCAGCCCTCCGGCATGCTCGGCCTGTGCCGCCAGGTCGCTTAAGACGAAATCTGCGCAAGAATTCCTGTTAGCAATGACGACAAGCTCCGTCGGCCCTGCTAACATATCAATGTCGCAATAGCCGAAGACCTGCCGCTTTGCCTCCGTCACATAGTTATTTCCTGGCCCTACGATCTTATCTACCTTCTTTATAGTCTTTGTGCCGAATGCCAGTGCGGCAATAGCCTGCGCCCCTCCGATCCTATAGATCTCGCTAACCTTCAATAAGTCGGCAACAACCAAAATATGCGGGTTCACATGGCCGTTTTTATCCGGCGGGGTTACCAAAACGATATCTTTTACTCCGGCGATCTGCGCCGGCAAAACACTCATGTATACGCAGGAAACCAGAGGAGCTGTCCCTGCCGGCACATAAACACCCACTCGGCCAAGAGGGTCGATCTTTTCTCCCAAAAAAACCCCGTCTTGATTGAACTGTTTCCAGGAATGCTTCTTTTGCTTTGTATAAAATTTAGTGATATTGGCGATGATCTTTTTCAAGGTCGAGATGAATTCAGGCTTGATATCCTGATACGCAGCGCTTTTTTCAGCCTCGGTCACCTGCATTTGTTTGAGCGTCATCTTAACGCCGTCAAACTTGCGCGTATAACGCAGGAGCGCGTCATCGCCGTTTAAACGCACATCGTGGATTATCCTGTCCACCCTCTCCTTGATACGCTTCTTTTGGAGATCTATGAATCTTGTTTCGAGTTTTTCCAGGTCTTTTGAATTCGATCTGATGATCTTCATAGGCTCTCCAAAACTCCACCTTTATCAATATATAGCTTGGCTCCTCTTAACACTAAATCCTTCTTGGAAATATCCTTAATGCCCCCCTGGGCAAAATCCTTGCGGCCACCCCCTGTGCCGCCGGCTAAAGGCAAAATTTTCTGAAGAACAACATTAGCAGCAATATTAGAAGAGGTAGAAGCGCACACAACAACGTCTCCGGAACTCAAAACAAAAACGCCCTCACTTGGAATTTCTTTTTTTAGGAGGTCAGCAGTCTGTCTGAGCATATTAACATCATAATCTTTGAAATCATGGACGACAAAAGTTACGTTTCCAACCTTATTTTTTGGCAAATTGGCATTCTGCGATGCAATATTTTCTTCCTGGAAATGCCGAAGCTCTTTCTCAAGTGTCTTGATACGGCTCAACGATTGATCCAAAGCAACCAAGACCTGTTCGGGGCTAGTCTTTAATTTCTCCGCCGCGGCTTCGAGCGTCTCAAAAGAGACGCGCACGCGTTCAAGCGCGAGCTTGCCGGTCAATGCTTCAATACGGCGCAGGCCGCTGCCAACGGAGGACTCCGAAGTAATGACTACCATGCCTATCTGGCCCGTTTGGTCCAGGTGAGTGCCGCCGCAAAACTCTTTACTGTATTCCCCTATGGAAACAACGCGAACAGAATCCTCGTATTTTTCCCCGAATAAAGCTATGGCACCGGTCTTCTGCGCCTCATCTTTCTTCATTACTTGAGCTTTGAGGCTATCATTCTTTAACACGTATTCGTTCAACAACCCCTGTATCCTTTCCAGGTCTTCTTGGCTTATATCCTTAAAATGCGTAAAATCAAAACGGAACCTGTCAGGCTCAACAAATGAGCCTGCCTGCTGGACATGCGGCCCCAAGACCTTTCGCAAAATAGCCTGAAGTATATGTGTCGCCGTATGGGCCCTTTTTATCGCCACTCTACGGTCTCTATCAATGACCGCAACCACGTCATCTGCTAACCGTATCGGGCTAACCAGTCTGCCGGAAACCGTAACAAAATGGATCATGGAATCGCCTTCTTTTACAGTATCAGTGACGGAAAGCGTAATATTTCCTGCCTGGATCTTTCCATGATCACCGACCTGTCCGCCGGATTCTGCATAAAAAGGTGTAGTGTCTAACACTACCCAATAGACAAAATTAGAGTCATCGATGGATTGCACGTCTTTGCCATCTTTGACAATTTGGATTATCTTTGCTTTGCAAGAATCCTTTTCATAACCGACAAATTGAGATTTCTTAAATTGAACCGAATCTTTTGAAAAAATCGCCCCGGCCATCTTACTGGAAGAGCGCGATTTTTCCTGCTCCTCTTTAAACAACGCAGCCAACCTTTCTTTATCGATCGACAATCCTGCTGCGGCAGAGGCTTCGGCTGTAAAATCAGGCGAAATACCGTATGTTATATACAAGTCCAATGCAATATCGGCAGGAAATTCATTTTTTCCGGCTTGCTTTAAAATTTCGATTTCAGCTCCGACTTTCTCATTCCCGCCCTCAAGGATATTTTTAATATATTTTTCCTCTTCAGCCTTTATGATCTGCGCCATGTTATCGCGGCGCTCTAAGAGTTCAGGATACTGGTCTCCCATGGACAGCGCTATGCTTGATACTATTTTATAGACAAACGGCTTCGGATCTTTACTTTGAGCAAAATAGGCGCACCGACGGATAAGTTTTCTGACCACATAGCCGCGGCCATCATTAGACGGCAGTACGCCGTCAGAAAGGCAAAAAGTCACAGCCCGCGCATGGTCGGCTATCATGTTCAATACCCTCTCTTCGCGCACCTCGGTTGACTCTTTCACCGCATCAATAATAGGCAGAAAAATATCGATCTTGTAGTTGGAATCAACGCCCTGCAAAACCTGGGACATCCTTTCCAAGCCCATCCCTGTATCGATATTTTTCGTGGGCAACGGCTCTAACACTCCTCCATCACAGCGGTTGAATTGGGTAAAAACCAGGTTCCACACCTCGACTGAACTGCCGTCCTGTTTCTGGTAATATATTTCCGAACAAGGGCCGCAGGGGCCGTTCGGGCCGTTCTTAATGGCGTCCGACGGCCAAAAATTATCTTTTGCGCCGAATTTTTTTATTTTTTCAAGAGGCAGTTTCATGTGCTTGTGCCAAAGGTCCAACGCCTCGCTGTCATCCTCATATACAGAGACCCAAAGATCCGCGGGATCGATCTCCAATACCCTTGTAACGAATTCCCAGCCCCACTCTATCGCCTCTTTCTTAAAATAATCGCCGAAAGAAAAATTACCAAGCATCTCAAAAAAGGTATGATGAAAAGGCGTACGGCCAACCTCTTCCAAGTCTCCTGTGCGCAGGCACTTTTGAGCGCTTGTAGCGCGCCTGAAATCTTTCACCTTACCTAAGAAATTATCCTTGAACTGGTTCATGCCGGCAGAGGTAAAAAGAACGGATGGATCATTGGCAGGCACCAAAGAATCGCTTTTGACCAATCTGTGGCCGCGCTCAACAAAAAAATCAAGGTACAATCTACGCAGTTGGCTGGTTGTCAGTTTTTTCATTATTCGTCTTCAGTGTCTGCTTTGAAGGCAACATGTAGGGCGTCATAGACTTTATCATGAGGGTATCCGCGGCGTAAAAGATATCCATAAAGCCTTGATTTGGCTCGAGCTCGATCAAGATGGCGCATTTTCTTCAACTTCAACTCGACGATCTCTTTTATCGCATCGGCTTCATTATAATTGGCCGACACATTTTCCAAGGCATCCTCTATTATACCTTTATCAATGCCCTTCTTGTTTAATTCGTAACGCAAACGGCTCAAACCCAATTGCCTCTTTACGCGGCTTTCCGCCCACAACTTGGCAAAAAGCACATCATCCAAAAGGCCTGTTTTTTTCAAAAAACCTATTGTCTCTTCAATGGCCTCCGGGGAGATCTCTTTCTCTTTTAACTTATCCCTTATTTCTTTTTCGCTACGCAGCCTGAATTTGATCAGACGCAGCGCGCAATTCTTGGCCTTTGATAGATCGGCGGGCCCGTGCATTATTTCTTAACAGCCGGCGCATGCGCTTCTGCTAATTTTCTGGCGTGCTCCTGACGGATCTTCTTGTCGATTTCAGAGGCGAGTTTTGGATTATCCTTCAGGAAAAGTCTGGCTGCGTCCCTTCCCTGGCCAAGTTTCTGTTCGCCATATAAAACCCAAGCGCCTGACTTCTGCAAGATCCCAAGGTTTACGCCGGTATCAATAAGGTCCGATTCCAAAGCAATGCCTTCAGAATGAAGAAAATCTACTTCCGTTTCTCTGAAAGGCGGGGCCACTTTGTTTTTGACAACCCGAATACGCACGCGGCTGCCGATGACCTGATCGCCTGCCTTAATATAACCGGTCCTTCTTAGATCAAGCCTGACCGATGAATAGAATTTCAGGGCCCGGCCGCCTGTTGTCGTCTCCGGATTGCCGAACATAACACCAATTTTCTCACGGATCTGGTTTATAAAGATCACACATGTCTTGGATTTAGAGATAGTGCCTGTCAACTTTCTTAAGGCCTGTGACATAAGGCGCGCCTGCAGACCCATGTGGCTGTCACCCATCTCGCCTTCGATCTCTGCGCGCGGCGTCAATGCAGCCACAGAGTCGATTATGACCAGATCCACGGCATTCGAACGCACCAGTGTTTCTGCAATTTCCAAAGCCTGCTCGCCTGTATCCGGCTGCGAGATCAAAAGATCGTCTAAATTAACCCCTATCTTCTTGGCATAAGTGGAATCAAAAGCGTGCTCGGCATCAATAAATGCTGCAACTCCGCCCTGTTTTTGTACCTGGGAAATAATGCTCAAAGTCAGCGTTGTCTTGCCTGAAGCCTCGGGCCCGAATATCTCGATCACCCTTCCGCGGGGTATACCGCCAACACCTAAAGCAAGGTCCAAAGAAATAGAGCCTGTAGGGATAACCGGGATATCCGACTTAAAATCCTCGCCCAATTTCATAATAGAGCCTTTGCCAAATTGCTTTTCAATTTGAGCCAAGGCCAACTCCAACGCCTTAAGCCTGCTGGAACTCTCTTCTTTTTTACTTAACTCTTTCTCTTTATTATCTTTATTAACCATTTTTTGACCCCTTTCTCCTTCATAAATTTAGGTAAAAATTATACATCCTTGAGGACAGTTCGTCAACACACATTTACCCTTGAACCAATGCTTTGGCGGGCTATCCGCCACCAGCACAATTTCTCACATCTACCCCTTGAAAACGCTATTTTAGTATGATATATTTTCGTTAGAAATTGGATCGTTCTTTATTGAACTAAAAAGGGCAAACTATCCGAGAGGATAGGACGCAAAACCTTGAGTCCGCCACAGTACTTTGGCGGACAGTCGGGTTGCCGTGTCCCGCAGAGGCGGGACCTCGTGAATTCAAAGTTAACCCATTCATCTTTGAATGGGTTTTTTTTGTTGCCGCAGAAAGCGGCACACCCGCCGATCCGATACGGCGGGGTGTCTGCCCTTTTGATACCAAACATTTAGAGGGCAACATGGATATAAAAAAGCTTTTTTTCATCTCGATCACAATAGTTCTTCTTTCGGCCAACGCGTGCCTGGCAGGACAGACCACGATTACAGGATCAGCCAGATGCGTCATGCCGGATCTATTTGAATTCAAAACTCAAGGAACCGCACCAGAGGCGGCCACTGCGCCGGCCGAGCCTGCGATGCCTATCCCTTCAGGAGCTTCAGGTAAATATGAGGTAACAAAAGAGGAAAAACTGATCCAGACCGAAGATATGGTGACGGTTACAGACGAAGGATCCGAAATGGCTAAGGCTACGATTTACACGATCTGCGCCAAATGAAACAACCTGATTTTGTACCCGCAGGTTCCTTTAGATACCTCTAACAAAATCCGCCAAAGCATTAGTGGCGGATACAAAATCCGCCAAAGCATTAGTGGCGGATACAAAATCCGCCAAAGCATTAGTGGCGGATACAAAATCCGCCAAAGCATTAGTGGCGGATACAAAATCCGCCAAAGCATTAGTGGCGGATAACAAAAAGCCCATACGATGCCCCAGATTACCCTCTGGGGTTTTGCCCCGTTTTGAAAAGTTACTTAAAACGGGGCTTCATTTTCCCTGGGGTTCCTCAAGAGGAATATTGTAAACGAAAGTAGCGCCTTCGATCACCTTGACGGTCTTTGTGATCGGGACCTTGGGGAGATATTTCACAGGCACGGTCTTAAGATCCACCTTCAAGGTGTGCTCTCCGGGCACAAGCTTCCTGAACATATATTCTCCAAAAGAGCTTGTTACCGCCTTTTGATCATTATCTAGAACTATAACTACGGAATTAACCGGCTTTTCACCCGCATCATACTTTCCATTGCCATCCTTATCCAAAAAGACCAATCCCGATATCTCCGATTGCGTCGTCAACCCAAAATCAAAGCGCTTCAACTTAGCATGCACTATATCTACCTCCCTAGACACTGAAGTCGTAGGGGTGTATCCCTTGGGGATAGTTTTTAGATCCAGGCCCAAAGTGGCTTTTTTCCCGGTTAACCCCTCAATTTTATAATATCCCTTTGCATCAGTAACAGCCTTTTTATCTTGTGACCCAAAGACTTCTACACCGCTGACCCCCTGTTCTTTCGGCTCTCTTGCCCCATTTCCATTTAAATCATAAAATACGTACCCATAGAATCCGCCCTTGGCTTGCCATCTAAACCCGGTATCCCACAATAACCTCATGCCCCAGCTCAAATCAAAATCAAAGTGTTTTACCGTACCTTCTTTCTCTGCCCAAACATTATCCACGCGGGCCTTCAGATATAATTCGCTGTCAGGGTTGGGCTTGAACGTCACTTCGCCCTCGCCTTCGAGACGATCTTCCCCACTCAAGAAGCTTAATTCTGACTCGGTGTCTTGTTCATCCCTGTAAAAAATCCTCAAGTTCGTGTAAAAGGGCGAACGGCCGATCCTATGGTTATAACTCAAACCATACTCCTGGGCTGTAGGATATGCCCTCTTACGGCTAAACTTGTTATACAACAAATTAAATTCCCTGCGATAATAGCCGTAAATATCATACAAGACCCTCATGCTCAACCCCGCCATGATCCTGTTGTTGTTAAAATCCTGCGCAGGAGAGGAAAAATTTTTGGATTTGCTGTTTTGATAAGTCAAATACGTGCTTAACTTTCTGAAGATAAATATCTTTTTTCTGAAAACTATCTCCTTGGTTTCAACTACAGAAGGCGACACAGACCCGATCTGATCATCCATCGTATAACCTAATTCAAATTCCGTCTGCGGATCCGCATACCAATTTACACGCGTGACAGAATTATAATTCGGTGTCCCGGGTTTGTCAGGATTAAAAAATACTTTATCCAAAGATCTGGAGAAAGAGTTAAAGATCGCCACATCCTGTGTGGGCCGGTAATTTATGGTCATAGTCTGGTTTTGGGAACCGCCTGCCGGCTCGCCTCCAAGCAAAGACGCAAAATGCTCGTTATTATCTGTCGTAGAAACGCCAAGCCGAAATTTTGGCAATGTAAAACTGCTCTGCGTCATATACGATATATTTTTAGTGTGGTCATACGCCATCTCTGAACCTACATCAAAAAGGCCCAGGTGATAATTCATCCCGAAACCCGATGTATCGCTTGTCAAAACAGGTTCTGACCGCTCCGGCCCATATGAATGGGTATAGAACGTCTTAAAATTGGCAAATTTGTTGGGCCTATAGTTCAAGCCAACCCCTTCCAGCCATGCCTGTTTCGTCTTACTCAACCCTGAAGCAGCCGGCAATTGCGTAAAGCCTCCGGCCGGAAGAGCACCCTTAAATGTCGTGTATTCTAATTTCCTATCGGACATCGGAGCGCTCAACAAGATCCCGCGCAGATCAGATGCAGGAAAGCCAAATGAACTAAATCCCGGCGAAAAATCAAAACCGCGGATCGTAATATCTTTAAACTGGTCGTAGTGGCCGTTGGTTATCCCCATCCTCAAATTCGAGACACTATAGTTACCTAATGGTGTTCGGTTCGCCTGGACAGCAGAATCAAAATTGCCGAATGGTGTTTCTCCGATAATGGAAGAACTGTAGGCTAAAGAGTGGGTTATGCGGCTTAGGTCCCCAAAGCCCCTGCCTGTGTAAAAGCTGTCTCCGATAATGGAATAACTCAACTTAAAAGACTCGGGACGCTGTGCCTCTATAAAACGCTCCTGATATTCCTTCAAAAGCCGCATGGCAAACTTTCTCGGCCCTATCAGGAACCTGAAAGTCTTTCGCCCCTTATTATCCCATACATGCATATAAGTTGTACCCAGGTCCTGCGGCTCAACTAACAACTCATCCGGCCCAAGGCGCGAAACTTTCAGCATATTTGGTTGTGTAACCAGGAACCTGGAAAGATTGTTACCCTTAAACCTCAAGCGCTCACCTATGTTGGTATCAATATCCAGCGTATCTTTGCCTTCAAGCGCGCTATCTACGTCAATCACAACTTCTTCAACAGGCTCCTCTTGAGGTGTCTTTGTTTGAGTTGGAAACTGAACCGTTGTAACTCTGACCTGTTTTTCAGGACGCTGTGCTGACTTTTGAGCCAGAATCGCCTGCTCAAGTTCTTTTTGTTCAGATACCGGCCCCAGCATCTCTAAAGATTTTTGCGCGCTGTTCAAAAGCAAATTTACCGATGATATTTTTTTTACCAATGAATCTCCCTCGTCAAGGGCGCCTGTCTTCTTACTCCGGACTTCAATTGTGCTTATAAATTCCTTGGCGACGACAGACTCGGGATCAGCCATAAGTGCTTTTTTAAACTCTGTGAGTGCTTCGGGATATTTTTCTAGATTGTAATAAGCAATTCCTTTTTCACATAAAAAATCCGCTATCTGGGGGGAGACAGCGGCCTGTGCAAATGATGGCGGTATAATAAAATTGAAACTTAATAAAATAATTAAATAAGTTGATAAAATTTTTTTCATATGCCTTTTTAATCTTTTATTTTTAGCGGACCTAATACGCCTGACGCGGAAACATTGAAGCTTGCTTCTTTGATAATATTGCCACCATTTTCAAACTCAATTGTCAACAAAAGATCATAGTCTCCGGCCTTAAGATCCACTGACTTTGCCGTGGATTCCAGGCTGGCCTTGTCATGCGCCAAGGTATAAACTTCATCAAAAACGCCCCGCGCAAAAACCATCCCATAGCTATCGATCACATCAAAAGTCCCTTTTGCCGTAATATCGGTATTGCCGGTATTTACAAAATCAGCGGCCACAACAAGATTATTTAACTTCTCCGTAGCAGCAAGATTTTTTATCTCGGCAGTCTTCTGTATTGTGCCCTCTGGCTCAATATAAAAAAGCGCCCCCAGGCGATTCAATACCTTGACCATCACATTATTTCCTTTTTCATCTACGGCCGGCATTTCTCCTCCGCCGGTTTCAAAAAACATAACGGCATAATTCCCGCCTTTTGCATCTTTAGGCACAGAAACTGTATAGCGTACCATCTGTATGCCCCCGACAGGGACCGTAAAATCAGCCGGATAAAACGTGATCCAGTTTGAAGCCGACAATGCCGTCGTGCCCTTTGGCATAAATTCTTTGCCGCCGTCCTGCGCGTTGTAAACCCAATCCTCCAGATAGACTTTTACGGCTGCGGGATCTTTTCCGTTATTTTCCACCTTGACCTCGCCGCTAGCATAACTGCCTGGAGCAACGGACAATCTGATCTTTGGCTTATCGATACGGATACCGGCAAAGGCTGGGACCAAAAAAAACATGTTAATGATAAAAAAGCATAAGGCCGAAATTAAAATTTTAGTTTTGTTCATAGAAAAAAATTAAATTAGTTCCCGCTGACGCGGGATTTCACTGAAGTAAAATTTTGGTGTTCAAAATTTTTTAGGTGCCGGCATATCTTTAAAACATACCGGCACCTAAAAAATTTAGCCGTAACATTAATTAAGCGTTAATGTAAACGTAATGGTACCTGAATACGCGCCTGACACCTGATCCGGCGTAACAGGCTTCCACGAAGCAAATGTCTGCTTCGTTCCCTGGCCTGATGTTCCATTAATACCTAACGACCAGTTGGAAGGCTTGGTATCGCCTGCAAGAGGGCCAGAGATAGCCACAATTGCTCTGACAATCCTGCCCAAACCGCTATTATCGCTCTGATACACAAGCTGCTCTGTCGTACCGGTTGTGCTGGTAGCAGCCACAACAGGGCCGAGAAAAGCTGATCCCGGAGGAGCTCCTTGTATAACACCGCCTAACAGATCCTGCCACTGATATTCAGGAACAAGAAATACAGCCTCATTCGGCATCAAAGCACCAGACGGACCTACTAATTGCTGCCCCTTTTCGGTAATCTTATATCTGCGGCCAGACGTAGATGCGATCATTAAAACATAATAAAAGTAGCGGCCTCGCATAAATAAGAATTGACCGTATGTAGGGCTTGCTGGATTAGTATCATACACTGGACTCAAGTTTCCAAAGTCAAACGAAGGCGACGCTGAAACATCAACCCCTTGATTAAAAGGACTGATTGCTGGATTAAACGTCGCGGACTCCATCTGTTTAACAACTTTTAAGGAAAACTCAAGAAACTGCGGGACTTGTGCCGAAGCCGGGCCGCTCGGGCCAACTTGCGATGTCTGTGCCAATGCTGACGGAGCCAAATCCAGCCCCATCAAAGCACACACAACCACCCATACGATGATTTTATTCTTCATTTTCTTTCACCCCCTCTCTCCCCATGAATATTGTAAAAAATATATTGCTAGTTATCAACATTTAATTCAAAGCTAATGAATAGCCTATACTAGTCGTATAATTTCCGCCCCTGGACTCCGGGCGCATCTTAAGTTGATATTCGATCTTAAAATGCAGACTTTCTCCTTTTGGCCCGGATGACAAAAGCAAGGTCTCGCCCTCTTTTGCCGGAACAACGTCTTTAAGATAATAGCTAGGCTCATCAAGCGTTGCGACGTCTTTAACTTTAAGAGTAAAATCTTCCTCCGGGATCTTATCCATTTTTTCATTGACCATGGGCCCGGATACCTTTTGGATCACCTGATAAGGTTTTCCCATATTCGTCTCGACATAAACATCCACATCGGAAGTTTTAGGCCCTGACCTGTAACTGACCTCCCCGAACTTCAAATTTACCCCCTCCTGCCCCTGGGAATAAACCACCATGTCAAAAAGCGGATCAATACTAAAATCCAGATCAATCGCCTGGAAAACTTCAGGGCCGCTTTGAGTTGCCCCTAACTTTTCAACTATGAAATTCAATCTTCCTTTATATAGGCCTGCTTTGACCAACCGAAAATCAGCGGCGGGCTTAAAAGTGACCACAAATTCATCGCCCGAACCTACGGCATCCGACGTATAAAGAAGCATCTTACTCGTAGCTGCCATTAAATCCGATTCTTGCGCGATCGTACCATTCTGGCCACCTGCTGCAGAAACCGAGACTTTTGACAGATCAAATTCATCGCCTTCGCTCGAAGACATAACACCGCCTTCCAGGCCGGTAAAGATACGGTAAGCAGCACCAAGCGGGCCGTGGATCTTTACAAATACTTGGGGATATTTTTTGAAGGCCAGCTCATCTTTAGCCCTCATCCCTTTTGAGCTTAAGCTTATCCGATTACTTCCGGTGCCTGTCGTAATCTCAACAACCGGCACGTTCCCTCCGCTTAACTCCGCATAAACTTGTATATTGACTACGACTTGAGATTGCGTTGAATCTATGGGCGTTAAAATAAAAGCCATCTGCCCGTAATAAGAACCAGGGATCTGATCCGCCTGCGGGGTCAATGAATAGACTAAACGAAAAGAATCACTCTCCCCTGCCACATTAGAAGTATACAAGATCGTATCAAAATCACTGACAGGCGCCTCCTCGCGATAAAGCAATGTCCCTTTGGAATTTGAGTTGACCAAAGGATAGAATTTAAATTGTCCGTCAGGCAAGATCGTTCCATCATTCATAGTCAGAGGCTTTATAATTTGAGCTACGATGCGATACTGCTTTGCCAAGTCCGAAGTAACTCTTATAGTTATCTCTTTGGTTTGCTTAAAATCAGTGGGCAAAAGTCGTTGGAAACGCAGGTCAAAACCGCCATCGGAAGGAGAAGCGGTTAAATTAAATACAGCAAAAGCTGGTACAGTACCTAATAAAACAGATACGACCGGAAAGGCAAAAAGTAGAGTTAAAATAAAGGCTTTTTTTGCAGATAAAACCATATTTCAATGCTTTTTATGGGAAAACTTAATACTTTTAAAAACTTTTTATTATGTTTTAGTTTACCTTAATGAGGTTTTTTGTCAAGAGAATTCTTCATCATTATCGCACATCATCACCAATCGCCAAACCCGCCTTAGAATCAACTATCTTGACCAACTTTACGGAATTATGCAGACTTTGAGCGCAAGCAACACCAACTTTTATATAATTCCGTGAATACCCCTGCCACAGCCCCCTGTCTTTTGCCTCAAACAAAACCTCGAGCTCCTTCCCCAAATACCCGCGTACATAACATCCAGAAAGCTCCTCTGCAAGAGATTTTGCGGACTTTAATCTAAAATCCAGTTCAACAGGGCTTACCCTGCCTTTTCGGCCATAAATAGCAGCACCCCTTCTTTCACTAAAAGAAAAAATGTGTGTTTGCAATGGGATTATCTCTTTAAGGAATTTTAAAGTATTTATAAAATTCTTTTCCTTTTCTTGGGGAAATCCTACGATAATATCGCAAGTAATAGAAAGCCCCTTGATAGCTGATTTGGCTTTACTTACGATTTGCATGTAGTCCGAGACATTTAACTTTTTATTCATAGCGGCAAGCACCTCATCATCGCCGCTCTGGAAAGGTATATGCAGATGCGGACAGAGTTTCTTAGACTCTGCCATCTTTGCAATAAGCCTGTCTGAAACATCCGATGCCTCAATAGAACTAAGGCGTATCCTAAAACTTCCATCTATCTTCTCTATCCCTGAAATAACATCGACCAAGTCAAGCTTAGGCTCCAAGTCCTTCCCATAGGAACCCAGGCAGACTCCGGTTAACACAATCTCCTTATATCCATCTTTGACCAAAGAGCCGGCTTCTTTTAAAACAGATAACCGATCTTTACTCTTAGACGGTCCACGGACAAGCGGAACAATACAATAACTGCACCTGTTATTACAGCCGTCCTGGATCTTCAAAAATGCTCGCGTGCGCCCGCCACTAGTGCGTTGTCGGCGATTCTGGCAACTTAAACTATCTGCGCCTATGGCAGATTCATAAAGACGGTCCTTTTGGCTATTTTCAAAAACCGCGTCAACACCATCGATCTTTTCAATAGCAGCCCTGTCATAACCCGCATAACAGCCTGTAACAAGCACTTTTGAGCGGGGGTTCTGTCTTATGGCTGCGCGGATGGCATAGCGAGACTTCCTGTCTGCTTGACGGGTCACACAGCAAGTGTTGACAATGCAGATATCCGCGGAAGCATCGTTTCCCCCCTCAACCCAACCGTTGTGAAAAAATACATCGCGCATATTTTGAGAATCGCACTGATTCACCTTACAACCCAGCGTCTTTACACAAAATGTTTTCATAATCCAAGATACAGCCTTAAAAAACTCACTGCGCATACAGCCGCGGTGTCCACCCTTAAAACAGATTCGCCCAGGCTTATGCCCCTGCAATTTGCGCCTATGGCCTGCGTAATTTCTTGTGGAGTAAAATCTCCCTCGGGCCCGATCATAATAAGGACCTTCCTGCCAATAAAGTTTTTCAGCGCATCTTTGATACTCATGGGTTTTTGGGACAAATTAGGCAGAAGGCCCAGATCATAAGCGCCTACTCGCGGCAAAAATGAGCTAAAATCTTGAGCTTCTTTCAATTCAGGCAAAAATAAAACCCCGCTCTGTTTTGCCGCTGAAATAACGATCCTCTCCAACCTGCCGCGCTTCTTGTCAAAGGCTTCTTTCTTTACCAGGGTGCGCTCCGTTATCAGCGGGATGATCTCGTCTACACCTAACTGGGCACACTTATCAACTATGTCTTCAAAATGCGTATTCTTTGGCACGGCGCACGCAAGAGAGATCAAGACTTTCTGCTCTTCCCGTCGTACCCTTTTTAACTCTTTTTTTATTTTTAAAGAAACTGCCGTTTTGGAGATCCGAGACACTTGCGCAATATATGACCCGCCATCCCCGTCGCTAATAAGTACATCTTCCCCTGCCGGAATACGCAGGACACGCCCTAGATGATGGACATCTGTCGCGCCGGTTATTTCAACACAAGTGCCAACGATATATTTTTTTTCAACGAAAAACCTGTTCATTATAGATAGCCTTTCATTTCATGCTGATAAGAATAAGATTTATGCCCAATAAACAGATCACGAGGCCGCAAAATAGCCTGACAATTCGCATTATCTTCTCGTGCCTGCTCAAAATATTTGCAACCCATCCGGCCGTTACAGACAAAATAATAAGGGGGCTGACAACTGTGCCCAGGCCAAACGCCGTCATGTATGCCGCACCTTTTATCCACGTATCCGAGATCAATGCAATATAACCCAAAACAGCCAATAGCGGCACGCACGGGGAAAAAGAAACAATAAGGCCGAAAATAACCACATTCTTTATACCCTTTGGCTCCATATAACGGTGAACAAACGCATTGCACTTTTTCGCAATAACGGTTTTTTCACTCATTAGGATGGCGCCCAATATCAAAAGAAAAACACCGAATATAAAGTAAATGATATCAAGCGCGAAACTTTCAAAAAAACGATGTAGTATCCATTCACCGAACAACCCCACGAGTATCCCGAAAACAAGATAGACAAAAACCCGTGTAGCAGAAAAAATAATGTACGTCACCAATCCATTCGGCCCGTTTTCTTTTGCTGCCGCAATATAAGAGACCAGGAGCGGCCCGCAACTTAAAAGACACGGGCCGTAACCCAAAAAAAGCCCGGTTAAGAAAAAGCTCCACATGGGCCTTAGCATAGCCTACTCCCCGTCTTCTGAAAAGATCTCCGCCTGGAAGGTATAGATCTTTGTCGCGGCATCCTTAAAACAATCCCACGGTAGCCCGGCTTTCTGGGAACACAGTTGGCCCAGGAAAGTCTCCAAGTCCCAGCCGGTCTCCGTTGCCACTTGAGGAAGGAAAACGCCGGAAGAAAAACCTTTTCTAATGATCACACCGTCCGTGCCAAGCCGAATTTTTCGCCAGTCATCGATAAGATTGGGTTCACTTAAAACGGATACTTCTATTACGATATCTTTCAACTCATCCGGCGCAACAGGTGAAAATCTGTAATCATGCGTACTTGATTCAATGCTCATTTGCGAGACAACCTGATAAAGCGGCCCCTCTGAAGTAAATTGGCCTATACAACCTCTTAGCTCGCCGTTCTTGCGCAAGGTAACAAAAGCGCCGCGATGCGCGTTCATGGCAGCCCAACCCTCCTTAAAAACCGGCACTGGCTTATTCAAGACATGCCCCTCGATCGTCTTTCTTGCTATTTCAAGTAAACGCTTCTGCTCGTCTTTTGTAAACATGCCTCCACCTCTCGTAATAAGGACGCTTGCGTAACCTACAACCTTGTCCTTGCCTCCGGCGGTATCGCCGGAATTGGCATATTTCAATACCTCTACACGCCTTGCATTTTTAAGCCGCGCAAATTCAAGCCCTGCTACAACAGGACGGATACCGCACACATTCCATCCTGTGCCGGCTGCAGCATCCCATAATCCCTTTGAGTCAAAATCCTTTATATACTCAATGGTTTTTTTGTCGTAGACGATGGCCTCTCCGTAAGGCTTGTAATGCGACAGGTCCGTACTTACGACAACAAGGATAGGCCTGCCTTCGGTGATGCGGGACAGATGCCGGGTCAAAACAACACAATCCTCATATGACATACTTCCTAACAGAACAGGAAGGATCTTAAATCCCGGTTTTAAAACTTCCTGCAAAAATGGAAGCTCTACTTCCAGGGAATGCTCATTTTCAAAATATTTAGGTTCAAAGGCCAACAATTTCGGGTCCGAAACCAGCAATTCCGACGCCAATTGCTTGTCTACCTCAAGATCGCCCAGAGGCGTTCGGAAAAAACCATCCTTGTAAACAGAAACCCCTTCGAAAGAAAAATAATGGGACGCAGCCAAAATGATTACGGCATCATATGCCTTGCCTGCAAGCGCTGCATATCCATATGCAGCAACCGGGCCGGAATAGATATAGCCTGCATGAGGCGCTATAAGGACAACCGGATCGCCTACAATAGGCACGCTCTTGGCCTGGCGTATGTATTTTTGGATCATTGCGGATAATTCTGACTTTTCTGCAGGATAGAAAGAGCCCGCCACATTGGGCTCCTGAACGTTAGAAGCAAAACAATTCATGGATAAAGCAGCGATTGATAACAAAAACCAAATACCAAATTTCAAATGACAAATGAATCTCCAATTTCCAATATCCAATAAATTTGACATTAAACCATTGAGGATTAATTTGGATTTTGCCATTTGCATTTTGGATTTATTTCCAGATGCCATCGATCTTTTCTCCACAGAATCTGCATGTGCCATCAATAACATTATTTGCAGTGATCACATACCCCGCCCTCTCAATAATTAGCTTGCCGCATTTCGGGCAATACGTATTTTCCGAATCTGTATGGGAGATATTACCCAAATAAACGTATCTTAAGCCCGCCTCTTGAGCTATCTTTTTGGCCATCTGCAGCGTCTGGACCGGCGTAGGAGAAAGATTCATGAGTTTATAGTGAGGCGTGAAACGAGAAAAATGTATGGGTGTATTCGGCCCAAGATTATCGTGTATCCATAAACACATCTTCCTGATCTCTGCCGGGTCGTCGTTTAAACCCGGCAAGATAAGATTGGTTATCTCCGTCCATACCCCCTCTTCTTTCAATATCTTCAAAGTTCGAAGGACATCATCTACGTTCCCCAGGGTCATCTCGGAATAAAACCTGTTATTGAAACCTTTGAGATCGATATTGGCCGCATCTAAATAAGGGCAGAGCCGGCGCAACGGTTCCTCGTTAATGAACCCGGCAGAATGCATGACATTTTTTATTCCGGCAGCGCGGGCGAGCTTTGCAATATCGAACATGTATTCATAATAAACCGTCGGTTCTGTGTAAGTATACGCTATGACCGGCGAGCCGCTTTCTTTGACTTTTTTAATGACCTCTTCGGGTGAGAGGCTGATAGGCACCACATCTTCGGGCGATGCCTGGGATATCTGCCAATTCTGGCAAAACTTGCATCTCAAGTTACAGCCGACAGTCGCTAAAGAAAATGCGGTAGAGCCCGGCAGGACATGAAAAAGCGGCTTTTTTTCGATAGGATCGATATGGAGTGAGCACGGCTTTGCATAAACCAGGGAATAAAGGGTGCCGCCCCTATTTTCTCTGACTCCGCAAAAACCTCGTTTTCCGTCGGGAATAACACAACGGCGGGGACACAGAACGCAATTTACGATCTTGTCGTCAAGCTTAAAATAGAAGCTCGCTTCGTGAAGGACTTCACTTGAGAAAACAAAAGGCAGGAAACCGCAAAACGTGACAACACAGACAAGGATCAAAAACAGGCCGTATCTTTTCATTTGCCGATGTGTTAAGTACGAACTTACATTAGAGTGGTGGCGCCGCTTCTCGCTATGGCCCTTATCGGGCCATTACGCTCGCCGCGGCATCCACCAAAATTTTATTTGTCAGAAAATTTTGGTGGAGCAGATGGGATTCGAACCCACGACCCCCACGTTGCGAACGTGATGCTCTCCCAGCTGAGCTACTGCCCCTTAATTTTGCCTCTCTCTTAGTTAGAAAATTGATCCCGAGTCACTCTCACATTTGGTGGGTGACGAGGGATAAAATTAACGTCAATTCGTAGAATAACCTCGATACAAAGCGCTGGAATTTATCCAAATCTCCGGATTGGTATAACTCGTGGCTGATCCTGGATCTCTCTTTAAGCGGATAGAAAAAGTAGAAGCTCCATTAACGGGTGAAGCTATACTGAAATCAATGACCTTGTCCGACAATATTTGATAGCTTGCGCTAAGGGTGCGCCTGTAGTTAAGTGCATTCAATGCGCTTTGAAACCTGTACTCAACAGCCGTATCGCCGCCATCGCGCATGCCGTTATTGTTTGAATCATAAAATATCTGATAAAGCATGTTACCGGGACCGCCTGCAAGATTATAAGGAGATTGACCCGTTGCAACTGCCCCAACGCCCCTATTGATATCTTTTGTCACCATCGCCATGATAGGAGCTGCTTCATCCAATATCTGGGTCTCAAAATCAGTTGAGGAAAAAATGCGCCTCAAACCCAGCTCCATGGATAGCCCGGTCATGATAATAGCGCTCACCAGGACAATGGCCAAAATTAGCTCAATTAGCGTTACCGCATGATCATTAAATCGAAGGATCACTCCACCTCACACGTACTGTCACTGTTCTGTAAGAGTCTACTGCCGGGCCCTGAACTACACGGCAGTCGACAGTATAACCTGGATAGGTTGTCGAAGCGCATGCGCGCCACGTTCCGTCCGCAGGGAACAACGGATAGGATGCGTTATCCCACCTATCTGCCCTGATATGCTGCCTGTTCTTTTCAATCTCTGCCCTTGCAACTTCCATGGCCCCGAGTCTTCTCTTGGACCTTACAACCATGTACCTGGCCGAAACAAAAACGCTAAAAAGCCCTGCTGCTAAAAGGGCTAAGATGACCAGAGAAACCATTACCTCTACAAGGGTAAACCCCTTCTTTTTCATCTAACATACCTTAAATGACGACATAACTTACGGAGCTTTTTGCGACGTAAGTTATTTGTCGAAATTTATCCCGTGGCTGTTTTTAGCCATCGGGATCTGTTTAGGTAATTTTCCTTGTTGATCACAAACAAGAACCGACTGGAGAGCACGTCGGATCGGACGTAACCTGGGTAATAGTCCATGTCCTTGCTCCTCTGGCTGCCGTAGCGGAAAAAGTCGATCCTGTGCCGCTGATAGCATACCCCCAATTAGAACCGCTTAAGTCAAGGCTTAGGTTATCGTTGATAAACGCAAGGTTGCTTGTTGAGCCGGAGACCGGATAAAAAAACTCGAATTTCGAAAAATATTGCCTTTCTCCGGCCTTTACCATCTTAAGGGCTGTTACTGCTTCCTTGTCCAATGCCTTCTCTTTAGTGTTTATGTAAGTCGGCACAGCTATTGCGACAAGGACACTCATTATGATAATAACCACCAATAATTCCATGAGTGTGAAACCCCTAAAATGATCTAACGCGCCATATCTCTTTTTCATATGCCCTCACAGATAACCGACCGTACCATCAAGCACGCCTGCTTGCGTAATATTCAAAGAAAATGCCGTCGGGCCGGTAGGCGGCCTCCCTGCCCCTCCTGTGCATCTGTTTGCCGTGGCAGTAAAAGTGCCTGAACCGTTTACGATCCCGTAACTAAAATAAAAACTCGCATTACAGGCTGTCGGAGCCGCTATTTGCAGTGATGTAAGGCTATTCGTATAAATATCGTACTCTGTCAGATATGCCAATTCCGCGGAACGGATATTGCCCAGGATATTACGGGCCTCGGCAGACCGGCCTCTTTCAACGAACTTGCTATAGCGGGGTATGCTTATACCTGCCAGGATACCAATGACGATCACGACAACCATGATCTCAACTAGCGAAAAGGCATTTCTATTCATATTCTATCCCCATCTATCCAGCTATTCCCGGCTTTTTATTACATAAATCTACTTTCGACAAAAAATCAGCCGGCGAAACATGCATTTATTAAGCACTGTTTCGCCGGTTATAAAAACATAATTGAAAATACTCATCCAAACGGCCAAAACTCATCCACACCTGAATGGCGCGGTTTGTTGACAGTGAATTATAGAAAAGCCGCTCCAGCACCGTTAGAGCCAAGCGTTCCATTTTGCGTAATATTAATTATATAGCCTGCGTTTGGTCCAGCGTCAACACTATTACGAGTAGCAGTACCAACGAGTGTACCCTCGTTAGTAATAGTGGTAGCTGCATTCCCCACAAAATTAAAGTATCTGCCGTTGGCGTTAACAGTTGTATCCAAATCGGCAACGTTCCCTGCAAATGTAGCATATTGAGCTGCGTATCGTATCTGGGCACCTCTTATATCGCCCAAAATTTGTTTGGCTTCTACTGCTCTGCCTTTTTCCGCGATCCTTATGTATCTAGGCAGCGCAATGGAAGCCAAAATACCTATGACGATGACTACAATGATGAGTTCGAGCAATGTGAAACCTTTCTTTTTCCGCATTTTCCCCTCCTCGTTTTGTTTTTTCCTTATTATGACAAATTATATCTATTTTTTGAAATAATGATACCGGATTTTACCTTCGCCCATCACCCCCTTCACTTTTATAAGTGTATCATATCATTTTAGTTAAGTCAACTATCCTGCGGTCTTCATGGTCGCCATATTAAAAATAGGCAAAAATATAGCGATGACCATGCCTCCTATGATAATACCCATAAAAACTATCATCAAAGGCTCAAAAATAGATGCCAGCCGCGTTACGAAAGTTTCCAAGTATTCCTGATAAAATTTAGCAATCCTCTTTAACATATTCGACAATTCGCCTATTTCTTCTCCGATAGCCACCATCTGCACAACCATCGGAGTGAATAGCTCGCTTTTTTCCATAGGGGCCGCCATACTGCGCCCCTCTTTAACGCTCCTCTTGATGAATTGTATGGTGTCGGCCATTTTAAACGAACCTGCGCTCCGTTCCGAGATCTCTAAGGCATAAAGAATAGGGACACCGCTTTCTATCAATATAGACATCGTTGTAGCAAATCGCTCAATCAACATGTAGCGGAAGAATTCGCCGACAATGGGTATCTTAAAACGCGCATCTTCGATCATCCTGTTAAACTTAGGCTGTTTACTCATTTTTCTATAAACAAAAACCAACAGGACAATAGTTCCCGCGAACCAAAAGAACTTTTTTGTCAGAATATCGCTTAGCATTATCAGTATCTTTGTAGCCAACGGCAATTCAACTCCGAAAGAACCAAGTATCTTAGAGAATGTCGGTACTATCTTCATGACAAAAAATAGGACGGCGGACACAGAAATAAAACACAAAATACCCGGATACATGAGGGCCGATATGATCTTTCGTTTAAAACTAGCGGCTTCTTCCAAGTAATGCGCCAATTTATCAAGCACCATCGGCAGGTTACCGCTTGCCTCGCCTGTTTCAATAAGATTTACCCAAAGCGGAGAAAATACATCAGGAAATTTCGCTATCGAATCACGCAGGGTCCGGCCACCCTCCATATCCTGCCTGACTTGCGCTATTATGCCAAAAAGTTTTTTGCTGTCAACCTGCTTGGATATGACATCCAAACACCTCAACAAACTGATGCCTGCGCCCAATAACATAGAGAGCTGGCGCGCAAAAATAACCAGATCTCCGGCACCAACACTATTGTGGGTAAACTGGCTTTTACCGGATCTTACAACTTTATCCTGTGCAATATCTTTTTTGCCTACGTCGAAAGGAATGATGGACGTGACGATAAGCCCCTTCTTCTGAAGCTGGGCAACAACGTCATCCTGGCCAGGGCCTTCTATGACGCCTGTCTCTTTTTCGCCGCTTGTCTTGCGGCCTATGTAAGAATATTTCGGCATTCCCTTATTCAACCCCTATCGTTGCGCTCAATGCTTCTTCCAAAGATGTTATCCCATCCATGACTTTCCTTAAACCGCTCTCATAAAGAGTCATCATGCCGCGCTCCACGGCGATTTTCTTCAATTTCGGCGCATTTACACCAGGGACTATGTGCTGCCTGATCTCATCATCAACGAATAAAACCTCTCCGATACAAGTCCTGCCGCGGTATCCTATATGATTGCATTTATCGCACCCCTTTGCGCGATAAATAAGGTCCTGGCCTAAATTAAACCGCTCCCTCTCCTCGGGCGTAGGCTCATAGGCCTCTTTGCATTCGGAACAAAGGCGGCGGACCAAGCGCTGCGCCACAATAAGAACTAAAGACGGCATCAAAAGATAAGGCTCGACACCTATATCGATCAGGCGAGTAACAGCTGATGGCGCGTCATTTGTATGCAATGTGCTTAAAACCAAGTGGCCTGTTAGGGCGGAACGCACACAGATCTGGGCAGTTTCAAGATCCCTGACCTCTCCGACCATCATTATATCAGGGTCCTGCCTTAAAAAAGCGCGCAGTGCTGAAGCGAATGTAAGGCCTATTTCTGGCTTGATCTGGACCTGGTTGATCCCTTCCATATGGTATTCTACCGGATCTTCGACTGTCACTATATTCATCGTGGGGTTCTTGATCTCACCTAGGGCAGCATAAAGGCTCGTAGATTTTCCGCTTCCGGTTGGCCCGGTGAGAAAAACTAAACCATAAGGCATGTGTATGGCGCGGCGGAACAACTCCAGCTGCTGGGGCAGAAAACCCATCTGCGCCAGATCCAGGGCAACTCCCCCCTTGTCTAAGATCCTCATAACGATCTTTTCGCCGTAAATAGTAGGCATGACAGAAACACGCAGATCGATATTACGGCCTTCAATGCGGACAGTAAAACCGCCATCTTGAGGAAGCCGCTTTTCAGCTATGTCCATCTTGGAAAGGATCTTAATTCTTGATATTATGGGAAGGTGAAGATGCTTTGCCGGAGGAGGAATTTCATGCAAAACACCGTCGATCCTGTACCGCAGGCTTATCTTATCCTTAAAAGGCTCTATGTGTATATCCGAGGCCCTTTCGTCGATGGCCTGTTTAATGACAAGATCCACGAGTTTGACGACAGGCGCTTCTTCTGCGCGTGCTATAAGGCGGTCGATGCTTAATTCTTCAGCCTCGATCTCCATGACAGGGCCATAGTCATCCGTTGTCTTATAAGATTCTTTTACAGCGGCCTTAAGAATATCCCTCTTGCCATAAAAATCATCTATTGCTTTCAGGATCTCTGTTTTTGTGGCAATAACCGGGTTAATTTCGCAGTTCGTCATCTTCCTTAGGTTATCGACCAGGATCACGTCCAACGGGTCGGTAATGGCGCACGTGATGGAATTCATGGTTTTCGACAACGGGAGCACTAAATTTTTTATAGCGAACTCTTTGGAAACGATCAGATCGAGGTTCTGGTCAGCGGCGGGCTTTATCAAACCTGCGCCCATGGAGACATACGGAAGGTTAAGCTGTTTTCCGAGCGCTACAACAAGGTCTTCTTCTGTGGCGACACCCATCTTAAGGAGGATCTCACCCAAACGGCCGCCCTCTTTTGCCTGGATCTTTATTACATCGTCGAGCTGGGCCTGGCTGATGATACCTTCTTTAAGAAGGATCTCTCCTAATTTTAGATAGGGCCTCGCCATACGTTTTCAATTCTCCCATCTTTGCAACATGCTGTCAACCTCTTGTTTCCTTGCAATGCCTGAAACCTGCTCGCGAAAAGGGGCCAAAGGCATTGAAGGCAATTCCGCTTTTGCCAAGGCAATAGCATCATTGCCTCCGACGATATGGGGCGTGATAAAAACGATCAATTCTCTTTCTTCCTTGTTACTGTCTTTGTGGCGGAATAACGCTCCGAGTATCGGTATATCCCCCACAATGGGGATCTTGCTTACAGTAGTTTCGTCATTGGTCCTTATAAGGCCGCCAACAACTATGGTCTCGCCATTTTTAACCATCAAAGTGGTCTGCGAAGAACGGATCTCTGGATCCTTATAGGTTGTGCCCGAGAAAGTAGCGCCTGTCTTTGCCTGCGACACTTGAGGCTGGATAAACATCGTAACAGCCCCTGTATTAGGATCAACCTGGGGTGTAACTTTTAAAGAAACTCCGGTCTCAAACCGCTCTGCCTCCACCGTCTGGGTAGATGCGCCTTCGGAAGATTGTGTTACGGTATTCTGGCCTATGGCCTCGTTAGTACTTATCTTTATCTCCGCCGTTTCATTACTCATAGTTAAGATCCTGGGCCTGGCCAAAAACTTTGTCCTTGTGTCTGTAGTCAATAGATCCAGAACAGCCGTAAAAACAGCGGAGCTTAATGTGCCATAAGACAATCCTCCATCAGGAATATCCGGGGTCCCGGCCTGGCCATCCCACATGAAATTAGGGAACTTTGTAGGCACGCTTGAACCGGTGAGTTGCATCAGATTAGGGGAGGTATTCACACCCATCTGGTCTATGACCCTTTTGGAAACATCCAACATCTCAACCTCGATCATGACCTGCGGCGCAGGAACATCCAGCAAAACAATAACCCTCTCTATGACTTCAAAACGGTCTGGTATATCCGTAATTATAAGGCTATTTGTCCTGGCGTCCTGGGTAAAGCTTCCGTTACTGGTCATTACCCCTTTGACCGCATCTTCAATATTGCCTGCTGCTTGTCCTTCCGCGCCTGCTGCAGCCACGCCAGTTGTTTGGCCTCCGGAGGCACCGCCTGCAATGGCAGTCTCCAGTTTCGATGATTTTAGACGCGCGTATTTCAGGCGATAGATCTTAGTAACCAGGTCTATGGCTGGCTTTCCCGATTCCTTGACGACAAAAACTTTTGCCCCCGACTCAAGTTCGTATTTAAGATTATTGGCTGACATGATCTTGTTCAAGGCCTCCTGCAGCGGGACTTGATCGAGGTACAGCGTCAATGTCCTTTCCTGGACATTCTGGGAAGCGATAAAATTCAGACCGGCCTGTTCAGAAAATATCTTTAGGATATTTTTCAGGCTTGCATCCTTGAAATCCATGGAGATCTTGCGGTAGGCCTCGCTGGATATTAGCTCATCTGCGCCCAAACCGATATCATAGGCCGATATCAGGCTAGTAAAAAGAAAATAAACCGCCAGGAAACCCGCAACTGAAAAAAAACTTTTTTTAAAACGAAAAGGAATAGACTTCATTTTTCCCCTCCCTCTTTCGAAGCATGCTTGCTCCCCCTCTTGATCAAATACTCTTTATTTTTGAATTTTAATAGGATCCCGTCTTTGTTGATATTTACGATCGTCGCCTCATTGATCTCGTCGCCTATACCGTAAACGTTGTCATTGATTATCGCCTTGGGCTGCGCCTCCCCCCAAACTATACCGGTCACATTCAAAGTCGAATAGTCGAATACTTCCTCAGTTGCCATCTGGCTTTTCTCTGCTACTTCCTCGGACTCCTTAGGAACACTTTTCTCTTTTGAGGGCAGCCACGGCTTAAAAGGATCCCTGAAATCCATAGACTTTTCAACAACAGCTTCGTCATTATCCGTTTTCACATTTGCTTTTTGAGGCTCAAGAGGCGCGACCCCGGCATCTTGAGCCAAAGCAATGCAAGAAAAAAAGGCACCAAACCACAACAATCCGATGATCTTTTGGATCTTTGCAAAATTAGACATGAATGCTATTTAAAATACACGGCTTCTACCGCAATGTTTCCCGACAGCGTAGGATCGGCTTGCCCGCGCGTATCTCCCGCAGGGGCGATACTGAACGATCTTATCCTTATTAACATTGGATACGTCTCCAGTCTTTTTATGAACTGTATAAGCTGTTTGTACGTCGCTCCGCAATCTATGCCGAATGAAATAATGGTATAATTTTTCTCTTCTGTCCTGCCTCCGGGAGAAATATTCATAATTTTAACTTCCGAGTCAATGCCTACTTTGTAGATTTTATCAATAATGGAATTGGTATCTATTGTATCCCAGCTCTTTTCCTTCGCCTTCTTTATCTTTTCGTTTAAAACGACTATTCGGTCTAGGGCTGCCCCTTTCTCTTTTTCCGCCTCGATCTGCCTTTTCATATCTTCGGAGCGCAGGACCTGTTTAGTGTGGATGTCTTTGGCAAACCATAAAGAAACAAGGACTATAACGATCATAACTATATTTCCTTTTTTCTTTAACATCGCCTGCGGGTTAAAATTAGACATTCTCTTCCTTCTCCATCATAAAGTTACACGTAAGACTTGAGGCTATCTGGAGACTGTTGCCGCTTTCTCAAATTGAACGTCAAATTGCATATAATATATTCCTTCGGCACTGGTCTCGCGATACGACTTCAAGTCGATCACGGAAAATTCATCAGTCAATTCATTGCTCTGCTTCAACTTCATAATAAAATTATTGATATTTTCTGATGTTACCCTCTTGTCATCAGAGTAAGAATAACAGCTTAGCTTCAAAGAAGGCGGCATATATGAATAGGTCAATTTATCTATCCAGACCCCCTTCGGCAAGAGGCGCGGCAGAAGGAACAATTTTTTGTAAAAAAACGTGTATCCTTGAATAAAACTTCTATAATCACGGTCTTTTTCGATAAAATTCCGTTCGCTGGCCAAAACACCTTCCAGGCCGGACAAGTCAATGCCGGGTAAAAGCGGAGGCTGTTTGATACTCGCGGCGGCAAGCTCTTTTTCAAGAGGAAATACCTTCGAAGAACCGGATAGGTAGCCGGCCGAAACGATCAAAGCGCCTATTATGAGGCCTTTTATAATTGCAGATCTCGATTCCTGCAAGAAACTCAAAACCATTTCTCCGACATTGACACCGGACACGCCGGTCAATGCCAACGATGATGCCTTCTCTGCCTTATCCTTAGCCTTCCAAAGATTCAACGTAACAAGAGAAGGCCGTTCGATCCTTAGAGCGGCACCGAAAGCCTTAGCCGAATCAGAAAGCACATCGTCGTGGATATCCTTTATCTTTAACAACTCATTTAAAGCTATAAAGTTGACTTTTAAGCCCAGCTCTTTGCTGAAATGGTCCACCCATCCGCTAAAAGCCTTACCGGAAATAATTAGCATCTCGTCAATATCTTTTTTTAAGAATTGTCGCTTATAATAATCCAAAGAGACGCGTACTTCATTGATCAGCCTGAAAAGAACGGCATCAAATTCATCCTGGGACCTTACCGCACCGGCCTGGGGCACAAGCTTAATATCGCGCGTGAAATACGGAAACCCTTTTTCTACTATAAGTATATTGGCTTCCTTCTGATCGAACTCCAGGACACAATAGGACTGCTGGCTGGCTATTTTACTTTTTATAAATAAGAGCCTAAAAAGGCTGAATAACCCCGGCTCAAAAGCGATCGGGTCCAGATTAAGCTGCTTGAAAAGTTTGACGTACTTGTCTAACGGGTCCTGTTTGATGCCGCATAGCACTACTTCGATAATGTTAGCCTTTTGCTTGATGCGGAATTGAAAATCATAAGCCAGCTCTTCTAGCTTAAACGGGATATATTTTTTCATCTCAAAATTTATCCCTGCGAGGACTTCGGCACGCGGAATATTAGGCATTTCAAAAAAACGTATGATGAGGTCTTTGGGAGGTAGAGCCACAACTATATTTGATGTATCTATCTTGCTATCGCGTATGGCCTTCTGCAAGAAGGCCGTCATCTCAATATCATTGTTCTTGAAGACATCAAAAATATCGTCGGAGACAATGCTGGCTGCCTGTTCGCGCCCGGAAGGATATGGCAGGCTTAAGTGATTTTTTATCCTTCCCGCGGACTGCTGGACAAGGACTATCCCCTTTGAACTGAAATATATGCCGGCAAGATCCTTTTTGAAAAGGTTGGATAGCATTAATTTCTCTCCTTGATTTTGCTCATGTTTAGGTACTTATTACCTACAAAATCAATCCCGAAGCGTGCTCGAAAAATATCGCTAGAGATTTTTCGAGCGGTTACGCAAGGGATAGGTTTGTTCTCCATCATTTTAACCTGGCGCTTCTGGTGTTGGCGCGAAGCCACTTATCTACATCTTTCTTATCAAATCTCCAGACGCCGCCCACCTTAATGCCTGAGATCTTATTCTCATGCAGCCAATTATAAATGGTCTGTTTTTTTAGCCTCAAGTAACTCGCCAGCTCTTCAACATCCATCAGACTGTACATATTCTCCTCGCAAACCGATTGGGAAATTTGCTTTTAAAACAATCATATTGGATCATATTAAACTTACTTTGTCAATATAATTTTTTCTTAATTTTACCTAAACTTACTTTTATTATAAAAGAATATACTATATTTTATCCCGCCTCGCAGAAAACCCCGACCATGGGCGGGGATGCCAGCCAGCAAAGCTGGCTAGGTCTCGCCAACGAATTGTGGCGGAAATGCGAAGGTTGCTTCGGCCCGGGCTACACCGAGGCGAGCGGGATGTCACCAGATGGGCAAGTCAAGGTTAAGAATGTTGGCGGGATAATCCTTGACATTTGTATACAAATGTCAAGGATCTTATACAGGTACCCTGGGCATGCCCAGGGGGTTTCCATAAGTTTAACGCAGCTATTCCGTAGTCAGAAATAGTTCTGACAATAACTTACCAATTAGTGGTGTAATTTGTCGTGGAATTTATGACTGTTGATCCGCCAATGCCGCCGGCACCTGTGACGACAGTTGGGGTTTTAGTGGACGTTGGATTGCCTGCTGAATCGAATGCCCATTCTACGGGAGGACCGGAAAAAGCAACGCCCCTTCTGTATGCATCGAAACGCGCTACATTACCGGCTTCAGAAACATAGTTAGCCCTGATCCTGCGGATGTTGGTTTCCATCTGACGAGTGTGAGTACTGACCAAGGCGAGTATTACTCCGGACAGGATTGTAAAAATAATAACAAAAATAAGCACATTAAGCATAGCAAGTGCTCTTTTTGAAAAAATATTCATTTACGTAACGAGATCCTATAGTTGCCGTCAATGCTGACTAAGACCACATGGCCTTCTCTGGCCAACCAGCCTAAACTCATCAAAATAAGATCGCGCGGTTTATCGATACGCTTGGCCATCTCGGAAAAAAGGACTTCCCCATGCGCATCTAAATAATGCCAAATCTCCCCTGCGGCTATACCTATCTCCGTAATCATTATCCACCCCCCCTGGTTTGTGCCCTCTGATTAAAACTGCCGCACAAAGGACACGTACTTATTATCGAGACCTTTGATTCAAAATAAACATACATGCATGTGGAGCATTGCAAGACCTTATCACGCGAAACCGGCCTTTGCCTGAATTCCTGCCTTCTGCCAGAGGCCCAGATAAATAAAATACTTATAAGCGTGACGCATAAATAATAGCAGATAAAAAATGAAAAATCAATTTTAATCACTTTATCCTTATGCGCACATTGACCCACCTGCTATTAGGCAAAAATTCTTTAAACACGGCTGTGCGCAGTTTTCGGATTATGTAAAGGTCAACTAGCGGGTCTCCGCTGCCTGCCTTGACCCTGATATCTTCAACCAACCCGCCTTCCCTAAGCAAGACCTGGACTAAAATAGAGCCAGAAACATCTTCGCGTGATGAAACGCGCTTGAGTTCAGCAAAATCGACGTTGTCAAGATACCTGGAAAAATCGGATATCCCGAAAACAATATCCGCGCTTGAAGCAGCAGGACTTGATAATTCCAGCGTACTTGAACGAGGCAATTCTTTGATTTCAGAACTCAAAGGAACAGGGGCCTTAGGTTTATAAAATGCGCTAAAACTCTTGTTAAAATAATTACCGCGCGACATATCTTCAGGGAACGAAAACTTCTTCTCTACACGGAACGCGCTGCTTTGGTAGCCGGATATATCCTCACTTTTAAGGATAGAACCCAAAAAAACCGACCGGCTTATATGCAGGGCCGGTATCGGGCTCTTAATAACAGGCACGATCAAAAAAGTCCACAAAAGATGCCCTAATAAAGATATAACCAAAGCTACGGGGAAAAAATGTTTACGCACGGACTCACTGATCATTCGTAGCTATGCTGACTCTGCGCGCCCCTGAATCCCGGCATAGATCCCAGATCTTAGCAAGAGTGCCGACGGTGGCTTTTTGGTCAGCTTTAATAAGTACATTGAAATCCTTACCATTCTGCGCGATAAAAAAACCTTTCAACTCACCAAAAGAAACACGTTGTCTTTCAAAATAAATAGAATTGTCGCGCATAATAGTGACAGCATACCCTTTCCCGGAAACAGCTTCGCCTGTAATAACCCGAGGCACCTCGACTGATAAGCCTGAAGAAGATACCATGGAGGGCAAAAAAGCGATAAAAATCAGCAAGACGAGCAATATATTCATAAAAGCAACACAATAAAAATGCCCGTTCCCAGTTTCCCGCCTATCTATCCGGGTAAATCTCAAGGCATTCTCCTCTCTATGAGGAAATTTAATAACTCCGTCGATGCCCTCTCCATCTGTTCTGCAATAAGCTTTACCCTGTTTGCTAAATAATTACTTGCTGCAAGAAGCGGGATGGCGACTAAAAAACCGGCCATAGAACAGATCAATGCCTGCCAGATACCCTGCGCAAAATCAATGCCGGACACAGGCAGGGCACGAGCCGCCCTGGCCTGGATAACGCTAAAAATATTTGCCAGGCCGACCAGCGTTCCCAAAAACCCCAAAAGCGGGGCGATCTGTACAAGCGTAACCAAAATAGGCAATTTATCCTCCAAGAGCGGCATCTCATACAAAAAAGAATCCTGCATCGATTCCTTGATCTCTTCCTTAGGACGATCATACTTCATAATGCCCTCTTTCAGAATACGGGCAACGCCGACATTTGCCTGGTCACATATATCAATAGCCTCTTTTAACCTCTGTCGTTCGATGGATTCAAAAATATTTTTTAACAGAGTTTGCGTATTAAGCCCCTCTTTGTTGAATTGAACGAATTTCTCAATAATGATCGCAAAAGCAAAAATAGAAGATAACAAAAGAGGCACCATTACAGGGCCGCCCATACGTATAGACTCTACCTTTAAATAGATCAAAACAGCCACAGCGACACTTAGCGCTGTAAGAATGCCTTTAATGAATACCTGTTTCATAACACCCCCGACTATTTAGTTATTCTTTCAATCCTGACAATTTTTCCTGCGCATATTTGGCTTCCGGGACGTCATACTTTGAGATCTTTTTCAATATGGAGACAAGTTCTCCGTGATTCCCATTATTTTCATAAATACGCGCGACCCTAAGCAAAGACTTAACAGTCATCCGGTCGTCCTGGTTATATATATAAGGAACTTTTAAATACGCGTCGATGGCTTCCTGCGTTGCGCCCATCTCTTCAAAAAGCTCGGCTATATCGAACTGTATCTGCGCGCCAGACTCCGGCCCCTCAACAGCCTGCGCCTTCTCTAACGCGGCAATAGCCTCGCCGAACTTCTTTTGCAGCTTATAGATCGCGGCGATCTTTACGCCGGCGGTCTTGGCAAGACCGCCGCCAATGCGCACCACCTCTTGGTAATTTTTCAGTGCATCCGCTAGATCTTCTTTCGACAAATAGATATCCCCTGACAATAGCCAGGCGCGGCTCAAAGACCCTCCTTTGCCCTTTTCTTTGACTTGCTCGAAATTCCTTAAAGCAGCCTCACTATTGCCTTCCTCCAGGAATGTCAGGCCGATCTCCAGGATAGAGTCGCCTATCAACTCATGATCCGGATAATTGCGCACAAGCCGCTCAAAATATTTCCGGCTCGAAGCAAAATTCTTCTTTAATGTATAGGTCTGGCCTAGCCAGAAAAGGATATCCGGGGACAATTGAGATTCAGGATAGCGCGCGATAAAATCAGACAGCCGCTTATTGGCCTCGGCCTCATTGCCCATTGATGCGTAAACATTAGCTATTTCATATTCGGCTTTTTGACGCAAGGCTTCTTGGGCATACCCCTCCTTGACAACAGTATTAAAGATTTCTAAAGCGGCCTTAAACTCTCCCAGATTAACTAGGGATTCTCCCAAAAGGAAAAAGGCCTGCAGCCGGTAAGGAGAATCCTTGTAGCGCGTCAGGAACTTTTCAAACTGCTGCCGGCTGGCAAAAAAATCGTTCTTGCGAAAATAAGCAAGGCCAAGAAAATAGTGGGCATCATCTATCAATTGCGAGGACGGATAACTATCCATGAGCTTACGAAAAGCAAGGACACCGGACTCTATATTTTCCATTTTTAGCCAGGTCATGCCAAGCTGGTACTGGATATAATCGTTATAGACAGTATCCGGATACTCGGTCAAAAAATTCTGATATGCCTCTATCGCTTTTTTATATTCTGCGGCATCCTGGTAAGTATCCGCCAATTGGACAAGAGCGCTTAATCTTACGATCTTGTCAGTCGACAAAGACGCAACCTTTTGAAACACGTCCTGTGCTGAAGCGAAATCTCCGACTTTTAAATAAGACCAGGCAAGGCCGTAATAGATCTTATCCCGCAATTCCTTGGTATCGGCATATAAACCGGAGGCCATTTTAAGCTTATCCAAAGATGTCCTGTAAGCGACAATGGCCTCATTGAACCGCGACAGATTATAAAGGACCTCTGCGCGGCCAAAATAAGCAAAAGTTATATATTCACCTGTCTTGTCCTGTGCGATGACCTTGTCGAAAAGTTCCAATGCCAACTCATACGACGCCAACCCTGCTTCTAAAACGGCTTTGCCCAAAAGTACGCTGGTAGGCTGATCAACTTCAGCGAATTTAGAAAACATCTCTTTGGCCTCACCATATTTCTTGAGTTTCAGATAAGTCCACCCCATGCCAAGACGCGATAAAGCAGTCTGCTCAATCGTCTCTGCAGCATCCAGGGCAGTTCGATATGCTTCAATAGCCTCTTCGAATTGATTGAGATAGAAATTGGCCTCCCCAAGATAAAAATAGACGCGGTTAAGCATCTGCGACTGCGGGAATTTCGCGATAAAACCAACAAGTTCGTTTTTTAACTGCGCATAATCTTTCGTCCGGTAAAGGATTTCACAGATGCCAAAAAAGGCTTCTTCAGATAAAGACGCATCTTTGGACTTAGCTAGAATACTACGATACGTTTCCAGCGCCTCGGCATACTTGGCCTCGCCGAACAAAGCAGAGGCCAACGATTTGTAAGCTGGCAATAAATAAAATGAATCTTTATAGTTATTTATAAGTTCCCTGTAAAACTCTGCAGCTTGTTTATAATCACGGCCTTTTGAATATACCTCTCCAAGCCAGAAAAGCACCTTGTCCCTTACACGGCTTGAGCCGTCCATCTTTAGAATGGATTCAAATTGATCGAGCGCCTTTACATATTTTTCCTGGTAGAAAAGACACTCGCCGATGTAGATGAGCGCGTCGATCTTTTTCTCGCTCTCCAAGTATGTCTTTAAATAGCGGTCGAATAGGGTCAGAGATACATCATAAAAACCATCTTCAAAGGCTTTTACAGCCACGTAAAAAGTGTCCTCCTCTTTCTTATTAAAATTCGCCGCCATGGCTGTATCCAAATGGAAGTCAGAAGACAGAAAACAGAAGACAAAAAACAGAAGACAAAAAAATCTTTTCCCCTTCTGTCCTCTGTCCTCTGTTCTCCGATCTCTTGTATCCATCATTTGCCTTCCTTCTTTTTCAGTATCTCCTTGAGATATTGACCGGTGTACGACTTCTCGGACCCGGCGATCTCCTCGGGACTGCCACATGCAATTACCTCGCCCCCGCGGTCTCCTCCTTCGGGGCCAAGATCAATACAATAATCCGAGCTTTTAACCACGTCAAGATTATGTTCTACAACCAAGACCGTATTACCAAGATCGACCAACCTTTGGAGAACACCCAAGAGCTTCTCAACATCTGCGAAGTGAAGCCCGGTCGTAGGCTCATCAAGTATATAAAGGGTCTTGCCCGTCGAGCGCTTGCACAATTCTGATGCCAGCTTCACCCTCTGCGCCTCGCCTCCCGATAAAGTCGTTGCCGACTGCCCTAATTGCATATAACCCAAGCCTACGTCAAAAAGAGTCTGCAAAACATCTTTGATCTTAGGGATCTTTTCGAATAAGACAAGGGCATCTTGAACAGACATATCCAAAACATCCGCGATAGATTTCCCTTTGAACCTGACTTCCAGCGTTGCGTCATTAAACCTCTCACCATGGCATACTTCACACCTTACATAAACATCTGGTAGAAAGTGCATCTCGATCTTCTTTATGCCATCGCCGGAACACGCCTCGCAGCGCCCGCCTTTGACATTAAAACTGAAACGGCCTGCCTTATAGCCGCGAGAGCGCGCCTCTGGCAGCTTGGAAAAGATATCGCGGATGAAAGAAAAAACGCCCGTATAGGTCACCGGGTTTGATCGAGGTGTCCTGCCTATAGGCGACTGATCCACAACGATCACCTTATCTATATTATCTACGCCTGTTATCTCTTCAAAAGCGCCAAGCTTTACTTTTGACCGGTACAATTCTTTGGTCAAAGCCTTATACAGTGTATCGTCGATCAATGTGGATTTTCCAGAACCCGAAACACCGGTGACGGAGATAAAAACACCAAGCGGAAACTTAACATTTATATTTTTTAGGTTGTGCATCTTAGCGCCTTTTATCTCTATATTTGGCCTATTTTTGTAATCACGGCGCTGTAATGGGGCCTTTATCTTGAGCGCGCCCGTCAAAAACTTTGCCGTCAGGGAATCCCTGCATTTTAATAACCCGTCCAGGGGCCCGCTATACAAAACCTCTCCGCCATGTTTTCCTGCGCCGGGGCCGAGATCAACAATGTGGTCAGCAGCGCGTATTGTAGCCTCATCGTGCTCTACGACAATGAGCGTATTACCGAGGTCGCGCAGGGATTCCAAGGTAAGGAGCAATTTTGCGTTATCCTTGGCATGCAACCCGATACTCGGTTCGTCCAAGACATATAGCACTCCGACAAGCCCTGAACCCACCTGCGTTGCCAGGCGTATGCGCTGGAATTCTCCTCCAGATAAGGTCTGGCTTCTCCTGTCCAATGTCAAATACCCCAGGCCTACATTAAGGCAAAAATGAAGCTTTTCCCGGACATCTTTTAAAGCTTGATGGGCTATAAATTTTTCCTTAGGAGTCAGGTCAAGGCCGGAAAAAAACGCGTGCGCTTCTTCGATCGTCATCCGCACCACATCCCATACTGACTTATTCTTTATGGTTACGGCCAAACTCTCTTTTTTCAATCTAGATCCGCCGCATACAGGGCACGGCAGCTGCGACATGAATTTTGAGATCTCTTCTTTTAAATAAAGGCTGTCCGTCTGGTTAAAAAGCCTCCCAAGATGCGGGACCAGGCCTTCGAACTTCCTGCCCCAGATCATCTCGCTACAACCATAAAGAATGGCATCCCTATATTTCTTGTTTAGTTTCTTAAACGGCGTATCAAGATCAAATCCCAAGCGAGCTGAAAGCTCGCGCAAAAGGCTGCGGTAATACAAAAGGTACCCCTTGCCTCCCCGTTTCCAAGGCTCAAGAGCTCCCTCTAAAATAGATCTATTTTTATCCGGAACGATCAGATCCATATCAAATTCCATTTTAAAGCCGAGCCCGTTACATGCGGCGCATGCGCCATAAGGAGAATTGAATGAGAATATCCTCGGCTCTACCTCTGGGATATTGACTCCGCAGCTAACGCATGCATACAGAGCGCTAAAAACAATATCCGTTGGCCCGTTTGCCCGTTGGCCCGTTTGCCGGTTCGATTGTTTTTCTTTTAACTGGCTAACCGGTTCACCGGCTAACCGGCTAACTATTACGACACCTTTGCCGAATTTTAAAGCTGTTTCAATAGAATCTGTAAGCCTGGTTCTTATTCCCTCATCGATGATCAACCTGTCAACAACAGCCTCGATATGGTGTACCTTATAGCGATCAAGCTTTATCTCCTCATCCAATTCATAAGCCTTCCCGTCGATCCTGGCGCGCACAAAACCGTCTTTTTGTATCTCGTCTAAGATCTTGCGGTATTCGCCTTTGCGGCCCTGGATCAAGGGAGACAGAACTTCGATCCTATCCCCCTTCGGCAACCGCAACACCTGCTCAACTATCTCCTGCGCGCTTTGCCGCTCGACACGCCGGCCGCATTCAGGGCAATGGGGGATCCCGATACGGGCAAATAACAGGCGCAGATAATCATAGATTTCCGTCTGCGTAGCTACGGTGGAACGGGGGTTGCCGCCCGCGGTCCTCTGTTCGATTGAGATGGTCGGAGAAAGCCCTTCGATAAGATCCAAGTCTGGTTTTTGCAGCTGTTCCAAGAACTGACGGGCATAACTGGATAAGCTCTCGACATAGCGGCGCTGGCCTTCGGCGTAAATAGTATCGAATGCCAATGAAGACTTGCCCGAACCTGAAAGCCCTGTAACCACGATCAATTTATTACGCGGCAGTGTGAGCGATATATTTTTGAGATTGTGTTCCCGCGCGCCTTTAATAACCAAATTAGGATTGTTCATGAATTTCGAATGTATCAGATGAGTTCATGGACGGACTGCCAAGGAATGGCAAACACCTTATCACTCAACTTCGTCCTGCGAGGGACCTGACAAACAAGATAACCCGATTTTGCTGACTTGTATTCATGAAGAAAAACTTCTAAATAACGCACATCAACCGCCATAGGATTATCGGTCAGCTTAACTTCCAAGGGAGTATATACCCCATCTTCATCGATAACCCAATCCACCTCGGGCCCATCCGGATCACGCCAAAAACGAATTTTGACTCCTGGACCTTTTAAACGAGCATATCTTAAAAGCTCCAAACCAACAAACTGTTCGAATATCCGTCCCATCGCATCCCGCGGAAGATTTGCTCCCTCATGTGCCGCAAGACGCCTAACACCTAAATCGAAAAATAAATATTTTTCAGACTTAGTAAGCTTTTTTCTAGTCCTGCTTTGAGTTAATGGCTCAACCCTCTCCATAATCAGACAATCTTCCAAAATTTGATAGTATGCGCCTATAGTCGTATGAGAAACTCCGATTTCCTGCGACAATTTCCTTAAATTGATAATTCCTCCGGATTCGGATGCAGCTAATTCAAGGAATCGAGCGAAATGGCCCAAATTCCGCACAATCGCTTCAGCCCTAACTTCTTCTTCCAGATAAGTCGTAACATAAGATTCCAAGTCAAGCTCCTTGTCCGACAAAGCCGCAACAGCAAGAATCCCAGGCAAAGAACCGTAGAGAAGCCGATCTCTAAGTTCCGAGGAAGGAAATTCCAAAAGACTAAATGGATCCATTCTAAACGCCACAAGACGGCCAGGAAGAAGATTGACCTCAAGCCCACGACGAAGCTTGCGGGCACTTGAACCTGTCAGTATAAAATTTGCTTTTTTTCTGTCGATCAGATCCTGCACAACATCCAGAATAACCGGGACCTTCTGCACTTCATCCAAAATAACGAGCGGACGCCCCCCTTCTATTGCAGAAACGATAGATTCCACTTCCCCGGCAAGCAAATGGGGCGACTTTTCGTATCTCTGCCTTATGTCTGGCTGCACAAAAGAAATCAACATATCCGGCTTAAATTGATGAATTAATGTCGTCTTGCCGGTTTGCCTTGCTCCGAGCAGAAGAACGCTCTTATCACGCTCAACCGCATGCCTGATTCTGTCTTCCAAAACTCTTTTAATGTATTTCATAGCTTACATTTTCTACGAAAATGGATTACTTGTCAACCAAATTCTTAATCCATTGAGTTGTATTTTTGCAGTTGTTCCAAAAACTGGCGCGCATAACTAGACAAGCTCTCGACGTAGCGGCGCTGGCCTTCCTGAACCTGAAAGCCCTGTAACCACGATCAATTTATTACGCGGCAGCTCAAGAGATATGTTTTTCAGGTTATGTTCTCTTGCGCCTTTAATGATCAGGTGTGAAGTGCTCATATGCCTTACAAGAATTTTATTTCGACGGAAGTATGGCCGAACTGCTGGAACCTATCTGTCTTAACCTTTATGTCACAGGGATTACAATGACCAAAGTGGCCGCAAGGCCTGTACTTATCTCCAATGCTAAAATCCGGATCCAAGATATTGCCAATGGGATATATACCAGAATATAGATCTGCATGACAGCGATACACTGATCCAGCACTGTCCATCAAAAGCTCCGTTGTCTTGCACTGTACGCTTTTTTTGAAAGTCTTAGCGCAGGCATCTTTATAGAGATAATTCCCGTGCAGCATACCATTGTGTTCTCCTAAAAATTCCTTAAACCTGAAATCAATCCCTAACTTTCGACATCTTTCTTGGGCATCCTTGATATGTTCTTCATATTTAGGATGCATTACAGCCCAGATTCCTATGCTATATTTATTTTCTAACATTACCACCGTTTTTTTAATAAGGTCTTCCAGATCCATAGTCTCGGGGTGATAGCTTACGCGGATGGATGAATACGGAGAATCGCGCCTGACTCTTTCCGGCGTAACCTTGTTCATAAAACGAACGATATCAAACTGCAGATTAGTCAAAATATCAATATTCAATTCGGGCTTTATATGGTTAATGATGTAGATAAAATCAGGATGCAGGCTCGGCTCCCCGCCTTGCAGGGTCAGAGGCAGATCGGGACGCGAAACAAGACGATTCAGAGCTCTGACCCAGTCTTTACCTGATATCATCTTACGATTGATGGCAGATTGCTCAAAATGGTTGATGCAATACGTACACTTCAGATTACAGGCGAATGTCAAAAAAGACGCCATATAATTATAGGACGGCGGAACCAAGAGAGGCGGCAATTCTGTCTTCACGCACTCCCCCCGCGTTCTAAAAGCAGATGTTTTAAAAACAACATCATTTTTGCGATAAAAAGCACCGTGGGCTTAGCGATAAAACACCTTCCGTCTTTTAAGACAACTTGGCCGTTTTTGACAAGGCGCTCTAGGCGGCGGCTTAAGATCTCCTGGGCATTGTAACGGCTACCTATCTGATCCAGCGTCAAACCGCCTTCTGAATCCATAAGTTCGCGCAACAGTCTGATGCGGCGCGCTGTCTCGCCCAAATTTACGAAATGAAAATAACCATAACTCAAGAAAATATAGGTCAGAAAATTCTGCGCCAAAACCGGAAACTCAAACGTATATCCGATGCTAAATAATAAGAAACAAAATAAGCCGAAGAAAAAACCGGCAACCAGAGATACCAGCATACGGCCTCTGGAAATAAACCGAAAAGAAACTATATGAGCCAAGCTGTTACAGAACAACCCTGCCAAGGGTGCTAAAAAATCCAACCAGCCTTGCGTCACAAGCTTATCCACCTTTTTGCGCTCCTAAAATTTTCCTGAACAAGATAAAAATTTTTACAAATAACGCGCCTTTGCCCGTTAAAATATAATTGCCATTCTCTGAAACAGCCAGGCCGTCTCGGATCAAATCCTCTAAGCGCGGCAGGAGCAGACGATCATCACCCAGAGACCGAAAGAGATCCTCTTTTAAGAGGCCTAAAGCACCCGCCTGCGCGATCTTAAGCGTGATCAATAAAGTAGGGCTGTCCGCCTCCAAGGCCGAATAGGAAATAACGTAGGCAAGCACGACTGCGGCGTAGAAAAGACCGCATCGCAAGTATTCGGTAAAAGAGATTAAGGCCATGCAAGGAGGTATGAAAGAGCGCGGGACGGCCAGCCCGAAAATGAAAACCGACCCAAAGATCAAAAGAAGGGCGTCCGTCTGGCGGCGTGGCAGGCGGACCTTCCAGATGAACACATGAAGGCAAAAGGCAAAAACAAAAATGACAGCTGCGAAAAATAGGACGTTCATGGTCAGAGTGATACTCCGCCGACAGGAGTCGGCGGCTTCTTTCCCTTTCAAAGTTCGAGTTTCAGTTGCCCTGTGTCTTCCCTTCCCTGATGTTCCACATAACGTAGGATTGCTTTGGTGTCCAAGCCGCAAGACGAGACGCAATA
>JACRLT010000034.1 GCA_016235185.1 Candidatus Omnitrophota bacterium
GAAGATATATCATTTAACCTATACGCTGACCTCGTATTAGGATGTGTTCCCGGGGAGCCGAATGACCGAAATGGTCACGTTCGGTTCTGAGAGGGGCATTAAATAACCATGGAGGTTACAAAAGATGTCTACTCACAAAAATAAAGCGATCGTAATTGGTATTGTGGCTGTATTTGTTTGTTTTACCTTTATATATAAGGCTTTTGCGCAAGAACAGGCGCAGAAGGCAGCGGATAATGTTGATGAGGACGCGTTTACTGTTGAGACTGTAAGCGGAGAGGTTTCAGGTATCACGAAACATTATATCTCTATTATCTATGATAGGGATTATGAAGCAGGAACAGAAGAAGAAGCTTTGATCCCTTTTGATCCCAATACAGCCTTTAAGCATAAAAAGAGCATAGATGAGATCAAAAGGGGAGATCTTATAAGCGTTGAATATGAAAAGCCGACAGAAAATAGCAAGAGAAAACCCAGGGCAAAAACCATTAATTTCATCCAGTCGGGCGTGGATAATTTAGTTTCGGAAATTGTTGATAATGCGGTTGGGCAGCAGGAGTAAATACTATGGATAAAGCTCGATTAACACAAGGCCGAAGGGGGGTGGGTGTTGTGGAGACACCAGCGGGCACCGCACGGTTTTGTAAAACTGCTTGTATGGCAGTGATTGCCGCTACAATATTTTTGCTTTCTTATTCAGACGCCCACGCCTATCAGGTTAAAAGGATTATAAAGGGAAGCGCTACCTTGGCTTCCGGCGTAGAAGTCTCGGCTGTCACCCTGGCTACCGGCGGGGTGGATATCGATATGGCCAAGGCTTTTGTCCTTTCATCAGTCAGTTGCGACAACACTACAAGAAACGACATGAACGTGATGGTGGTCTTAGATGACCCTACGACACTTATCTTGTCGCGTCCCACCTCGGCTGTGGCTGCGACTGTTGATTACTACGTGGTGGAATTTGTATCTGGGGTCTCTGTTATATCCGGTGTCACGACCGTAGCAGAAACTGTTTATACAAAAAATATAACGCTTCCGGGTAATGGTGTAAATAAGGCTACTTCTTTTCCCATTGTTTCATATAAAATGATCAGGACTTCGACCACAAGCGGCGCAGCACGCGATGAAATGGGTATATATTCCGCGGAATTGACACAGAGTGCCGGGAACAACTGGGAAAAATTGACTCTTTCCCGCAGTGATAGGACCAGTGGTTATAACGACGAAATTTATTTCCAAGTCGTGACTTTTGATACCGATGTTACAGTTCAGTCTGGCACAACGAGCATAGCCGCAACCACAACATTAAAGACTCTTAGCGCACCAGCAAGCTTTACCGCAGTGGATGCGACAAAGTCTCTTTTGATGTTTACTACCAGGCCTGCCGCGGCAGTAAACGGCGTGGAGGAGCAATACGCGGTTGACGGCGTCTTGACCAACGGCTCGCAGATGGATTTTAGGCGCATAAACAATACCAATAGCGTGGATATAGTTTGGTATTTGATCGAATTTAAAAATGAAGTTTTGGCGCAGCAGGGTAGAAAAGCCGGTTGGACAGGCACTACAGTAAACGTAACAGGCGCAGGCGATACTTTTGGAACACAGATCTTCGTTGAGCGCGCCATTACCTTTGTTTCGACCTCGGGCGGTACAGCAGCCAGCAATACTTCTCCGGATGAGATCTTTGTCAGGGGTTTGTTATCCGGAGCATCCGGGCTTTCAAACACTTTGGCCCTGACCAGAGAGACCGTACAGACTACAATTCCTTCAAATACTTCCTGGGGAGCTGCGGAACTGCCTTTATTGGATGTAATACAGCCTGCAGGTGGAGCATCGGATACGGATTACTCCGGAGCAGCCATTTGGCAAGTCGGAGGCAATGGTGCTATCCAATGGTATTATTCAAATCAGATGAAGACCGGCGGTGGAGGAACAGCCGGCGTCCACCGCATCAAGATAGAAGTTTCAGTTGACGGCGGCACGAATTGGCTCCAGGTACCGAATGCGTCGAGCTTGGATGTGGATACAGGCACATTGGATAACGCGGGTTCCTGGACATGGAACAATATAGAGGAAAGTATAGGCGGCACGAACCTATTGACGCGCTACGGTACAGCTCCGAAATCACGCCTTAAGATAAAGATCACGGATATAGAAGCAGGTATTGCGCGCAATTTTGACACTTCCAATAATTATTTTATTGTTAATCCAACGATAACAATTGATCAGCCGCCGAACACATGGAAGATTGGTGAGACTAAGAATATTACATGGAGTTCAACAGGCGACCTGACAGGCAAGACCGTAACAATTGCCCTGGCTGTTGACGGAACTACATTTGACCATACAATTGCCGCCGGGACTAACGCGGCAGACGGCACTGAACCATGGACTATCCCGGCAAAAACAAGCGCCGGTTCAAATACGATAGGCACTACTAATAAGATCAAGATCACATACGACGATGATCCCTTGCCGGCTTACACCACAGTTACAAGTACAAGCTCCGCTTTTACGTTGAAAGGCCAGGTTTACAATGTAGCGCCTACTTCGGCGCAGACATGGCTTTTGGGTGAACAACATTCCATAACATGGGATAGGAAAGGCTACTTTGGGTCGGGTATCACAGTCGGCAATGTAGATATCTTTTATTCAACCAACAATGGTTTGTCTTATGAGCCTACGCCTGTAGCCACAGCCCAATCAGCAGGCAGTGATGACGGTTCGGGAAATGGCAGCGGCTCCTATCCATGGACAATACCTACGAATCTGACGACAGCCGCGCAGGCAAAGATCAAGGTAGCAAAGTGCACGCATCCCGGCCCAGGCCATCCTGATGATTCGGATACTTTGGGTGAAAGCGCGACATTCACAGTGGCATCATCTTTGACTAATAATACGCCTGATACGGGTGATACTACTATATGGCGTTATGGAGAAACCCATAATGTGGCATGGACCCCGCACGGAAACCTGGGCACTGTTGTAATAGAATACAAGAGGGCGTCGCAGACATGGGTAGAGGCCAGGGCGGCTAACCAGTATATTCCGGGCGCAGCTCCTGCTGATAATCTACCTGCCGGAACTGCTGAAGTAAAACAGACCAAGTCTTGGCAGGTCGCTCCGCCTTTAGGTTATGATGCAAGCGGTAATGTAGAGGCTGTTACGGTGAGAGTTGCAAAAACAGGCGCAGAGGACTCGGTTTACGGAGACTCCAGTCCCATCAATTTAAAAGCGACTGTAAGCGTAAACCCGCCGGCACCCAATGACATAGTTAAAGTCACGCATGGCGCAGGCGGCGTGAAAAAGACAATTACTTGGTCTGTAAATGGCGGCGCAAGCTCAATCCCTGGAAAAGTCGTTATTAGTCTTTCTAAGGATGACGGCGGTACGTGGTTTACAGATCTGACGTCAAACACCATTGATATCGGCAGCGGCGGAAATTATACCTGGACAGTTGATCCGGCTCATGTCGGCACCAACAGGGTCAAAGTATCTTTGTACGGCGATACGGATAAAACAAACGGCACTTCAGGAGTATCTGCCGCCTTTACGACGATTCCTTATCTTGTGTTGACATATCCTAATCAGGCAGGATTGCCCGCGGTAAACGTTGGGCAAGAACTTTATATAAAGTGGACGCCTGATCCAACAGGCCATCCTGCTTATTTCGATACGGTTGAGATAAAGTACGACACTAATGAAGGAAAGGGTGCCAACGGGACACCAGGGGATGCGGATGATTATCTTGGAACTGTAACGCCGGCGCCGATAGATTCTGATAATGTGCCGGGCGGTGAAAGCGAGATAGGATACAAGTGGACTGTTCCTGATGTGCCAGGGATCGTCGGCAATAAAATGCGCATTAAAGTTTATCAGACAGGAAAAGCCAGCGAAGTCTTTTCTGTTTCCGATTATAATTTTACCATAGCAGGGACATTGTCCGTCAAGGGAGAGTCCAATGGCGGGGCATATACATGGAAGATAGGTGAAACCAGCCATTATATAGAGTGGGATGTTGTAGGCGACCTTGGCCTGGTCGATATTTTGTATGCTTTGGACGGAGATCAGCCTACTCCGACATACGACCATACCGTAGCGACTGATGTGTCGGCTGCGAGCGGCCAGTACCAGTGGAATCCAATACCCAATACTGCCCTTGATAATTTAGATAAGGTCGCAAACATAAAATTCAAGGTCCAGACCAAAGACGGTTCCATCTCCGATGTTTCGAATAATACGTTGACCATACAGAAAAAATATACGAGTGTTTCTGTGGTTGCGCCTATTCTTTACGTGGGCGACCAGGGTATTGATGTGAGTAACATTTCTTGGCTGACCAAGGGCTGTACATCTCCTCCTACGAGTATTAAGGTTTGCCTGGCGTATGATACGGACAGCGGAAATAACGGTTTTACTAACGACATAGTTACCTGCGCCACCGGAACTCCTGATGTGACCGGGTATTCGTTGTGGGAAGTGCCTAATGCCATTGGCGATAAACTGCGCGTGCGCGTAAAATCAGCGGCGTTCCCGGGCGATGTCTATGCTGACTCGGCGGATTTCACGATCAACGGAAAGATATTGGCTGTTTATCCAAGGGCAACAGATCAGGCCGGAACAGACACATTGGTTGTGGGCGACCCTGTGGCGAGCCCGGGCATCCAATTCACTAAAAAAGGCAGTATTGGGAATTTAAAAATAGAGTATCTGCATTACGGCGGAGGCACATGGAATTCAACTGTTATTACGCCTGAACCGGCTGGTACTACAGAAGCTACATCTCTGGCATGGGCCTGGGAACAGATAGTCGCAACCAGTTATAACGATTCTTTGGGTTATAGCGTTATCGATCTTGGCGGTACTAAAAATAGCAAGCTCAAATTCACGGCTCTTGGGGCAGGGTTGCCGGCGCCTATTATTGTTGAAACAAAACCTTTCCAGGTCCGCGGAAAAATTTACAATGTAACACCGACCAACGGCCAAGAGTTTCTGATGTCTTCGACCCCGACATCTGATTACTATATCAAATGGGATACAAAGGGTAATGTAGGCAATGTCAGGGTGCGCATGGATTATAAGGGCGGCAGGGGAGACGATAATCTCGCAGGCACAGGCGATGAGTTTGCATATCCAGTTACCTGTACGAACGCCGAATGCGGCGGCCAGCAGAATGCCGAGAGCGTTCCTTATGCGTTGGGTACAAGCGGCCTTGTTTGGACAGTGCCCAATACGGAGACCGCCGAGGCGCAGATAAGGGTGGAGAGCATTGATAACCATGCAGCCTTGGCTGACGTGGATATGCGCACTTATTCAGCCTCGACCAACATCCGTTTTAAGGGCGGCATTACAAACGTTACGCCAAGCGGTGCACAGGTACCTCTATGGAAAGTCGGGCAGGATAAGTCTGTAAATTGGGATGTCGTAGGCAATGTGCCAAAGGTAAACATAGTACTTTATTACGATAATGACGGCGGCCCTATCTATGATTATAATACGGCAATATACACTTCAGACCATATTAATCCAACGCCTAAACCTTGTCCGTGGACAATACCTGCCGGCGTAGTAACCGAGCATGCGATCGTGACCGTAACAAGCGATACGGACCCAACTACAACAGCGAGTTCTTTACAGGAATTCAAGATAAAACCGGTGCTCCACTTGACGGCCCCGGATGACAACTCTATTCCTTTTGTCGTCGGTTCACAGCATGAGATAAAGTGGGACGCCCCTGTTGGCTCTGCGCCATTTTTAAAGATCAATATCTCAACTGATGCCGGCACGACATGGACTGACACTAATCCGCCTACGCTCGTTGCCAAAGGCGGCCTTGTTGCCACCGACGTTGATTCTGCTATGGCAGGAAGGACTTATACTTGGACAGTACCGGGTATCATGACCAAGCAGGGCGTCATCCGTATTTATAAACAAGGTGATGCCGAAAGCTATGATGATTCAGATTCTAACTTTTATATCAAAGGCGCTATCACTGATGTATACGCGAAAGTAAACCAAGGAGATCCTGATCCGCAGAATCCGATAGACCTTCCTGCCGGCACAGACAGGTATATTACCTGGAAATTCAAGGGTACCATGGGCAGTGTTGATATTTACTATACGACGAATGGCGACGCATTGCCGTCTCCAACGTGGCAATTATGTAAAGATTCTTTAGGCCAGGATGCTGTTGGTATACCTATTGTAGGCGGCAATGGCAGCGGTTCTTTCTTGTGGCGTATTCCATCAACGCCGTCTTCCAAGGTCCAGGTAAAGGTTGTCAACACCCCTGATGTGCGTTGGCCTGATGTTACCGGCATATCCAGCGGATATAACAGCATTGTGGGCAGTATTTCCGAAGTCCAGGTTGTTTCCGATGCTAACGGTACTATCTTAGAGGTTTCAGGCAGTAAGACCTTAAAGTGGAAGCCCATGGGCGGCGTTACTTCTTTTGATATCGAATACAAACATGACAGCTCCGTTTGGTTTAACATCGCTTCGGGCGTAAGCGGTACGCCCGACGGAGATTACAGGACTTGGCCATGGAATAATATCCCTGCTTTAGACGGTAACGCCCAGAATATTATCTCCGATAACGTGCATTTCCGCATTTTGGACCACGATAATCCGACAAAGACATCCGCCGAGTCCGCATCTGCCTATATTCTTAAAGGAAAATTAAACCTCCTTATTCCTGATGATGGTTCGCAGACCTGGACCTTGGGCACGGATTATAATCAGGATAATGTTAAAGGCGGCAGGATAAAATGGAATAAGCAGGGTAATATAGGCAATCTAAAGATCCTATTCTCATCCTCGGGTACCTTCGGAGCCGATACTTTGACCATTGCGGCCAGCCAGGGTTCAGGTTCAGATGGCGACAATGAAATAATATGGTCAGCTGGTGTTGTAGGAGCAAATCGCAGGGTCTCCGATACGTGCCGTGTCAAGGTCATTGCCATGGAAGGCGTGCAAGACTTAGAGCTTATCGACCAGTCCACGCAGGAATTTAAAATACGACCGTCGATCTCAAGCATACTTTCCCCGGCTAACGGCGCTTTGTGGAACGTGACCAGCCCTGCTACGTCAAAAGATATACGGTGGAATGCCAACAGTGGATATAAGGCTGACGGTGTATCGTGGCCAAAGGTCATTGTGGCTTACAGCGTAGGTGGTTCTTACACGACTTTTACAGGCGGCGATAACCTCGATTGTCAGGATGGCGATAATGTATTTTCAGTCAATGTGCCGAATGAGAAGTACGCAAGCGCTACAGTAAAAGTCTCTTTCGTTGATTATCCTAATGACGTCAATCTAGTTTCAAATACGTTCAAGATATATCCTTTGATGCTCGTTTCCGAGCCCCTGACCACCTCCACCATCGAAGTCGGCTCCAACAACGCCAACTTCATCAAGTGGTCATTGAATGGTTCCACCAAGGTACAGCAGGTAAATATTTACTACGATCTTGACGGCGGTTCAGGCGGATACCCTGTATTACAGAAGATAAA
>JACRLT010000041.1 GCA_016235185.1 Candidatus Omnitrophota bacterium
AAGCGCAGTGGAAAAAAAATTCTGATTGTTTGCTTTATAGGGTCTTGCATTGCTCTACCCTAATATATCATTTTGTCGTTTCCGGCGTTTTTCGAGCGGAACTGTATATTGATTATCAATGCACTGCGGTATACCTGTTTAAGCCGACAATCAGAAGTTATTTGGCAAAAGTCTGCGAGGGATTGCATTTTGGCTGTAGCGACACGCCCTTGTGCTCGAGGTCCGACCTCGACAATCGGGGCCGAGGTCGGACCTCGGTTTAATTAATTAAGTGCAATAAGACCTTTGGCGCCCGCCAGAGGCGGGGAAATCGACGTGTAGCGAGAGAAATGCCGGAAGCGACAATTTGTATCTGCGTGCAGGGACATGTGCTGCGAATGGTTGATTTGATAGGATACTATGGATTTTAAGATAACGCATAACGATACACACACCAAGGCCCGGTGCGGCATACTGACACTGGAGCGGGGCACTATAGAGACGCCTATTTTTATGCCTGTCGGCACGCAGGCAAGCGTCAAGTCTCTTTCACCTGCGGAACTGGAGGAATGCGGTGCGCAGATCATTTTAAGCAATTCTTACCACTTATATTTGCGTCCTGGCTTAGATATTATCCGCCTGGCCGGTGGATTGCATAAATTCATGAATTGGAAAAAGCCAATTTTGACGGACAGCGGCGGATATCAGATCTTCAGCCTCGCGATCTTAAGGAAGATCAAGGATGAGGGTTTGGAATTTCAATCCCACCTGGACGGCTCCAGGCATTTTTTAACTCCGGAAGATGTTGTCCGCGTGCAGGAGGCTTTAGGGTCTGACATCATGATGCCTTTGGATGAGTGTGTCTTTTATCCCGTGTCTTTTGACGAGGCCCAAACGGCTTTAGAACGTACTACTTTATGGGCCCTGCGCTCTAAAAAAGAGTGGCTAAAAGTCAAAAAAGGTATTCTTTTCGGCATTGTGCAGGGATCCACCTACCCGGAACTAAGAAAAAGGTCTTTGGCCGAGCTCCTGGATATAGGTTTTCCGGGTTATGCCATCGGAGGATTAAGTGTTGGCGAACCTGCTGATTTAAGGTATAATATTTTAAATTGTACGGTTGATGAGCTGCCGAGCACTTCCCCTCGTTACCTTATGGGCGTTGGCCTGCCGCAGGATATTCTGGAAGCAGTTTCCATGGGTGTGGATATGTTCGATTGCGTCGTGCCTACGCGTTATGGCCGTAACGGCACGGCTTTTACAAGCCAGGGAAAGATAACAGTCAGGAACGGTGAATTTTCACGCGATCAATCTCCTTTGGATGCCAAGTGCGGCTGCTATTGCTGCCTTAATTTTACCAGAAGTTATCTTCGCCATCTCTTTAACGCAGGCGAGATACTGGGTTTAAGGCTTGTTTCGTATCACAACATTTATTTTTTTCTGGATATGATGAAGCAAGCACGCCAGGCTATTAGGGAGGGGCGTTTCAAGGAGTTCAAGGAAAATTTCGGTGTTCAGTCCCGCTAAAGCGGGATTTCGCTGAATGTCCGCCTCCGGCGGACGCATTAAGGTACTCAATGCGCATTGATGTTTTGACGATCTTTCCGTCGATGTTGGAACCGGTTTTAAATGAGTCCATTATCAAGAGGGCGCGGGTCGCAGGCAAGGTTGATATTCGCCTGCACAACATCAGGGATTATACGCTGGATAAACACCGAAAGGTGGATGACAGGCCTTACGGCGGCGGTTGCGGTATGGTGATGATGCCGCAGCCTATTTTTTCCTGCCTTGAGTCGGTTTTAAAAAAGGCCCGGGGCAAGACTCGCCTGCGGCGTATCCTTTTATTGTCGGCAAAGGGCCGCAAGCTCGAGCAAAAAGATTTTTTTAAACTTAGCCGCTATGAACACTTGGTCCTAATTTGCGGCCGCTATGAAGGCGTTGATGAGCGCGTGGCGCACGACTTGGCAGACGAAGAAGTTTCTGTGGGTGATTATGTCTTGACCGGAGGCGAGATACCGGCTATGGTCGTTATCGATGCAACGGTCCGGCTATTACCCGGCGTGTTAGGGAATGAATCATCCGCAAAATTTGAAAGTTTTCAAGATGGGTTATTGGAATATCCGCAATATACGCGGCCGGCTAAGTTTTGCGGCAAAAAAGTCCCGTCGGTACTTTTGACCGGCGACCATGCAAAAATTGCGGCCTGGAGAAAAAAAGAGGCGCTCAAAATAACAAAAAAAATAAGGCCAGACTTGTTAGAAAAGTAGATCAAGGAGGAATAAAATGGACAAGATCAAATTAGTCGAAGGTTTAATGCTTAAGAAAGAATTGCCTGTTTTTGGCGTAGGCGATACGGTGAAGGTCCTTGTAAAGATACCCGAGGGGGATAAGGTGAGGATCCATCCGTTTGAAGGAACGGTCATTGAGAAAAGAGGCGAAGGCGTTTCCTCAACATTCACAGTCCGCAAGGTAACTTACGGAGAAGGCGTGGAGAGGACATTCCCAATGCATGCGCCTAGCATCGACTCGATCGAAGTCATGAAGAAGGGCAAGGTCAAGAGGGCAAGGCTTTACTACTTGCGTGGCAGGATCGGCCGCGCTACCAAGATCGAAGAAAGAAAAACAGAGCAACCAGCAGCGTAATGTTATCCCGCCTCGCAGAATGTCTAAGGCTTGCCCGGGGAAAATAGCGTAAAATCGCTTCGGCGGGATGTCACGGAATGGGCAAGCCCATTGTACAATGATGAGCGGGATAAATCTTGACATTTGTATGCAAATGTCAAGGATCTTATACAGGTATTCTGGGCATGCCCAGGGGGTTTCCATAAGCGTGCTTTATTACGAGCGCAAGGCCCAGAAACAGGGATATTCTGTTGTGATCGGCATAGATGAGGCGGGCCGAGGGCCCCTTGCCGGGCCTGTGGTTGTGGCTGCTGTTTACCTCAAGACTTTCAGATTCAAGGCTACGATAGACGATTCAAAGAAGCTATCGCCAAGATCAAGGGAAGAAGCGTTTGGCGAGATAGCAGGAAAAAGCGTTTATGGTGTAGGAGTGGTCAATGAGGGCGCCATTGACGACATACGCATTACCAGGGCCTTGAGTGTTGGTGTTGATGTTGCTGCAGGGAAAGTCCTGGCAGGCATCAAAAAACCAAGATCGACCTTCAAAAACACGATTTTCCTTTGTGACGGGACATTATCCTGCGGTCTAGGTTATCCATTTAAAGAGATCATCGGCGGCGACGGTAAGAGTATTTCTATCGCCGCCGCTTCTATTGTGGCCAAGGTTGTGCGAGACCGAATGATGGTGGTCTATGACCGTATCTGGCCGCAGTACGGTTTTCGCATCCATAAAGGTTACGGCACAAAGGAGCATATGCGCTCGATCGCGCGTTTTGGCCTTTGCCCCATTCACCGCAGGACATTCTGCGAGCACCTTAGTGTGCGCGCAGTAGGATACTTAGATGCGTAAAATTGACACGGGAAGGCTCGGAGAAGAAAAAGCCGTGGCATATCTGCTAAAAAGCGGTTACAAGATCATGGCCCGTAATTTTAAAAATTACCTCGGTGAAATTGATATTGTAGCTTGTGATAAAGACGTGATATGTTTTATCGAAGTGCGCACTCGCCGTGCCGCAGCAAGCGGCACACCGGCCATTCCTATTAAGGCCGGGTGTTCCGCAGCAAGCGGCACACCGGCCATTCCTATTAAGGCCGGGTGTTCCGCAGCAAGCGGCACACTTTGCCATGAAAACGCTTTGAGTTCAGTAAATTTTGCCAAACAGCGGCGTTTGTCGAGATTGGCCTTAAGTTTTTTAAAAGAAAAGAAATTATTGGAGAGAAGGGCGCGGTTTGACGTCGTCTCCGTTTCACTGGGAGACACCGTGAGCGATATTTTTTTGTTAAAAGACGCTTTCCCCGTTGTTGCTAATTACGGTTGACCTATGGCACAGAAAATTAAAGAGATCGAAAAAGTAGCCGGATCGCTTGGTATCCGGCGACAGGAGCTTGCGCTCAACGGCTCTTTTAAGGCAAAGGTCGATCTTTCGATCTTGGAGAGATTGCGCGTCAGGCCGCGCAGCCGCTATATCTTAGTCAGTGCAATGACGCCGACGCCTTTAGGAGAGGGAAAGACCGTAACAACAATAGGTTTATCTATGGCGCTTAACCGTTTAAGGTGCAAGGCCGCGTGTACGCTCCGCCAGTCTTCTTTAGGCCCGCTATTTGGCGCAAAAGGCATGGCAACAGGAGGCGGAGCCTCGCAGGTGCTTCCGATGGATGAGATCAACATTCATTTTACTGGCGATACTCATGCAGTGGGTGTTGCTAATAATCTGCTAGTTTCTTTCCTGGAAAATGAGATCTTCCACAAAAACCTTTTAGGCATCGATCCGGGTTCAGTTACCTTTAAACGATGTCTTGATATCAGCGATAGGTCATTGCGGCATATTCGTTATAGCTTAAAAGTAGGGGGAGAAAAGCTTGATATTACATCTGGCTTTGAGATAACAGCAGCGTCCGAGGTCATGTCTATCCTGACACTTAGCGGGTCTTTTGACGATATGCGCAAGCGCTTAGCAGGGATAATTGTGGCCAGGACTAAAAGCGGCGAATGTGTGTTTGCCAGAGATCTAAAAGCAGATGGCATGATGGCCGCTGTTTTAAAAGATGCCGCCAAGCCTAACCTTGTGCAGACAAGCGAAGGCACGCCTTGTTTTATCCATGCCGGGCCGTTTGCCAATGTTTCTATCGGCTCAAGCTCTATTTTGGCAGATAGGATAGCGTTGGGCCTGTGCGATTATGTCGTTACCGAAAGCGGTTTCGGAGCGGATTGCGGCGCGGAAAAATTCTTTGATATCAAGTGCCGCTATAGCGGTTTTAAGCCGGATGCTTGTGTGCTCGTATGTTCGCTGCGGGGGATAAAAGCGCAGAGCGAGAAATTCCGGATCGTCCCGGGAGAGAATATCGACCCTGCGTTGTTCCGCCAGGACGCCCGGGCGCTCGAAGACGGCAGCGCTAATTTAAAAAAGCAGATCGAGAATATCCGCCTGTTTGGCATCCCGGTAGTAGTCGCGATAAATATTTTCCCAACAGATACAGAAAAAGAGATAGAATGGGTAAGTAGAAAAGCGCTGGAATTCGGCGCCATTGATTGTCAGGCCACAACAGCGTGGAGAGATGGTTCTGCGGGAGCCTTAAAATTAGCCCAAAGCGTTGTACGGCACACCGCAAAGAAAGGATCTGATTTCCGTTTTTTGTACGAGGAAACCGCTTCTTTAGAAGATAAGATAGAGACAATAGCTAAAAAGATATATGGCGCAGGCGCAGTAGAATATTCTTCAGAGGCTAAAGAAGAGTTGGATTTCTATTCAAAAAAAGGGTTTGCCAGCCTGCCGGTTTGTATTGCCAAGACGCAGTTTTCTCTTTCGCACGATGAGGCATTAAAGGGCGCGCCGCAGGGTTTCGTCCTGCCCATAAAAGATTTGAGGCTATGCAGCGGAGCAGGTTTTGTCTTGGCCCATGCCTCGACCATGCAGACCATGCCGGGCTTGCCCGTTTGTCCGCGCGGGCGCGAGGTTGACGTAAATGATAAAGGCGAAGTGACAGGGATGTCTTAAGAATAATAAATCCGAAGCACGAAATCCGAAATACGAAACAATGTTTAAAAATTCAAATGACTTAAAACCAAATCAATTTTTGTCATTAGAACATTTTATCATTCGGATTTGTTTTGAGTTTCGATATTCGGATTTTGGATTTGAGTTATAGCCATGTATATTAATCAGCCTATTAAAAAATATTTGAGCGATTTAGCTGCCAGGATACCTACTCCGGGTGGCGGTTCTGTGGCGGCTCTTTGTGCCGCATTGGCCTCAAGCCTAGCTGCTATGACGTGCCGTTTTACTTTAGGTAAAGAAGAATACAAAAAATTTGAAACTCGTTTGACGAAGATACTTAACCAGTCGCTCTATTTTGAAAAGCGTTTCGCCAGCCTTGTAGATGAAGATGTAAGGGCGTATGCCTCCGGTGACCTGGACAGGGCTATCCAGGTTCCGGCGGAAGTCTGTTCTCTTTCTTATGACCTCATGAAGTTGATAGAAGAAGTGATAGAGAAGGGGAACAAGCGCCTGGTCTCTGATGCTGCCCTGGCAGCTATTTTAGCAGAGAGCAGTTTTATAGCTGGCTATCTTTATATCCAGGCAAATCTCAAGCTTTCCAAAGGCGGAACAAAGCGACATGAACTCATAGTGAAAAAATTAAGGCCGTTGAAGAAAAAAATGCGGGCAATGAGGAAAAAAATCGAGGGTTACGTTGGCTATTCTGCTTGATGGTAAAAAGGCAGCTTTAGGCATTAAAGAAGAGATTAAAAAGGACGTCTTGCTTTTAAAAGAAAAAGGCAAAGGTGTTCCGGTCTTGGCGTGCATCAGCGTGGGCGCTGATCCGGCTTCCTGCGTTTACATTAAATCTCAAAGCCTGGCAGCGCGTGAGTTAGGCATCGGATACAGTTTGATTTCTCTTAAAGAGGATATTACGCAGGAGGACCTTATTGCAGAGGTCGCCAGGCTCAATACTGACAAAGGCGTCCATGCGATCATAATACAGTCGCCTTTGCCAAAAAATGTTAATGTCGAGGAGGTCTCCAGTTGTATCCTTCCTTCAAAAGATGCCGAGGGTATGCATCCGGAGAATCTTGGCCGTCTTCTTTTAGGTCAAGGCAGCATAGCTCCTTGTACCGCGGCCGCCTGCATGGAATTATTAAGAAGGTATAAGATTAAACTTTACGGTAAGGAAGTTGTTATAGTGGGGCACTCAAATATCGTCGGGAAGCCTTTGAGCATGATGATGTTAAGGGGGTTTGCCACAACGACGGTCTGCCATATTGCTACATCCGAGGCGCACCAATTGGAGAGTCATGTCCGGCGCGCCGAGATCTTGATCGTGGCTGTGGGAAAGCCAGGCCTTATTAAGGGAGATTGGATCGAAGAAGGGGCTGTAGTGCTTGATGTCGGCATCAACCGTGCAGAGGGGCGCATTGTAGGTGATGTGGAGTTTGATGCAGCTTCAAAAAAGGCCGCCTATATCACACCTGTTCCCGGCGGCGTAGGCCCGCTTACTGTTACCATGCTGATGCACAACACTCTACGATTGTTCGAAGGTTATCTGGTTTCTTAAAATGACTTTTAAAGAAAAACTGCGTTTAGATAAGTTTATCATCACGTCTGAAGTCGGCCCGCCCAAAGGCATATCTTTAGATAAAATCTTGGAAGAGATAGGGCCTATTAAAGACAGGATCGATGCGGTGAACGTGACAGACCTGCAGAGTTCTGTTATGCGCATGGGCTCTTTTGCCGCCTCTATCATTTTAAAAAAACACGGGTTTGAGCCGATTTTTCAGATGGCCTGCCGTGATCGCAACCGTTTGGCGCTTCAGTCTGATGCGTTGTCAGCAGCCGCATTCGGCATTGAAAATATCCTTGCTTTGACCGGTGACCATCCGTCTTTGGGCGATCATCCTCAAGCAAAGCCTGTTTTTGACTTAGACAGCGTACAGCTTATTGAGGCCTTGCGCACATTGGAGAAGGGTGTTGACTCTAACGGCAATAAGCTTGTGGGTCAAGCGCCTAAGTTTTGCGTCGGAGCCGTTGTCAACCCTGGGGCTGACCCTTTGGAGCCCGAGATAATCAAAATGGAGAAAAAACTTGAGGCCGGAGCCGAATTTTTCCAGACCCAGGCTGTTTTTGACATAAAAGTATTTGAAGCTTTTTTGAAATCATGTGCGTATCTAAAGGCAAAGGTCTTTGCCGGCATAGTGCTTTTGAAGTCCGAGAAGATGGCGCGCTATATGAATGATAATGTCCCGGGTGTGAGCGTGCCCGAAGAGATCGTTAAAGAGATGGCAGGCGCGCAGGATAAAAAAGCCAAGTGCATCGAAATAAGCGTACGCCTTATTAAAGAGTTGAAGGGTATGTGCGGCGGTATCCACATTATGCCCATCGGTTTCTATAGCGCAGTTGGGCCCATCCTGGACGCGATATAGGCAACGAGAGTTACAGATGGCAGATTCTTTTACCTTCGCGATGCAAGCTCCTGTTCGCAGACGGTATTTTTTGCCGTCAGCTTCGGTTTGCATTTTTGCTGTTACGCTCCATAGGAGATTGTCGCTACAGCCAAAATGCAATCCCTCGCAGACTTTTGCCAAAAAATCCCTGATTGTCTGCTGAACAGGACTTGCATCGCTCGTATACTAATAAGTCGTTTCCGGCGTTTTTCGAGCGAAACTGTCGATTTTAGCCAAAGCATGCTTTTGTGGTCGAGGGACATCCAAACGTGGAAACATTTGGACGGCGAGGATGTGTGAGCCCGTCCTGGCGAAGCCGACGGGCACCCCGAAAAGGGGTGTCACATGAATTTTTCTCTGGTCTACTGTGACGAGTTCCGGAGCCGCCGAGACCATCAAAAGACCTTTGGCGTGAAAAAATCGACGTGTAGCGAGAGAAATGCCGGAAGCGACAAACTGTTGTGTGCAGGAAGCCGTACTGCGAATGATAGACATATAGTGGAATAAGATATATTAAATAGCAAAACTAATTGGGACGAGTATGAAAAAAATAGTTATTATCGGGAATTCGGCTGCGGGGATATCTGCCGCAGAGAGTATCAGGGGAATAGACAAAGAGGCGAAGATCACGATGGTCTCCGATGAGCCTTATCTTGCTTACCAGCGCTACAAGGTTTTGGACCTTTTGGAAGGCAAGATAAAGGAGCGCGACCTGAATTTTCGCAACCAGGATTTCTATAATAATAATTCTATCGAGCTCATGCTTGAGAGGGAAGTCGTCGAGCTCAATCTCAATAAGAAGAAAGCGGTATTTAAGGACAGGGATTCGATAGAGTTCGACGAGCTTGTCATTGCCACAGGTTCCAAGGTAAAACTTCCTGCTTTGAAAGGCATACAGAAAGAGGGGGTTGTGGCGCTTAATGGATTAAAAGAGGTTAAGTTTTTGATCGAGAACCTGCCGATAGCGCACACAGTGGTCGTTGTCGGCTGCGGCACAACGGCCATAAATGTAGCACGCATCATAGGCGCTAAAAAGATAGAAGTGAAGTTATTGGGCGCGCTCAATGAGCCCATTGAAGGCGTTGAAGCGATTATTAACAATCCAATAAGCGAGATCTTGGGCGATAGCGAGGCCAAGGCTGTTCGTCTTGCCAACAATAAGGTAATAGGCGCTTCGCTTGTTATTTTCCCAGAGCCCAAACAGCCCAGTATTGATTTTGTCCGCGAGACTGAAATAAAGTGTGGTAATTTTATTTTTGTGGATAACCAGATGCGCACCAATATACCTTTTGTCTTTGCGGTTGGAGACTGCGCGGAATTCAGCGGCCAGGTTAAATATTGCGGCTGGGAGAGCGCGCTAAAGCATGGTTCGATGTTGGGAGGTGTTATATGTCAGAAATAGCTAAGATCGTTTCGGAGACTACGCAAAAACTCATAGGCCTGGCTGAAAGCAGTTTGAGCGATGTGATAAAGAAAAATGGTGAAGGCGCAAAAGTAGGTTTTGAGGGCACTGCTTTTTATCTGCCTTTAGCCTATTCGCTGTTAGGTTTGGAAGTTAAGGACCTGAAAGGGGCTAAGGATATTATCGCGCAGGCCAGGCTGCTTGCAGAAGGTAAACCGGTATCCGCAGGCCTAGTGATCCCTTATCTAGACGGCCTTTTGAGCAAAGGCCTGGCCACATTGCTGGTTGAAGAACTTTTGGCAGCACTGCTGCATGCGACCCAGGATGGATATCTGGGTTTTGTGCCCGATACTGTCTTGCGGTCTCTCGGTGTCCAGCTTGTCGACGGCCGCATCGCCGGCATTGCTGTTATCATAGGCTGCGCCAAAGATAGCTCGACCGCTGTCTCGATCATCAGGGGATTTCAGGAAAAGAATATCGTCTCGCTTTTGGTAGGCAACCAGGGCCAAAGAAATATCAGGGACCAGCTTATCGAAGAAAATGTCGAACTTGGGCTCGATAATTACATAGTGCCATTAGGACAGGATGAGCTTTCTTCGATCTATGCCGTAAATTTTGCCATCCGCGCTGCTCTGACGTTCGGCGGTTATAAAGGCGGCCAGTGGAACGGGGTCTTGAAATATACGCAGGAGAGGGTGCCGGCATTCGTTGTAGTTTTGGGGAAGTTGGACGAGGTTATTGTAACAACCGGGCTGGGTGTTTTGAACCTCGGTTTTCCTATTATAACGGATATGGATGCCCCGCAGTTGGGCAAGATCGAGACTACAAAGTATGAAGCGCTGGTCACAGAAAAAGACTACGATAAATTAGTCGCAAGATGCATTGAGATGCGCGGCATAAAGATCAAGGTTTCACACTTGCCTATTCCTGTGTTATACGGGCCGGCCTTTGAAGGAGAGCGCGTGCGCCGCGAAAATTTGAAGATCGAGTTCGGCTCAAAATATTCATGTGCGTTTGAATACCTTGTCTCCAGGCCCATGGAGATGGTAGATGATGGTAAAGTGGAACTCATAGGCCAGGATATCGGCGAGGCCGGCGGCAAGGCCATGCCTTTGGGTATTTATGTCGAGGTTGCCAGCCGTAATTTTAACAAAGACTTTGAGCCGATTTTAGAGAGGCAGATACACCGCTACATCAATGAGGCTCAAGGGGTAATGCACATGGGCCAGCGCGAGATGATCTGGGTGCGTATATCCCAGGAGGCATTTGATAAGGGTTTCCGCCTCAAACACTTCGGCGTCTTGATACATGCTATGCTGCACAAGGATTTTGGCGCCATTGTAGATAAAGTACAGGTAACGCTTTTCACAAAAGAAGAAGATGTAAAAAAACACCTGAAGGGTGCTATGGACGCATTCGTTGCCCGCGACGAGCGCTTGAAAGACCTGACTGATGAAAAGGTAAATACTTTTTATAGTTGTGCTTTGTGCCAGTCATTCGCCCCAAACCATATCTGCATCATTACTCCGGAGAGGCTGGGACTGTGCGGAGCATATTCCTGGCTGGATGCCAAAGCCGCCTATGAGATCACGCCTACCGGCGGGAACCAACCGATAAAAAAAGGCGAATGCACAGATGAGGTGCTGGGGCAGTGGAAGAATATCAATGATTTCATCCACGAGAAGTCCAATAAGACCATCTCTGAAGTCAGTATGTATTCGATGCTGGTTTCTCCCCAGTCAAGCTGTGGATGCTTTGAATGTATCGTAGCACTTATCCCAGAAGCCGCAGGTGTCATGGTAGTCAACCGCGATTATGCCGGCACTACACCTTTGGGCATGACCTTTACCCAGCTGGCCGGTTCTGTAGGCGGCGGGGTGCAGACGCCGGGTTTTATAGGGGTAGGCAAGCTTTATATCTCAAGCAAAAAGTTTATTTCCGCAGAAGGCGGATTGGCGCGTATTGTTTGGATGCCTAAAGACCTGAAAGACGCAATGCGTCCCCGCATCGAGGCCCGCGCCAAGGCATTGGGCCTGGAAGATTTCTGTGATAAGATCGCAGACGAGACAACCGCCGCCACATTAGAGGAGCTGCTGGAGTTCTTGAAAACTAAATCCCATCCTGCGTTGGGTATGCCGGCATTGATTTAGTCTGTAGGCTATAGACCGATAAATTTTACTTGCTATTTTTCAAAAAATATATTATCCTAACTATAACCAAATCCCAGGGATGAAAAAAATCATACCTCACCTGTCAGCAATTACCTTAAGTTTTTTACTCCTTTCTTGTGCAACTCCTTGTTTTGCCCAATTTTCCGCTGAAAGCAAGAAGACGGCAGTGATGTACCGCGATAAGGGTTTGGATGCCCAAAAGAACGGGGATCTGGATACAGCGCTCGTCTATTACCAGAAGGCCATGGAATTGGATCCGACACTGGCAGTAGCTTATAATGACGCAGGCGTCATCTATGAAGCCAGGGGGTGGAATGACAGGGCTAAACAGGCTTATGGCAAAGCCATAGAGTTAGACCCTGCGCTGGCCAGCCCTTATTATAATTTGGGCAGCATCTATGAAAAAGAGGGGGATCTGGAAAAGGCAGCGTATTATTTTAAGCAGAGGGTTTTGATCGGCGACTGGAATGACGAGTGGTCTGTCAAGGCCAGGAAGGAACTTAAAAGCCTTGGCATAAGCGACCCGGAAGTTCAGGAGGGGTTCTTGGATGAAAATATGGCCCGCATGGAAGCAATGCAAGATATCAATGCGCAGCCTAGCGGCAATGATCTGGACCCTAAGACGCGAAAGCGTAATGCGCGTCTCCATCTTTTGCGCGGCAAGCAATTGTCATCGATGGGGCGGTTTGATGAGGCAATTTTGGAGTTGGGGATAGCTGTAACGTTAGACCCCAAGAATAAGGAGATAAAAAAGACGTTGGAAGACGTCAATCGCAAGATTCTTGCGACGCATTAAATGCGGCTCTTGCATTAACCTACCGATCTCTCCGTTGATATTTCACGATTAAATTATTTTATGGCTCATGCTTCGCTTTGTCTGATCGATGCCAACTCTCTTTTTTATAGGGCTTATTTCGCTATCAAGGCCCAGTTGGTAACATCGTCGGGCCAGCCTACGAATGCGGTTTTTGGTTTCATCAAGATGGTCAACCGTATCTTAGAAGAACTCACGCCGGATTATCTGGCTGTCTGCTTTGACGTAAGCAAGGTCACTCATCGTACGGAAAAGTTCTCTGATTACAAGGTGCACCGCGCCCCCATGCCGGAGCCGCTTCTGGCCCAGGTCCCGGCGATCAAAGAAGTGGTCCGTGCGTACAACTTTCCGCTTTTTGAGCTTGAGGGGTTTGAAGCCGATGACGTCATTGCTTCCATTGTGCATAAGATCGCTCCGTCGGTAGAAAAAGTAGTGGTCATCAGTTCCGATAAAGATATCCTTCAGCTCGTAGGCGGCAATGTCGAGGTCTATAATCCGTATAAAGATGACGGTATAGTATTTACCGAAGAAGTGGTCAAAGAAAAGCTAGGGGTGTCGCCGGGCAAGATCATGGAACTTATCGCGCTTATGGGCGATGCCTCCGACAATATCCCCGGTGCTCACGGTATAGGCGAAAAGACCGCGCTTGAGCTTTTGAACGATTTCACCGACGTGGAAGACCTGATAAAAAATGCCGATAGGATAAAAGGCGCCCGTGTCAAAAAGATCGTAGGGGAAAATATCGAATCCATACGTTTAAGCAGGGAGTTGGCCAAGCTTTGCACGGATGTGCCTTTGGACGTCCGCCTAGAAGATCTTAAAGTAAAGCCCGCCGATACAGATAAGCTGTGGGAACTTTTCAGCCGTCTTGAATTCAAGGGTATGCTCAAAAACCTGTCTCAAACACGGCTCTCTTCTGTGAAGAACCCCAGTTTGGATGTGGAAAAAAAAGTTATCTACGATCCTTCCGGGTTGTTGAAAAGCATAGAAAAAAAAGGATTTTTTGCGTTCTTTGTCAACGTTGACAGGCTGACAGACGACGTCATCTGTGTAAATCTGGCCGTAGATGACGGGGTCTATGAAACGCAGGATAAAGATTTTTTAAGGAGCCTTTTCTCAAAAAATACCGTCATGGCCGTGAGCCACGATGTCAAAAGCTCTTTGCACATCTTTTCCCGATATTCGATACAAGCCAATACTTCATTTTTTGATACGCTTATCGCCGCATCCCTTGTCGAATCTTCGCGCGGCACAAGAGACCTGGAAAGCCTCTTGTGGGATTTTCTTAAACTGCATGGTTTAAGCCGCCTTGATTATTTGGGGAAGGAGTCCCATTTTCTCTTACGCCTGAAATATGAGCTCGAGGCAGCCTTGGAAAAAAGGGAGTTATCAAAACTTTTTTTTGACGTGGAAATGCCTCTTGTAGATATCCTTTTTGAGATGGAGGGATATGGCGTAGCCGTTGATGCCGGTTTTTTAAAGAAGTTATCCGCGGAACTTGACAAGAAACTGGAAAAGATCATCGAGAAAATTTATGCTCTTGCCGGCTGCACTTTTAATATTAATTCGCCCAAGCAGCTGGCCGAAGTACTTTTTAATAAGCTCAAACTCCCTGTCATCAAAAAGACCAAGACCGGAGCATCTACGGATGAAGAGGTGCTGACAAGGCTCTCGCGCGACAATGAATTGCCCAAGATCCTTTTGGAGTACCGGCAGATATCAAAGCTTAAGACAACGTATATAGATGCCTTGCCGCAGCTTGTAGACGTAAAAAGCGGGAACATCCACAGCACATTTAATCAGGTCGGGGCCGAGACCGGCCGCCTTAGTTCTGCTGGCCCAAATCTGCAGAACATACCCATCAAGACCGAGCTCGGGGCAAGCATTCGGCGTGCCTTTGTACCGTCAAAAGGTTATGATGTGATATTGTCTGCCGATTATTCCCAGGTTGAATTAAGGATATTGGCCCATTTGTCGCAAGACCCTGCTTTGATCGAGGCCTTTAACGAGGACCGAGATATCCACAGTTACACTGCGTCTTTGATATTCGGCGTTGATGAGAAAGAAGTCTCCGGCCAGATGCGCGACAATGCTAAGCGAGTGAATTTCGGGATAATTTACGGCATGAGTTCCTACGGGCTGGCAAAAGATCTTGGGATCGCGCCGGCGGCCGCGCAGGCCTTTATCGACGAGTATTTTACGCGTTATCCGAAGGTCAAGGATTTTTTAGACAGCCAGATAGCTTTTGTCAAAAAAAACGGGTATGTCATGACCATTTTGGGCCGCAGGCGTTATATTCCGGAGATCAACAACGCTAATATGGCAGTGCGGGCCTTCGCCGAGCGCCAGGCGATCAACGCGCCGATCCAGGGTTCTGCGGCGGACCTGATAAAACTCGCGACGGTCGATGTCGGCCGCACTTTAAGGAAGGAAGATCTGGGGGCCAGGCTTATCATGCAGGTCCACGATGAACTTGTTTTCGAGGCCAGGAAAAAGGGGATAGATCAGCTGATAGCGCGGGTGCGGGGCTGTATGGAAAAAGCTATCTCGCTTAGAGTGCCGCTAAAGACCACTATTTCAGTAGGGAAAAATTGGCTAGATACACAGGAGGTTAGCTGATATGAAGATAGCTTTCATGACAAGCGAGGCGGTGCCTTTTGCCAAGACAGGCGGCTTGGCTGATGTATGCGGAGCTTTGCCTCTTGAGTTGGAAAATTTAGGGCACGAAGTCGTTGTCTTTATGCCCCGCTATCGGTCAGTCGATGTTTCGAGGCTCATAATCCATACTCTTAATGAGACCATAGACTGGGCAAAGATAGGCGAAAATGTGAAGGTTTATTTTTTGAAGCATGGCATGTATTTAAGGGAAAGCCTTTACGGCGACCGTCTCGGAGATTATCCCGATAATTTAAAAAGATTTTCTTACTTCAGCTTGAAAACGTTGGAAACTTTTAAGAGGATAAACTTCATCCCTGACATTATCCATTGCCATGATTGGCAGACGTCGCTTGTGCCGGTATATCTGTCGGAGTACGGCGCCCGGTACTTTAAGGGAGCCAAGATACCCAAGACGGTCCTGACAATCCACAATATTTCTTACCAGGGCATTTTTCCAAAAGAAGAATTGCCGCAGGCGCAGCTAGGCTTGGAGTATTTCAACATTGCCGGGCTGGAATTTTACGGCAAGATCAATCTTTTGAAGGGCGGCATCCAATACGCGGATATCATAAATACCGTGAGCCCAACGCATGCCGTTGAAGTGCAGACAAAAGAATACGGCTGCGGCTTAGACGGGGTATTGAGGAATAGAAGAGGCTGTTTTTTCGGCATTACCAACGGCATTGACTACAAGGTATGGAATCCGCAAGGAGACCCGCTGGTCTTTAAAAATTATTCTTTCCATGAACTTGAAGCCAAAAAAGAAAATAAATTAAAGCTTCAAGAGGCATGCGGCCTGACAAAGGCAGAGGCGATACCTCTGTGCGGTTTTGTAGGAAGGCTGGTCGAGCAAAAAGGCATAGACCTTATCCTGGATATACTGCCGCAGTTGATCGCACAAGGTTTCCAGGTGGTCATACTGGGCGTAGGCGACCCTAAATATGTGGAGTCTTTGTCGCAGATAGCCGGTCAAAACCCTAACTCTGTATTTTATAGCCAGTTTTTTGACGATCCGCTCGCGCACAAGATCTACGCCGGTTCAGACATTTTCCTTATGCCTTCGAGGTTCGAGCCGTGCGGTATGGCTCAAATGATAAGTTTTAAGTATGGGGCTGTCCCGGTAGTTTATAAGACAGGCGGATTGAGCGATACCGTAGAGGATTATCATCAGAAAAACAATACCGGGTCAGGGTTTGTATTTACCAAGTATGAATCCGGAGAATTTCTTTTAGCGATCCAGAGGGCGAGGGCCGTATTGGCCGATAAAAAAAAGCGCCAGGATGTCATCGGGCGCATCATGAAACTTAATTTTTCCTGGAAAGAATCGGCTAAGCGATATGTCGAGATGTACAAAAAGGCGCTGCGGTGAAGACGCTAGGTTTGACCGGAGGGTTCGGTACAGGTAAGACGACGGTTCTTGCCATGTTCAAACGGCTCGGAGCCATGACGCTTAGTTCGGACGATATCGTCCACGCGCAACTTAAAGATAACGCAAGCCTGCAGAAAAAGATATCTTTGCTCTTTGGCCCGGACGTCTTGCGTAAAGGCAGGGTTGACAGGCATCTTTTAGCCAAAAGGGTTTTTAATAACCATAAAGACCTGGCCAGGCTGGAGGGCGTGATCCATCCGATCGTAAAAAAAAGCATACGTACGTGGATCGCGCAAAACGCAAGTAAAAGTAAAAACAGGTTTGCCGTTTGTGCCGTAGAAGTGCCTCTTCTTTTCGAAACAGGTTTTGATAAGCTTTTTAACGCTACAGTGGTGGTTGCCGCAGCGCCGGCTATCCAGAAAAAACGCATTTTTGCGGGCGGAAAGTTTGCTCCCAAAGACATGTTGGAGCGTATGCGTTTTCAATGGCCTCTGGACAGAAAGATCTCGGCCTGTGATTTTGTTATAGATAATAATATGGATAAAAAACAAACCTTTCATCAAGTAAAAAATCTCATGGATTTTTTTCTTAAAGGAGGAACAAAGTGGAAAAACTGGAAATAGCAAAACTGAAAGAAATGAAGATCTCCGACTTGGCGAAGTTTGCCAAGACGCTTGGCGTCAACGGGGTCAGCGGTTCCAAAAAGCAGGACTTGATCTTTAAGATCCTGCAGGCCCAGGCCGAAAAAGAGGGCCTGATGTTCGGCGAAGGGGTCCTGGAGATCCTTCCCGAAGGGTTCGGGTTCCTGCGTTCATCCAATTACAATTATCTGCCATGCCCGGACGACATCTACATTTCACCGTCGCAGATCAGGAAATTCGATCTTAAGACCGGAGATACGGTCTCCGGCCAAATACGCCCGCCGAAAGAAGGCGAGAAGTATTTTGCGCTTTTAAAAGTCGAAGCTGTGAACTTTGAAAATCCGGAAGCGGCCAAAGATAAGATATTGTTCGACAACCTGACCCCTGTTTATCCGCAAGAGCGGTTTATGCTGGAGAATTCCACAGACGATATTTCAACGCGCATAATGGACCTGTTGACCCCCATAGGCAAGGGGCAGCGCGGTTTGATAGTCGCGCAGCCTTACAGCGGCAAGACGGTACTTTTGCAGAAGATCGCCAACGCCATAACCAAAAACGCGCCTGAAACGGTCATGATAGTGCTTTTGATAGATGAGAGGCCGGAAGAAGTCACGGACATGCAGCGCAGCGTAAAAGGCGAGGTCATAAGCTCGACGTTTGACGAGCCGGCGGAAAGGCACGTCCAGGTGGCGGAGATCGTATTGGAAAAGGCCAAGAGGCTTGTGGAGCATAAAAAAGATGTCGTCATCCTTTTGGACAGCATCACCCGCCTTGCGCGCGCCTATAACACGGTAGTGCCACACAGCGGAAAGATCCTGACCGGCGGCATGGATTCACATGCGCTTCATAAGCCAAAACGGTTCTTCGGCGCGGCTCGCGCTTTGGAAGAGGGCGGCAGTTTGACTATTATCGCGACTGCATTGGTCGATACCGGAAGCCGTATGGACGAAGTCATATTTGAAGAGTTCAAGGGCACCGGCAACATGGAGCTCCAGCTGGACCGTAACCTGTTCCAGCGCCGTATTTATCCGGCTATTGACATCAAGCGCTCAAATACAAGGCGCGAGGAGCTCTTGATCGACCCCAAACACCTCCAGAAGATCTGGATTTTAAGAAAGGTCCTAAACGAGCTGAACTCGGCGGAGGCAATGGAACTTTTAATTGACAAGCTCGGAAAAACTAAGAATAATGATGCTTTCCTGGATAGCATGAACCAATAAAATAAAAAGTCACAAAAAGGAGCAAAAATGAAGGAAAAAATCCACCCACAGTACAAAGAAGCCACGATCATCTGCGCGTGCGGAGAGGTCATCCATACGCGCTCGACCAAGCCGAGCATCCGCGTCGATATCTGCTCAAAGTGCCATCCGTTTTTCACGGGTAAGCAGAAGTTCATCGACTCTGCGGGCCGCGTCGAGAAATTCATGAAGAAGTATAAAAAAGATAAATAATAGTTATCAATGAATAATAAGTTCGAAGACTTGAAAAAGCGCTATAGCGAGCTTGAACATCTTCTGTCGGACCACGAAGTGCTGACGGATAGCGCGCAGACCGCTAAGTATGCCAGGGAGATGTCCGAGATCTCGCCGGTCGTCAAGAAATACGATGAATTCCTGGATGTGCAAAAACAGATCGCCGAACTGAATCATATCCTTTCCGATAAGAGCCATGGAAGCGAGTTCTTGGAATTGGCTGCGGCCGAGGTAGACGATCTCAACAAGAAGAGCGTGCGCCTGACGCTTTCGCTTGAGGAATTGACCAAAGCGCCTGACCCTGATTTAAATCGCAACTGCATGGTGGAGATAAGGGGTGGCACAGGAGGCCAGGAGGCAAGCCTTTTTGCCGCGGACCTTTATCGCATGTATACGAAGTATGCTGCCTCTAAAGGTTGGACAGTCGAATTGATGGAGATAAATCCTACCGATCTTGGAGGTATTAAGGAAGTGGTCTTTAGCGTCCGCGGGCGTGAGGCATATAAGAGGCTCAAGTATGAGAGCGGCGTGCACCGTGTCCAGCGCGTGCCGACAACGGAAGCATCAGGCCGTATCCATACCTCTGCTGCGACAGTCGCGGTTCTTTTTGAACCTGAAGAAACGGACCTCGTCATCGACCAAAAAGATCTAAAGATAGACGTCTACCGTTCTTCAGGGCACGGCGGCCAGAGCGTCAATACTACGGATTCCGCGGTCAGGATAACACACCTGCCTACCGGCCTGGTAGTAACGTGCCAGGACGAACGTTCACAATTAAAAAATAAGATCAAAGCCATGCGTGTATTAAGGACCAGGCTCTTGGATGATATGATATCAAAGAAGCAGATAGAGCGGTCTGAAATGAGAAAGTCCCAGGTGGGCACAGGCGACCGCAGCGAGAAGATCCGTACCTATAATTTTCCTGACCGCCGCGTCACCGACCACCGCATAGGTTTTACGTCACACGCGCTTGAGCAGATATTAGAAGGCGATCTCGACGAATTGACCGATGCGCTTATAAAGGCCGAAAGCGAAAAGAAGGAATGATAATGCGACCCCACTCGCCTAACATGTTCCAAAAATCTCATACGATATTTTTGGAACAGGCTCGGGGGTTGATTTTGTAGAGAAATAAACTTAAAAAGACAAAATCAATGAATGAGATAGAGACTATTCTTTGCAAGGTGCTTAAATGCGACAGGGGAGGCCTTTACCTGGAACGCGGCCGCAGCGTTTTATCGAACAGGCAATTCAACCGTTTAGAAAAAATTTTGACAAGGCGCGCCAGCGGCGAGCCTTTACAGTACCTGGTCGGTGATACTGAATTCATGGGTTTAAAGTTCAAGGTAGCTTGCGGCGTACTTATCCCAAGGCCCGAGACCGAAGTGCTCGTGGAAGCTGTCTTACAATGGATTGGCCCTTTGGATAAAGAGCTCGACGTTTTGGATATCGGAACAGGTTCTGGCAATATCGCTATTTCCCTGGCAGCTAACGACGCAAAAAAGCGCCTTAATATTTTTGCCGTGGATATTTCAGATGTATGCCTGAAAAAAGCGCGCTCCAATGCAAAGCTCAACCATGCCGAAAGTAAGGTAGCTTTTTTAAAGTCGGATATCTTTTCCTGTTTTCATAAGCAAAAAAAGATGTTCGATTGTATTGTATCAAATCCGCCGTATGTCTCACCAAAAGAGTATCGAGAGTTGCCGCCAGACGTGAAAAATGAGCCGTCTTGCGCGTTATTGGCGGCTGACGCCGGTTTCTATTATTACAAAAAAATAGAAAAAGGCGCGCGTAAACATCTGACGGCTGGCGGTAAGATATTTTTAGAGATAGGTGACAGCCAGGCCGAAGGGATAAAAAAGATTTTTTCCGATACTTCCGTGTGGGAAAACATGCAGTTCATAAAAGACCTTTGCGGTGTTGATCGCGTGGTAATTATTGAAAAGAAATAAAATTTTACTCCTTGCTTGGCCGCTTGTCCGCCATTGATTCAGTGGCGGACTGCGCAAGCTTCGGAGTTAATTTTGTAAGGAAATACACTTAAAGAGGCAAAATTAATGGATAAACTGATCATTGAAGGCGGCGTATCTTTAAAGGGCACGGTCCAGGTCGCGGGTTCCAAGAATTCGCTTTTGCCTATCCTGGCAGCGACACTTCTGACAAAAGACAGGTGTGTCATTAAAAACGCGCCTGACCTAAGGGACACGGTCTCTATGCTTAAGCTCTTGCGCTATCTGGGGTCGAATTACGAGTTTAAGGACCATACGATAGTTATTAAGCCGAACGGCACAGAAAAGGTCGAGGCTCCTTATAAGTTTGTCTCTACCATGCGAGCTTCTTTTTGTGTTTTAGGCCCGCTTTTGTCGCGATACAGGAAAGCCAAGGTTTCTTTGCCCGGCGGCTGCGTTATCGGCGTTCGGCCTGTTGACCTGCATTTGAAAGGCCTGGCCAAGTTAGGCACAAAGATCCAGGTCAAAGAAGGTTATGTCCATGCCGAAACCAGGCACTTAAAGGGCGACCATATTTATTTAGGCGGCCCTTTTGGCTCGTCTGTATTAGCTACGGGTAATGTCATGATGGCCGCAACGCTTGCGAGGGGCACAACTATTATCGAGAGCGCGGCCTGTGAGCCCGAAGTTGTAGATCTAGCCAGGTTCCTTATCAAAATGGGCGCAAAGATCAAAGGAGAAGGCTCACCTTGTATTGAGATCAAGGGCGTCAAGGAATTACACGGCGTAGAATATGAGGTCATCCCTGACAGGATCGAGGCTGCTACTCTTGTTATGGCCGCTGCCATAACAAGGGGCGAGGTTTTCGTCAAAGGGGCGCGGGCCGACCATATGATGGCAGTTTTAGAAAAACTTAAAGATGTCGGCATCAGTTTAAAGATATTAAAAGACGGCATCCTCGTAAAAAAGACGATGCGAAAGTTTAAGCCTTTTGACATCGTGACCTTGCCGTATCCGGGTTTTCCTACGGATGCGCAGGCGCAGTTCATGACGCTCATGAGCATAACCGAAGGCATAAGCGTTATCACAGAAAAGATATATCCGGACCGCTTCATGCACGTCGCTGAACTCAATCGTATGGGCGCGCAAGTAAAACGTGAAGGCCCGTATGCGATAGTGCACGGGATAAAGCAATTGAGCGCGGCGCCTGTCATGGCATCGGACTTGAGGGCATCAGCAGGCCTTGTCTTGGCAGGTTTGGTGGCACGCGGCAAGACCGAGGTGTCTAGGATATATCACCTTGACCGCGGTTATGAGCGCCTGGATTTTAAGTTAAAGCAATTAGGAGCAAAGATAGAGCGGGCGAAGGAATAACAATGATCTTGATGATCGATAATTATGACTCTTTTACCTATAATCTTGTCCAGTATCTCGGAGAGTTGGGGGAAGACCTTAAGGTTTTTCGTAATGACAAGATAACGGTGGGCCAGATAAAGAAATTGGCGCCCGAGGCTATAGTGATCTCTCCAGGGCCGGGAACGCCGCAAGATGCAGGCATTTCCTGTAAGGTGATAAACGAATTAAAAGGCAAGGTCCCGATCTTAGGCGTGTGCCTTGGGCATCAGGCTATTGGTTTCGTCTTTGGAGGAAAAATAATCCGCGCCAAAAACCTTATGCACGGAAAGACCTCCCAGATCTACCACAAAGGTGAGTCTATTTTTAAAGGTTTGCCGAATCCATTTGAAGCCACGCGTTATCACTCTCTGCTGGTCGAGGCCAAGAGTTTCCCCAAAGAATTGGAAGTATTGGCCTGGACCAAACAAAAAGAGATCATGGGCCTAAGGCATAAGGATTATCCTATTTACGGCGTCCAGTTCCACCCTGAATCCATCATGACCAAATACGGTAAACAGCTTTTGCAAAACTTCCTCAAACTAACCATCAGTACTTTGTTAATTTTTCATAGGTAAACGTTTTTTGTTCTTTGTCAAAGAAGCATAGGATGAGAAGAGAATGAGCTTAAGCAGAGCCTGTTTGCATTCGTTTAGGCTTTTGCCTTTGAGGCTGGAAGAGATGGAGCGGTAAAGATATCCGTTCTGCCTGATCCAGTAAATGAGGCTCCAGACCAATAAAACAATCATCCAGTAACGCATAATCTTAAGCTTATG
>JACRLT010000042.1 GCA_016235185.1 Candidatus Omnitrophota bacterium
AAAGATTTGATGATGATTTCGTATTTGGTAATTGATTATTGAAGTTTGTATCTTGTTTGGTGTTTGTATCTTGGTGATTGGTTATTTATAATTGTTGGGTGACAGGTGACTTGGTGACCCTGGAAACATAATTGAATAATGTTGTGACGTCAAAAGTTTTATGCTACGATAGGGCCGTGATAGAACTCCTCCTAAAAAAGATCAATTCCGCCTTAAATGACCTCTTGGAAAGCGCCAACAGGCGCTATAGCCTGGGCCTTATTTCAGACAGCCTATTGGAATTCAGCAAAGATTTTGTCATGCGTCCTGGTAAACGCATCCGTCCGCTTCTTTTTATCTTAAGTTACAAAGGATACGCCGGCAAAAGTATGTCGCCTGAAAAACCGCTTTTTACCTCTGCTGCCGCCATTGAGCTCCTGCATGACTACATGCTGATCCACGATGACGTGATCGACAACTCTGACCTAAGGCGCGGCAAACCTACCTTGCATAAAATGTTCGATCAAAATATCAAGCTTCCTGGCGGCCAAAAGATCGGCGCGTCTTTGTCGATAGTGGCCGGCGATATCTTATTCGCTTTGGGGATAGAAGCCTTCCTTGCGGTCAAAGAAAACAGCGCCCGAAAAGAACTGGCTCTTAAAAAACTCGTCGAGACAGCCGCATATACGGGGGCAGGAGAATTTATCGATGTCATCTACGGATTTAAAGAGATCCAGACGCTTTGTGAAAAAGACGTCTTTTTGATCTATACCCTGAAAACAGCCAAATACACCTTTGAGTGCCCTCTTATTATGGGCGCTATTTTGGCTGGTGCAAAAGCGAATGAACTGCGTAAACTTTCAAAACTCGCGATAGCCGCAGGCCAGGCCTTTCAAATATACGATGACTTCTTAGACCTATTCGCCTCACAAGAGATAATCGGCAAACCAGTATTATCTGACTTGAATGAATCAAAAAAGACCCTATTGGTCTACAATACTTTTACGAGCCTCAAAGGCAAGAAGAGGTCGGATTTTAAGAAGATCCTGGAAAAGAAGAATAAAACGCTTGCTGACCTGGGGTCTTTTAGGAGATTTATTATTGAAAGCGGCTCTTACGATTATACCTTGAAAAAAATGGCCTCTTTGCAAAAAACCGCGCTTGACACTTGCGCGGCGCTTTGTATAAAACCAGCCTATAAGAAAACAATCGGATCAATTATAGCCAAACTTTCGCCTTCCAACATGCCGCTGGATATCAGAAAATAATCACGCAACACTTTGCAAGAACAGCACTTCATTTGAACCCAGGTATTCAACGGACTCGATCTTCCAGCGTCCGCTATCCTTCTTAAGGTTGAGTTTGAGTTTACCGTCATCATAGTAAACTTTAGCCTCGAGCGCCTTTTTAAAATAACACCTGAAACCTATATCAACAAAAGCATCCGCATCCTTAATATCTACATTCAGCTGTTTGATATCGACTTTGAAATCCTGATACTCTCTGAAAAGTTCGGAGACTAACTTTAAAAATGACAGCTTGTTGTTGCCGTATTTATCTAAGTAGCTATCGGAAATAAGCGAGGCGCACTTGGCGGCATCTTCTCGTTCCACGCCGAGCGCACCGGCATAGACGACCTTTCTGATGCGTGACTCGTCATTCTCGCTGGCCACCCGGGCTATAATATAAATGACTACGGCCAGGGCAGCGACAAAAATAATAAATAACCCCTGTTTCCCGCATCTAGCGCGTAGATCGATCATAGCTATCGGCTGATTGAAAGAATTTTGTATTTTAAAATACCCGCCGGAACCTTGATCTCAACGACTTCATCGACTTTGCGGCCCAAAAGCGCCTTGCCGATAGGCGACTCGATAGAAATCTTGCCTAAAATATAATCCGCTTCCGCAGGGGAAACCAGGCAATACTCAAGCTCTTCCTCCGTATCTTCGTCGCGCAACCCTACTTTGGCGCCTATATATACCTTATCTTTAGGTATATCCTCGTGCTCTATGATACGGGCCCGGCTCAATTTATCTTCCAGCTCCCTTATCCTCTTCTCAAGATGCGCTTGCGCATCTTTAGCTGCATCGTACTCGGCATTTTCCGATAGATCGCCCATGGAACGCGCCTTTTCAAGCGCCTTAGCTATCTCGCGCCGCTTGACCGTTTTTAACAGGTCCAGCTCATTTTTTAATTTCTCATAGCCCTGCTGCGTTAAAAAAATATCATGCGACATATAGATCCTCTTTAATTTTTAGGGTACTTGACGGTTTTCTGCGGCGATATGACTATCTCGATGCGGCGGTTCAGGCGACGGCCTTCTTTCGTATCGTTTGAGGCGCGAGGCCTGTACTGTCCGAAGCCCGAGGCCGAAAACCTCAAAGGGTCCATGCCTTTTTTTTCGGTAAAGTATTTTAAGATGCTCAAGGCGCGCGCAAAAGAAAATTCCCAGTCGGACTTCCACTCAAAGACAGCCAAAGATTGATTATCCGTATGGCCTTCGATGTAAATATAGTTCGTGACAAAATACTGGCCGATAAGCCCTGTGATCTTTCCCAAAAACTCCTTGCCGGGATCGCTTAAAGCGTTGCTTGCCGAGACAAAAAGCTTCTCTGCATCTATAACTACGATCAAGCCGCGGTCTGTCATCTGTATCCAGACTTCGCCCGCGCTTATCTCTCCAGCAAGTTCTTTCTCAAAGTCCGCCTGGGCCGCAATAAACCTTGCTGTGTCTATATCCTGGTACTTTTTAAAAAGGATCAGCTCTTTCTTTAAGTTAAGGTTTTCCCTCTTTGCCAATTCGAACTTATGAGAGGCGGACTCCAATTGCACGGTCAAGCTGTCCATTCTTTCCTTTTCAGGCCGCGTTGAAGCACATCCTGCCAAAAACAACGCTATGATAAAAAATTGAGTCGCCCTTATCTTCACTACCGTCTCCCGGATGTATCTTCCAAGATCCTTTTTAAAACATGGTTATTTTTTTAAAATACCTAAGACGCTCGTCGACTTCTCTTTTCGTGATCTTCGAAGTGCGCTCAACGCCGAACCCTTCCACATTAAACGAAGCCATGATGGTGCCGTAACTTATGGCCTTTCTGATGCTGGAATCATTTATTTTTTTGACTAGCGTAAGATACCCCATAAAACCTCCGGCAAAGGTATCTCCGGCGCCTGTCGGATCAACTATCCTCTCGACAGGATAAGCCGGCAGGCAAAAGATAAAATCATCGCAATAGACCAAGACGCCATGCTCGCCCTTTTTGACGACTATGATCGGGGCGCCGATCTTACGCAATGCCTTGGCAGCTTTGATCAGGTTCGTCTCGCCCGAAAGGCTGCGGGCTTCTGCGTCATTAGCGACAAAAATATGGACATCCTTCATCAGGCGCATTAAAGACTTGCGCTTATGGTCTATCCAATAATTCATGCTATCCAAACCCACGAGCCTGGGTTTATGCATCATAGATAAAAGATGGCGTTGGATATCAGGGTCAACATTAGCTAAAAATATATTCTCAATATGGCGCTGATGCTCGGCTACTTTAGGCCGGAACGCAGACAATACGCCCAATTCCGTGCTCAAGGTCAAAGCCGAGTTCAGGTCTCCCCGATATTCGCCTTCCCAACGGAAAGTCTTACCGTGTTCGACGATAAGCGAAGTCAGGTTTATGCCTTTTTTTATTAAGAATCCGATATGTTTTTTTGGAAAGTCCCGGCCTACGATAGCGACAAGATTAACCTGGGTAAAAAAAGAGGCTCCCATAGAAAAGTGGACAGCTGATCCGCCCAACATCTCGCGGCGTTTCCCTGCAGGCGTCTTAACAGTATCAAGTGCCGCAGTCCCTAAAACAATGATAGACATGGCCTATCTACCTTTCTTTTTTTTCTTCTTCTTAGCTCTGGCGTGATGGCACAGCTCGTCATAATATGAGGCCCGCTTGCCGTCCTCAAGCGGAAATTCCGAACAAAAACGGGGCCGTACCTCATAAATGCGGCAGCGCATATTATCATCCTGAAAGATGCACCGGCGGTTTTTTAATAGCGTGCTGAATTTATAGCCTGACGGGAAACTCTTATCGCGGCCCAGGAACTCGAACCACGGCTTGGGAATATCCAGTCTCTTTTCAAGTATCTGCGCAACCTCCAACAGATCGGTCTCCACGCCCCAACGGCAACAAGAACCCCTGAAACACTCCTTACAAAGTGCAGGGTCATGTATCTTTAATTTTTTATGGTCAAACTTCTTCTTCATCCGCATATCAAATCCCTCGAGGTCCTATCAAATCCCTCGAGGTCCGACCTCGCCATTCGGGGCCGAGGTCGGACCTCGAGCTCAGATGTTATATCTTTACCTCTGTATAACCCTTATCGCCTATATTCATCATGCTGATCTTTACAGGTGTAATGACGATCAAGACGAAATTGGCGTCATTAGGCCCGGAAAAGAACTGCCTCAACATCATCTGCTTATTCCAGAGCTCTTCTTTTAACCCCAAGTCCTGGCTGACTTCGGCCTTCCCTTCTATCCGGCAATGGCTTAATTTCCTGTCCACAAAGCATATTTCCACTTTAGGATTTTTAGCTATCTGGCCCACCTTTTTTGTAGAAGGGAACGTAGCTGCCAATAGCTTCCCGTCATCCCTTAAAATAGGCATCATGGCCCGCACCCGCGGCTGGCCGCCCTCGCAGGTCGCGAAATAACCCATGCCGGCGTCTAAAACCATCTGTCTGATAACTTCTAAAGACATTTGTTCCTCCATTCTTCAGAAAACAGGAATCAGATGACAGATAACAGAAAAACATTTATGTTTTTAAGTTTTTGGTAATTTTTTCTGACCTCTGCCCTCTGTTGTCTGTTTACCGACTTGTATCATTTCTGCCGCAATGGACACAGCTATCTCTTGCGGTGTTTGGGCCCCGATTTTCAGGCCTACCGGCGAATAAACACGCTTAAGCTCGCCTCTCTTGACGCCTTTTTTCAAAAGATGACCAAAGACATGTTTAATTTTGGCGCGGCTGCCTATCATTCCTATATATGCGGCAGAGGTTTCCAGCGCAGCCTCCAGGCACTCTGTATCATGCACATGGCCGTGCGTAACAATAACCACAAAAGTATCCTTGCCTATTTCAACTTGCGCCAGGGCCCGCTTGTAAGGAGCGCATATGATGCGGTCCGCATGCGGAAATCTATTTTTATCGGCAAACACCCGCCTGTTATCTACTACAATTACAAAAAAACCTAAAAGCTTGGCGATAAAAGAAAGAGCCAGGCCAATATGTCCTGCGCCCGCAATGACTAATTTCTTTGCAGGCTCCAAAGCCTCAATAAATATAGAGACTTTTCCTCCGCATACCTGAAGGCCTGATTTTTTATCAAGAGGATAATCCTTGAGATACGACTTTTTTCTTTTTAAGGCCTCCAGGGCGTCTTTTATGACTAATTTTTCCAGCCCGCCGCCGCCGATAGTGCCCTGGATTGAACCATCGCCAAAAACAACCATCTTTGCGCCTATTTTTCTCGGCGATGAACCGTGCGATGAAACAACCGTTGCCAAAACGCAACTACTGTTACTGCGCACTGTCTCAAGAATCTTGTTGAATAATATTTCCATCTTCTCTAAGATAATGTTATGGTTTCATGCCTGGTCTTAGCTGCTGGACTAAGTTCACGGTTTGGCTCGCCAAAACCTTTGGCCCGCATAGGCTCAAAAACCGTGATCGAAATAATACAGGAAAAACTTCTTTCAACCGGCCTTTCCGAGATTATCTTCGTCTTGGGCCACGAGGCTACTACGATTGCCCCCCTGCTTACTTGCCCAGCGCGTATCAAATACGTCGTAAACACAAATTACGCGCTGGGCCAAACCTCATCTTTTAAAACCGGGCTAAAATCTGTTACCCCGGGATCAGCAGGGATAATGCTCTTGCCTGTGGATATGCCCGCGGTCTCGGCCGACACTATTGACGAACTGATCCATATATTTATTCAGAGAGCGCCGCTTATTTTAATCCCTGCCTACCAAGGACGAAACGGCCATCCGCCCATTTTTTCCATGCAGCTCAAAGAAGAACTGATGAGATCAGGGGACGATGAGCCGCTTTCAATCATGATCCATAAACACGAAAACGAAATACTCAAAATTACTGTCAGCGACCCGGGAGTTATTTCGTCTTTCAACACGCCCGAAGAGCTAAAAAAAATTCGCGTAGGGCTTATGGCTTAGAGCATAGGGTTAAAATCTTTACCCTATGCCATTAGCACTATGTCCTATGCCAGATTCTTTCCCCTTCAGTGCCTCTAAAATCTTCTGCGGCGTAATAGGCAGATCCGTGATGCGCACGCCTACGGCATCATGGATGGCATTGGCGATGGCTGCGGCCGTAGGCAAAAGCGAAGCCTCACCCATACCCTTGGCGCCAAATGGCCCCTGCGGATCATGAGTCTCTACAAAAATAGATTCTATCGCAGGTATGCCTACGGAACGCGGTATCCTGTATTTTGAAAAAGAAGGGTTCATTACCTGTCCTTGCGCAAATTTCAGGTCTTCATACAAAGTATAGCCTATACCCATGACGATCGAGCCCTCGATCTGGCCATGGACGCTGTCAGGATTTATCGGATAACCTATATCATGGACATCATACATCTTTAATATCTTCACCACACCTGTCTTTTTATTGACTTCGACCTCGGCCACCTGGGCCTCGAAACCATAACTGCCGGAGACATTGCCATAGCCGGTCCTAAAATCAACTGGAGTTGTCTTAGGATTATAACTCCCGCGGCCAATGATAAGGTTCCCATAATTAAATGAATAACAGAGGCCGACCGCCTGGTCAAAAGACATAAGGGCAGAGCCATCGGAAACCTTAACAACCTGCTCGTCGCGTATATCCAAAACTCCGATCTCTAATTTCAGCTCACGCGCCACAACTCCCAAGATCTGTTGCTTTGCGTCAGTCGCCGCATTCTTGGTAGCATTGCCGGAAATGAACGTGACGCGGCTCGCAAAGCTGCCCGTATCAAAAGGCGTTATCTCCGTATCCGCTGCCTTTATCCTTATCCTCTCATAAGCTACGCCCAATTCCTGCGCCGCGATCTGCGCCATGGCTGTATCAGACCCCTGGCCGGTATCGGCGGCGCCGGTAAACAAATAAACGGAACCATCCTCTTCCACTTTTATGATCGAACCGGCTGATTCATGGGCCTTATACATCTTTGAACCCATGACATCGGCGGCAATGCCAATGCCGATGCCGCGGCTAATATCGCCATCGCCTTTTGCCGCGCCAAATTTATTTTTCCAGCCGCAGGCCTCGGCTGCTCTTCGTATGCAATCTTTTAGGCCGTTAGATGAGATAACTAATTTATTCACTGTCTCCGTATTCGGGTCAGTAGCGTTCTTCAAGCGGAATTCCACAGGATCCATGCCTATGCCGCGGGCCAACATATCCATGTGAGACTCGACAGCAAAACCGGACTGCACGCCGCCAAAACCTCGGATAGCACCGCATATGGGATTGTTTGTATACACGCGAAAACCTATAATCCGGAAATTAGTGATCTTATATACCATAAAAATACGTAGTATTGCCGCAGCGATCACCGTCGGGCCATAACTGCAATAGGCGCCGCCGTCAGCGACGACCTCGCCCGTCACCGCCATAAGGGTCCCGTCGCGCTTGACGCCTGATTTAAGCTTATAGATCATAGGGTGTTTACGCCTGGTAAAAGAAAACTCTTCCTGGCGCGAACAGGTGATCTTTACCGGAACGCCGCCGCTCTTCTTAGACAGAAGACAGGCCGAGAAATCCATCGGGAACATCTCGAGCTTTCCGCCGAAACCGCCGCCCACATTGAGCTTGATGACACGGATATCAGCCGCCTCCATTTTCAAGGTCTTGGCAAGAGCCTCTCTGACCTTAAAAGGAGCCTGCGTAGATGTCCAAAGGGTGATCTTATCCGTCGAGACTTCATACTGGCCTAAAGAGACATGAGGCTCAAGAGCGCAGTGTGCCGCGCTCTGCAGGTAAAAAACATCTTCCCTGATATAATCAGACTCTTTAAGAGCTTTATCCGCGTCGCCGAACTGCATAGGCAGCATGACGCCGATATTATTCATGGCCGTATGTATTTGAGGCGCGCCGGGTTTCATGGCAGAAACCGGATCAAAAACAGCCGGCAGGACCTCATATTTGACGTCGATCAATGAAAGCGCATGCTCCGCGGTCTCTTCGTCCACCGCGGCCACTGCAGCTATCTCATCGCCTATATAGCGCGCCTTTTCCGATTCCAGCGGCATCTGGTCTACCGTGTAAGGAAAAAAATATTCGTTGGAACCGAATTTGACCTTATAGGTATCCTCGGCGGTGATAACGGCGCGTACGCCATCAAGTTTTAACGCTTTTGATGTATCAATGCTTATGATCTTGGCATGAGGATGAGGGCTGCGCAACATCTTGCCGACAAGCATGCCTGGCAGCTTCATATCAAAGACAAATTTTGCCTCGCCCGCGGCCTTTTCGCGCGCGTCGATGCGCTCAACGCTTTTTCCGACCGGGCTTGTCGTATTATTTTTATTATTCATGAATTATTGACTTACGCAAAACTAATGGCAGCTTCTTTGCGCACGGTATTTTTTGCCGTCTGTTACGGTTTGCATTTTCGCTGTTACGCTCCAAAGAACGTGTCGCTACAGCTAAAATGCAATCCCTTACAGACTCTTGCCAAAAAATCCCTAATTGTGCGCTTAAAGAATCTCCCATTACTTTTGCGTTCCTCTATAATTGGTCATTTATCGATTTTCCCAGCCGCTTCACGCACCGCATCGATGATCTTTACGTACCCGGTGCAACGGCATAGATTGCCGTCTAAGGCCCTGGCTATTTCAACGTCACTGGGATGCGGCTGTTTATCCAATAGCGACTTTGCAGCCAAAATCATGCCAGGTGTGCAAAAACCGCACTGGATAGCGCCTTTTTCTATAAATGATCTTTGCAAGGGATGCGGCTGGCCGGCAGTCGCCAATCCTTCTATGGTCGTGATCTTTTCGCCGTCGCAATCAGCCGTCAGAATAAGGCACGAAAGCACATTCTTTGTGCCTACGAGCACAGTACAGACGCCGCAATCCCCCTCCAGGCAGCTGTATTTTGTGCCCAAAAGGCCAAACCTTTCTCGAAGAGTTTCTATCAAGAGCTCACTGTCCGGCACCTGGAGCTCTCTGACATTTCCATCTATTTCAATCTTGATTTTTTTCATGGGTTATATTTTTTCAAAATCTCTGACAATTTTTCCAGGTCAACATTTAAAAGGTGTATACGGTACTCGTCGAGTTTTGTATTTTGTGCATCCTCCAGAATAGCCCTTTTAAGCTCCCCTGCATTGATTTTTTGTAACTGCGATCCCTCAAAAAGTGTTTCGACATTTCGTAAGGCAACCAGCAGAGAAGATGCGGTATTGACAATGCAGCGCACACTAACTACCCCCTCGCCCCTTTTTATACCGGAAAATGCTACGCCGAGGCTGGGCACATCCACTTCCTGCGCAGTCCTGGTATGCCTAAAATAAAAAGATAGGCGGTTTTCTTTAGGCAAAAGGATCCCTGTTAGGATATATTTTTTAAATTGTTTATCAGATAAGAACTTTTCCAGGGAGACCGTCTCTTTTTTCTTTTTTGTCGCCACAGTGACGCGCGCGCCTAATGAAACCAAGACCGCGGGCAGATCCACCCAATAGAAGCGCGAGGCAATATTGCCTCCGATAGTGGCCATGTTGCGTATTGGAGTTGTCCCTAATTTAGCCGAGGCCTCAAAGAGAGAAGGAAATCCGCTTTTGATAAGGTTAGAATCAGCCAGTTCCGCTATTGTAGTCGTCGCACCTATCCAAAATCCTTGCCCCTTGGGTTTTATCCCATGCAGAGCGTCTATTTTTTTCAGGCTGATAACATCTGATGGGTATTTGGATGATTTTTTAAGATAATTGAGCGCAAACGTGCCCCCGGCTAAAAGCATAGGCGCCTTTGCTTTTTCCAAAAGGCTTAAACCTTCGGACAGCGTTACGGGAGAATGAAATTTAAAATCCTTTAAAATAGGCATGTAAGTGTTACTCGACCTCTTTTAAAATACCGGAATTTTTATCAGAATAAATATCACCCTCTAACATCTTAAACCTGACGCCCTCTTTTGGTTTTAGTTCAGAAAAATCCACTAAAGGGTTCTCGCCGGAAATAATATGCGGCGTCAGAAATATGATCAGGTCTGTTTTCCGAAGGTCGTCGGATACGCTTTTGAAAAAAACACCTAAGAAAGGTATATCGCCAAGAAAGGGTATTTTTTTAATGGTTTTTTCTCTTGAATCTTTTCTTAAGCCCCCGATGATAATAGTCACCCCATCCTTCACCATAACTGTAGTTTCTGTCTCCGAGGTCGTAACAATCGGGATTTGAGTAATCGTCCCCTCTGAAGTAATGTCAGTGCGCGTTGCCGAGCTTATTTCAGGCTTTATTTTCATAGTCACGAATCCATCACGATTGATAGTCGGAGTAACATAAAGTTTTATGCCTACATCAACGAAATTTACCGATTGAGAAACTGTCGCTGTGCTTGTTGACTGGGTTGTAGTTGAAGTAATATAGGCATCTTTTGTGCCAACCAGGATTTTTGCCTCCTGGTTATTTAAAGCCATGATCCTGGGGCTGGAAAGTATTTTGGTATCCCCGATAGTGCGCAACATATCCAAAATGGCTTTATATTCACCCTTCTCATTAGGGGCGGCTGCTGCAACTGTACCTAGAAGCAACCGGCCGGTTGTCCCCACGGGAAGATCTGTTTTAAATTTAAAATTCTTCCTTAACCAATACTCCCAATCAACACCCATCTCAAATTTATTGCTTGGTTTCAGCTCAATAATCTGTGCATCAATCAATACCTGTTGCGTCTTTTCGTCAAATGCCTCGATGACTTTCTCAATTTCATCCAGTTGGGCAGGGTAATCCTTAACGATTATTTTATTGGTGCGTTCGTCAACCCTTACCGAACCTACGCCCTTGCTTATGACCTCTTGAACTTTGGCACTTAATTTATCGGCCTGAGCGTAATTGAGGCTAAAAATCCTTGTTTCAAGAGGAAGGTCGGCATTTCTAATAAACTCTGCCATTCCTTTAACGCTCTCGGGCCCATCTATAAGAACAAGGGTATTGGAACCTTCGTCGACCACTATCCTTCCGATACTTGTCTTCATCTGATTTAAGGCACCGGATAAATTTACTGCCTTTGCATACTCCAAATGGAAAACCTTTGCTTCTTTTTTATCTTTATAGCGCTCGCCGTACTGAAGTTCGTAATCACGCTGTGCCATGACATTTATGATATCGCCCTTCTTTTCATATGCCAGATCATTAGCCAAAAGTATAATCTCAAAAGCATCCCAGATATCCACGTCTTTCAAAAATAAAGTGACGCGCCCCAAAACATTCTTACCGATTACAATATTCAAACCTGAACGAGTCGCTAACATCTTTAACACATCCACTATATCCATGCCTTTGATATCCAGGGATATTTTATTCTCAATAGCCGGCTTAGAAATGGGCGGAACCGCCTCATCAACATCGGGGCCCACCGCCTCTTCTCCCTTTGCCATAGCCGCTTGCGAATATTCCACCCCAGCCTCGTCCTGCGGCAGATTTGCCGCCACTTCCTCGGTCTGACTTAACCCCTGGGAAACATCGTTTACATCAGCCCAAACAAAAGGAGCAAAAAATAAAACCATAAGGACAAAAACCATACATTGTTTAGTTTTCATTTTTCTCCTGTCGCATGAGTATGATTATAAATTAAGCTCTACCCTCTGACCATTAAAATTTAGAATTATTTTCCCTTCCTGTATATCTTCTACCTGGAATTCTCCGATAGACTGCCCCTTGCTAACATAGTAGGTCTTCTGCGTCTTCTTGTCTTCAATGGCAGCCTGTGAAACCTCACCTGAAATGATCCCAACAAGATTAATATCCTTAGTGATGTCAGTATCAACTGCACCCAAAGGTATTTGAACTTCTTCAGCCGCCATCGTGCCGAAGATTTGTCTTTTTGAGACTCCCTGCAGGTAAGTTTCTAAAGGTTTTATGTCCCGGGGCTGGGTTATCTGTAAATCAACGGCTTTCCCCTCTAAAGGCCTAGATACTTTAAGCCTGCCCAATCCAATAAAAGGATATACAAAAGAAAATAACAAAAAAAGAAACGAAAAAAGAAAAAGGGGCCTTATAACAACAGAGAGTTGGGCAAAAGGCAAAACCTGTCTAGACATGCCGGCAGAAGCCGCCTTAAGTTTCAATGCCGCACCATGCAAGACAGGCGTACATTTATCCTCTATAGTAAGGCCAGCCTTTTTCTGCCCGCGAATCAACCTCAACAGTTTCTCTTCGGGAGAAATATTATCCTTCATTTTACACCTTAGTTTCCTGGATAAGCAAACCCTGAATGATATTCCCATCGACTACCAGGCCTTCTTGCATTACCGCAGCCTCTAAAGCATCGTGGCACAGCATGCCTATTTTGCGCGGATACCCTTGAGTGTATTGATGAATGAGCCTTATGGCCTCATCCGTAAACAGGCTCTTGGAATAATCATAGCCGGCTTGCTTAAGCCTAAAATCAATCATCTGTTTTGTCTCTGCTTCATCTAATGGATTAATAGTGTATTTCAATGCGATCCTATCCATGAAATTATTGATACGCTTAATACGCGGCAATAGCTCCATCTGCGCCATGATCACGAGCTGCAAAAGTTTATATTCGTTCGTTTCATAATTTAAAAGCGTCCTTAAGACTTCCAGATTCTCCTGCCTGATCTTCTGGCCCTCATCTACGAGAAGTATGATCGTCTTATTCTCCTCAACACCTTTCTGAAAAAGGTATTTTTCAAGGGCCTCTTTAAAATCCATCGTTGACTTGAACTCCGGAGTGATATTAAACATCTTCACTAGGCCATAAAGGAATTGAAATTCAGATTTATAGCTTGGGTCTAAAATCATATGGAAGATAAAATCAGGCTCATCCTTAAAGATGCGCAACAGCGCGCGCGAAAGCGTAGTCTTGCCCATTCCAACATCGCCCAGAATAATACTTAAACCACGCCTTAATCGAATGGCGATCTCAAGGCGCTTCAGCGCTGTTTCATGGGTAGAGGAATAATATAGGAATTCCGGGTCAGGGCTTGTAGAAAAAGGTTCCTTTTCTAACCCTAAAACTTTATAGTAGCTCATCTCTTATTTGGCTAATTGGCATGCCTTCTTGCCTGAAGACGCGTATCCTCTTTAATCTCTGTATAGTGGCATCATCAAAATAACGAAAGCGGGTCTCAGGACTGCGACCCGCTTCTTTAATTAACCCTATTTTAAGATAATATTTGATTGTATGTATTGAGTAACCAGTAGACCGAGCTAAGTCTTTTATTAAGTATAAGTTATAAATATAAACCTCCTCTACTCTCTATATAGAGAGGATATACCTCCTAACTCTGGTTGTCAACAAAAAAGGCCGTTTTTTTAAAAACGGCCAAAAATAGTACCCAAACTTAAAAACGATTGCTAAATTCAGAAGGTAATATTATGCGGATTCAAAATTATATATATCCTACACCTAATGATTTTTTTCATCTTAGCCTCCGATCGTATCTATAATTTATGCTTATAGCTTTAAATACGCTGACTTAAAAAACCACGTCTTTTTCCAATGTATTATTATTCTCATTCGTCTCAATAACCTTATTGAGTGGATCAATGACGGCTCGTATTTTATGCGTGCCTGAAAGCACCTGCGGCTGAACTACGGTTACGCCTGCCGGCTGGCGGAATGACTGATTGGCCAGGGTGCTTAGGCCATAGGTCCATTTAAGGGTTCCGTCTATATAGATATACAGATGCCCCTGGCCTAAAGGAGACTCTACCTTGCCGATATTGCCTATTTTTATAGAAAGCTTACCCACATCGCTGTATATATTAAATATCGTAAGATCAGGCCTGGTGACAGTTATGCCGTCCGAATAACCAACTGAACTCCATAACCCGGCGCCGTTCTTGGCTTTGACGGAAAAGAAATATGTCTTCCCTTGCTGCAATGCCAGATTGCCGGCCGTGACATAAATATACTTTCCTGCCGAGGTCCAGTTTCTGACAACCGTGCCAGTAGCTGAATCCTGGGTGATTTTATACTGATACTCCGCAATACCTGATTCAGGATCAAAAGATGACCATGACGCATAAAGCTGATCTACTGAAGCGGTGTATTGCCCGTTATCTGCTACAGCTGGCTGGATGGGAGGGGTAAAACTTATATTTTGAATAACTGGCACACCCGGACCTCCGTCTAATTTAGTCGGGTCATAGCCTGTTTTAGCAAAAACAAAATAAACAGAAGCTAATGCTGCCTGACAATTTAAAGTATTGTGTCCTGTGCCTGTAGGAACTCCCCCAGCCACACTTTTATTAAGATAATAAGAAGCATACGGCGCAATCTTCGATGCTAAATCATCAGCCGGAATAATAAAATAAGCCTCTAAACTTGCAACTAAAACATTATACTTATTAAGATAAGCCTGCGCCTTTTCATAAGCTCCTCTTTGGGCATAGTTTTGAGCCGCTCTCAAATAAGCTAGCGCCATTTGAGCAGACCATTCTACAGAGCCATAATCGCCAGTCTGAGCTCCAGGCTGAACAGGCGTGAAACGAAATAACATAAGATTATTCTGGTTATCAAAAAATGCGGTCTTTTGCTCAATAGCCCCAAACATGGCATCGATTTCCGCATCTCTTGCTTGTTGGGTGCTGCCAAAATTAGAATCTGCGAACATCATTGACAAGGACGCGAAGGCAGTCACGTCGGTGGGCATATAGCTAGAATCACTTTTAACCCAAGTCGTGCCATTAAAAGTAGCTGCCGCACGATAAAGATGAGTGGTTTTATCATACATATTGATAAGCCATTTTTTAAGAGAAGTAACGGCCGCGCTATATTTTACGTCCTGCGTGATCTGGTACAACGCCTCAAATGCATAAAGAGCGCGCTCATTCTGCTCTGTAGATTTTATCTTCCATAAAACATCAAGCCCTTGAGGATTCCAGACGCCTATGGGCGCGAAACGAATCCCGCCATCAACATCCTGAAGTGCCAATAAGTAGCTTCCCAAGAGAACAGCTAAATTTTTATAGTCCAGCTTTAAAGTTTTTTGATAGGCGCAAAGGGCGTATTCAATCAAACACGCCGTAGCGCCTGTATCAACCGACCAATCCCAGGTATTCCACCAATTAGCAACATTACGCCCTAAAATTCTAACGACGCCCCATGTTCCATTTTTTACATTAAAAGCGCTTGTCGTTGCAAATAAAGGATTGTTAGGATCGGTTAATTGCTTGAAATAGGCGACATAAGTATCTAATATCGTTGTGTCCGCGTTATCCAAAGCAATCGTTCCCAAAATTGTTTGATCATAAGCCCAAGAGCCGTAATTTATCAGTGCTTCTTCGCCGGGCGTAAGGCCTCCCAAACTGATCATATAACTTCTGGTCAAGCCTTTGAATTCCGGAGGGACACCAACAGTTTTTTCTATAAAGTATTTTATGTAGGGAGAGCCTGTTTTATAGAGCGGAGCTTTGGTGTACGTAACGCCCGCCAAACATATTACGGGTACAGTTGATAAGGCAAAAAAAGAGGATAAAACAAAAAACAAAATGCCGCGTTTGAAGTTATTCATTTTGCGTCTCCTTTTTTGGTATTATTGAATTCTTCGGTACCGGAATAGAAATACGTTTTGTTCGTTTTTAGAATGTCCTGGAAAAATTTTTCTTTATCGCTCACATAGGTCAACTCAATGCCTGTCACAAACCCGCCCTGGGCTTTATCTTCTTTTGTCCATGCGACCCTGCCAAACATTAAAATATTCGTTTCATCTTTTGCTTTTATAGAAAGCTCCAAACGGGCCGCAGGCGCAAAATATCTGGGTAAGATAAGCTGAATGCCGCATGCCGACACATTGGTCGTCTCGGCAGGCGTATGCGTGTCGCATGATTCCAAAATTCGGCACGCCAGTTGCAGATCCTGGGATATGCGGGGAAATTTGCGTCTTTCCGCAGACTCTTCCGATGCTTTCTTTTTCATTAATTCTTCCGATTTCTCTTTAAAATCATTGGCGGACCTGACATTTTCGCCGTCGAAACCATTTTCGAAAGCAAAATCCACCAGCGCCTGCAGAATTTCGTTATGAGAGAACTTGCGGCCTGTTGAAAAAAGGGCGTCCTTGCCTATCTTATCCAAAAAATCTACCTGCTGGCGATTCAGCATGGTAATGACTCTGTGCTTTAAATCCTGCTGGCGTTCTTCCTTCATGCTCCCTGTCCTTTCCTAAAAGAAAAAGCCCTCAAGGCAAACCTCAAGGGCTTTTCGTCAATTCAACCCTCTTTGGCAACGCAGCCCCCCGATATTGTATCGGGACTGTCGCTTTGCGTCCCAAGATTACTCTTGGTTTGCCTTTATCAGTAGGTGCTTTTTACCAAATTATCAAATGTGCGATTTACATTATAAGATTAACATAGGAAAAAGGCTTTTCAAGCCAACAACATAAGCCAAAAGAAAACGCTTTCTTGAAAAATATATCAAAAGGGCCGCTCTTCGCAAGATTCAATAAACGTTTGTTTTCTACGACACAGTAATCCCGTTAGAATAACCTACCGCGCTCCATGTGCCGGCGCCGTTCTTGGCCTTGACGCTGAAATAGTAGGATTTTCCTGGTATAAGATTCAAACCTGTCACCATATATCCTGTTTCAGTGCCTACGGATGTCCAGCCTTTGATGACAATGCCTGTTGGCGAATTCTGGGTGATCCTGAACTGGTAAGCAGCTATTCCGGATTCCGCATCTTCAGAATACCAGCTTCCTACAAGGGCTTTAGTAGCAGCAACATACTCTCCGCCAACCCTCGGTGTCATCGGAGCCGTTGTATCAACCTTGATGCCGTTACTAAAACCCACCTCACTCCACAGCCCTGCACCGTTCTTGGCTTTGACGCTGAAATAGTAGGTCTTGCCGTTTTTCAAAGTTAAACCTGTAAGTGCAACAGAGCGCACAGTGCCTGTAGAAGTCCAGTCTTTTATAATTGCTCCTGTAATAGAATCCTGTAGTATCTGGTATTGATACTCAGCGATTCCTGAAATAGAATCATATGCGCCCCAAGATGCAGAAAGCTTAGAGGCAGAGGTGGTATAGTTACCAGCATCGCCTACCGTAGGTTTACTAGGTGGAGTGGTATCTACGGTTATGCCGTTAGAATAACCTATTCCACTCCACAACCCGACACCATTTTTTGCCTTGACGCAGAAATAATATCTCTTGCCATTAATCAAGCTAAGAGCACCCGCTGTTACATAATTGTAATTTTGGGTTGACGTCCAGTCTCGAATTACAATTCCTGTGGCTGAATCCTGCCTTATTTGATACATATATTCACTAACGCCTGATTCAGTATCGGAAGATGTCCATGAAGAATATAATTGGCTTGTTGATCTTGAAAAACTATTTGCTGTAACGACAGGTGTAGTAGGAGGTGTTATGTCTACTCCTACAATTATCGGAACCTGCACAATAACATAAGCACCTTGAGTATCACTTGCACTAATTGACAACAAATACAACCCAGGCGCAACAGCCCCCTGCCATATCAGAGTGCCTGATACATCCGTAGGCGAATTAACATATTTATCCATCGTGAATTGGCCCGGCAAGCCGCTTATGCCAAGATTCAAATTAGACGGCGCGCCAAAACTCCTGTGCGCGCTGATAGGCAGCGCAACAAGTGTATTGGCCTTGGGCGTATGGTTTCCAGATAAGGTTAGCTGCGGCGCGCGGGCCTGGGCTAGCGGGATTGGTTACCATCTGAAGCGCAGCGCCGGGCAAGCCGACAACCTCTGTTAGGACAATCTTACTTGAGTTATCAAGAGCGTTGACACCTATGGGTATTATGGCGTCAACATTAGTGGCTAAGAATTGTGTTTTTAATTCATCAAATACAGGCGCAGGATATGCGGTGGTGCCTGAGACTACTAGTACTGGCACTGAAAGCGTGGAATAAGCGCCCTGGGTATCTGATACCTCTATCTTTAAGGTATACAACCCAGGCGCAACAGCCGCCTGCCATATCAGAGTGCCTGATACATCCGTAGGCGAATTAACATATTTATCCATCGTGAATTGGCCCGGCAAGCCGCTTATGCCAAGATTCAAATTAGACGGCGCGCCAAAACTCCTGTGCGCGCTGATAGGCAGCGCAACTGGGCTTATTGTCGGAGATAAGTTTTGAGGGCCATTTACAAAGATCTCAAAAGTAGTTGAAATACTATTATTACCAGAGAGCATATCTATGCCATAAACCCTGCATGTATAATTTCCCGGAGCCGGGTTTTGCAATATCAAATTAGCCGCAGCCCTTGGCCCGGGAGTAGAGAGATTAGTTACATACTGCAGACTCGCTCCGGGCACGCCTGAAATATTCAACGCAACACGACTCCCATTCCCTAAGGAATTCACACCTATAGGTATTACTGTAATTGCATTGGCCTGTACAAATTGAGTCTTGAGTTCATCGAAGAACAAACTCTGAGGACCAAAGACTTGAGCAAAACAATTTTTCAAAACCGTTGGATTAAAAATGACAGATATTAACAATAAACAAACCAATACTTCAACTCCCCTGCTCTTTAAAATCCTCATGCATCCTCCTGGTTTTTAAAAATGTTATTAAATGAATTTCAAAAAAATCGGCACAAAAAATAAAAAACCGCCAGAATTGTTCTTCGGCAGTTCGGCGGCCCTAGGTATTCATTCCACGTTATCGATGCGTCCGGCGATCAATAGGTAACGCGTTACCTTTAGACCCGTAACTTTGCGTCCCAAGGTTTCCCTTCACGCCACAAAAATTGGCGCGTCCTTTCGGAGGTTTGCCTCCGCCACGCTTACTGGCGGACCCGCCAAAGTATAATGGCGGATTTTCGGATATATGTTACACGTATACAGAAAATAACATTAAATTATTTCAAAAACCAGTGTATTTTAAGATTTTCGGGAAAGCGCTTCCTTGGCAGGCGGTTACTTACTCCAGGGGGGAGAGTTGCAGGATAGAAAAAACACCTTCTAAGGTTTGTGAATTAGGCTTGGCGTTTAACTGGAATTTTTTGATACGCAGCAAAGAAAGAGAATTTTCAATGGCATAAATAAACTTCATATAGGCGTCGCTTGTGCCTTTAACCCTCAATTCAACTGTTATCCCCTTAACTTTACCGGGATCTTTTTCAGCCATATCAGGCCTTATGTCCACAATATGAACACCGGAGGCCCCTGCCAAATCTTCGAATTCAGACAGAATGCCCGCAAGAGCATCTTGTTCAATACGGGACATTTTAAAAGAAGCATAAAATTTCTCATATTTTTCTTGAATATCTCTTTTGCTAGCCAGTAACTTTGTGTATCTTAAGAACTTGCCGCGTGTAATTCGTATTTCTCCATTCAGCCTGGCATTCTCCGTTAAGGTAGGTATTATAAGAAAATTAAAAACAATTCCAGCTGTTATCAGACCGGCCGCAACTGATAATATTATCTTTTCTTTCTGTGTCAAAAATTTCAGCATATCACTTGCCTGTCTTTAAACACGTTACCTCGAAATCTATCACTTCCCCCGAAGGCGTTCTTCTTTTAGTAGCATATTCAAGCTTGACGCTAAATTTTTTTAACGTTTCGGAACTACCAAGCCTGCGCACCAATTCAGATACAGCATTAATCTCTTGACTTTGGCCGCGCAGAATAACCTGCCTGGCCTCTTCGTAGCTAAAATTTAATAAGAACATCTTTTCAGGTAGGATCTCATGCAATTCGGACAAAACATCTAAGCCTGTAGGCTTCTTGGCGGATTCATTATCTAAAAGCTGCAGCCTATGCTCTATCTCCGCAAGGGGCTTGGCCTCATTCGCTATTTTATTCAAGTCGCCTTTAAGCTCTCTCAAGTAAGCGGCCTTATTGTCAAGCATCTTAAAAACGCCTCCGGCCAACATAATGACACTTGCCAAAAAAAGAAAAACTATTCTTAAAAAATCTTTGCGGCCTGATGCTCTTTTTATACCCTCCTTCATATCAAAAGGAAGCAGATTAATGGAATTGTCTATGTCCTTCAATCCAAACCCAAAGAGACTAGCAAAAGAATGGCTTGAATAAGCGCTACTGTCGAGAAGCGCCTTTGGCATGCCGGCTTTATCGCCGCAAGAAATAATTTCAACAGGCATAGCGCCTTTTTCCTTTAGCAATTGCTGAAATTCAACAGAAGCATTTTCGTGCCCCATTAATATTACTCTTGCCGGAGCAACGGAAGACACCTCCTTCGAATAAGCGTCCTGGGTCTTTTTTATCTGATCTAGAAATAAATCCTGCCAATGCAGATTAGCCCTCGGGATATTAAAAGAACGGCTGAAAAGGACTTTTTCTTGAGATATAATCACCAGTTCCACGCGGGGCAACTCAACGTCAACAAGCATTACAACGCCAGGTTCGATTTGCTGCACGGCATGCCGATAAAAATTAGAAAGTCCATAAGAACTCAGAGCTATAGTAAGCGTTTTGGGCCTTAACTCCTGAAATAGCTCGAGGTATTTCTCTATAATGCTCTTATGCACAATAATCAAATTAATATCTGTATAACCTTCTTTGTCTGCTGAGATAACCTGGTATCCCACTGTCAACTCATGCGCAGGATAAGGCAGATAGCGGGAAGCCTGTAAATAGGCGATTTTTTCTATTTCCTGCTGGTTTTGGGCCGGAATCTTTAAATACCGACAGGTGGCTTGATGGCACAATAAAGAGACAATAACGTGATCCCTGCAATAGTTTAATTTCTTAAAAATGCGCGCAACTTTTTCTTTTAAAACATTTTCGCCATCATCTAAAGAAACAGCCTCAACCTCCAAGCCGGCCACTTCCCTTTTGCCATTGCGGCTTCTGACGTATTTGACGGCCTTAAAAAAATCGTCTGTCAATTGACAAACAAATAGTGTTTTCTTACTTTCAGTGTGTTTATACATTTATTCAACTTTCATGCCAGTATAAAATTTTTTTTGCAGGCATCTGGCGACGATCATAAACACATTCTATTGTTTTTTTAACTTTACCACTATAGCCACAAGTGCTGATCCTGAAAATATCCGATTTAACACAAAAATTATCCTTTGAGGCATCCATCAACGCCGCCTCTTCAGGGCCCAAGTTTCCCAAAAATTCAGGCGCAAGCGAGGACATATCAATAAAAACATTATCGTCTGAAGTCCCGGCAAGGCCATCATAACCCTTCCTGAAATTATCTATTTTCTCCGCCAGGCTATCTGCATAGCCGGATAATAGCGAAGGATTGTTTAAGCTGATAACTGCCGCGCGGAAGATAACTTTAAATACATCCAAAGATGCGGTGTTGATATTTACAGACCCTGAATAAACCGTTACCAGATCTTTTAGCATAGAAAACGTTTCTTTTGCCTTTGCCTCTCTCTCTTTTTCATCACCCGTATCATAAAAATATTCAAGCGCTATTATTAACTCTTCCGGCACGCTGAAACCTTCATTTTTAAAAATAGCGCTCTCTATTCCACCAGCCCTATTGTCTTTATCCACATCAAGCCAGTCTATTATAGTATCCGCCAATCTTTCAACATCGGCAATACCTTTTAATCGAAACAGCTCAACCCAAAGGATACGCTTATCCGGCTCGATTATTTTATTCATATTAAGGCGGCTTTCTTCATCACGCATGCCATAGATAAAATTACCTCCGGGATCCTCATAGCCTATAACGAATGATTTGTTCTTTCCTTCGCCGCTATAGCTAAAAATGTATTGCGGCGAACTGCCGGACATATTCACGCCGCACTCAGCTATCGCATCGTAATCCTTCGTAGGAGAATCACTTTTTATATCCTGGCCTAACAAGGCGGCAGCCTTATAAAATGCGCCTTTTGCCAAAAAAGAGGCACTTAGTTTATCTTTCTGATAGCGCGCCAGCTTCAGGGCGATAGAGGCTCTGTGGCCTAATCCTACGGCAAAGATAGATAGAATAGCCAATACCCATAAACCCACTATCAAAACTGAACCACCTCGGGACAATAGGCTATTATATTTAAAACAGTGGTATCGTCTTTTCAAACACAACGGTGCTTTCTTCATCTTTCTTTTGATCGATTTGCTCCTTCAATGTTAATACGACTCCTACGGCAGCCGGCCTGCCGGCCAATTGGCTCTTCTGTACATCTCTCTCTTCGCCAGGCCAAGATTCTTGCCAATTGTATTGCGAATCCTTATCAGCTATCTTATAGGCATACTTAAAAGAAATATCTTTGACCCCGAGAATAAGCTCTTCGGGCCCTTGAGTTTCGTTTGTTTTTAATGAATCACTGCCGCAGGGATAGCTGTATTTTAACACCTCGCCATCAAAGACATACCGGCCTCGGCAAACAAAAGAAGACGCCTCTCCGTCTTGATTTAAACGGTCAGAAATAGTAAAGAATTCGATGAAGTTCCTACCTCCTTTAAAAAACGAATCATTCCTTGTATAGATAAAGGAATTTTTTAAATCAGTTTCCAACTTGCTCAAAAGCATTCTTGAAGATTGATAAACAGCCGAAGCAGAATCTATCTTATTATAAGCAAATAGCCCTGAGCGAAAAACAGAATATACCCCAAGCATTACCACCGAAGATATGGACGCCGCAAGGAGAAGCTCAACTAAAGTAAACCCCCGTAAATTAATCCTATCCATACTAGCCCTTCTCGAGCATATACGTTAAAAAATCCAATGTATACTCTTTTTCTCGCGCGCTCTCTTTCCAAGACACGGTCAGCGACAATTGTCTTAAACCCGGCACATCTGTGTCTCGGAATTCATACTTCCAGTTGAAAATCTTATTTTGTATGGTCTCTGAGCCAAAAGGCAAAGCCTGCACGCCGGATTCTATCTCCCACACCTTCGCTTGAACCAACATGCAGGCCAATGACATGTTTTGGCTCAGGCGTGTCGCAGACAACGCGGCAGAAAATGACCGAAAGACAAAAACAACAACCGTAGCCAGAATGCCAGCCGCGATCAAAACTTCAAGTAACGAAAAAGCCTTATTGGATCTTAATTTCACCTATAACACCTTTGACGATAAGCGAGATCCTATTTTTATGCCTGTTTTCAAAATTAATAGTTACAGGGTCAATGTGGCTGTCAGGATAAAAAAATATGGTTGTCTTATCCAAAGGTTCCGGCGCAACAACTACGCCCTTAGGGATTTTATATGTTTTTTTAAAGCGGCCGTCCAAATCTTTAGGGCTGCCATTCTCCACATAAAACCCTTTAATCTCGCCTTTTTCCGGCAGGATACTCAAATAATGCAGTTTACCCTCTTCAACAGCGCTCCCCTGCAAATAACGGCTTAAATAATAGATATCTTTAACAAACCCGTCCAATTCTGCGCTATCAAAAGCTTTTTTTAAGAGAGGGGACGAAAAACCAGTGAGAACACCTGCGATAATAACGACAATGAGAATCTCTAAGAACGTAAACCCTTCATCCTTTTTTAAAGAAAATAACATCATTTAACGAACGATTAGATTAATCTGGAATATAGGCAAAAGCATGGACAACACAATAAAACCAACTACCAGTCCCATGGCCAAAATAACTGCCGGCTCCATGATCTGAATCAAAGTTTTTAAAGCTCTGCTGAGCTCTTTTTCGAAATCCACCGCTACGCGCAACAGCGATTTATCAAGCGACCCGGACTCTTCGCCAATCATCACGATACTGGTGACAAATTCCGGAAAAAACTTGGATTTCTTCAGGGCTGAAGAAAGACTCAAACCTCCGCGTATTTCTTCTTTAAAATTCTCTGCCTCGGATTTCAAAACGGTGTTTTCAAGAACGGATGCCGATATCTCAAGAGCTTGCGTTATCGGTATGCCACTTGAAAGCAGTAAAGAAAGAGTGCGCATAAAACGGCTGACCTCGGCCTTCAATATGATCTGCCCCAAAAGAAAAGCCTCAATCCTAAAACGATCCAGGGATAGTCGCCCTAGTGGACTGCGCACTACGCGCCGCACAAATAATACCAAAACAAATATAACTAAAGACACGAGCCAGCCATTTTTCTGCAGATAGTCCGAAACAGCTATCAATATCCGTGTTGGCAAAGGCAAAAGCTGACCCATATCCTCAAACATGCTAACCAATCGAGGGATAACAAACAAAATAAGCACAAGCACCGTAACTATTCCAACTATTAAGATAAATAAGGGATAAATCAGGCTAGCTTGTACCGAATTCTTAAATTCGTCTTCCTTCTCAATAAAATCTGACAAATTCTTCAAGGTTACTGCTAACGTTCCTCCGACTTCTCCTGTATGAATCATGGCACGGTATAAATCGGAGAACAGGTGCGGATAAACCGAAAAGCTTTCCGACAAAGTTTTGCCGTCTTTAATCCGGTGCGCTACATCATCTAAAACAATTTTAAGATATTTATTCTGCGCCTGATTTGAAATAATATGGATGGCTTTAATTACGTTGACTCCAGATTCAAGCAGGCTAGCTAACTGGCGCGTAAACAACACAATTTCTTTACTTGGAATCTTTCTGAACCCAAAAAAACTTTTTTTCTCCAAAAAGAATAATTCTGTCGTTACCGAAATTGGAAAATAACCCATTCTGGTAAGCTTGGCCACAGCTTCCTGCTCGGATTTGGCTTCGATATCTCCTTGAGTAACCTCGTTAGGGCGGGATTTGGCTATGTAGTGGAATCGCGGCATGACCGAGATCAACCCTCCTGCTGCGTAACACGAATAACCTCTGTCAATGTCGTCAGGCCATCTAAAACTTTAGCAAGGCCGTCCTGCCTTAAGGTGCGCATACCTTGAGTTATAGCTTTTTGCCTAATCTGCTGGCTTGAAGCCCGATTCAAGATCATTTCACGCAAAGGTTCTGTAATGACTAAAATCTCATGTATACCGGTGCGCCCGCGATAACCGGTAAAACGGCACTCTGGACATCCCTTGCCTTCATAAAGTTCTGTTTTATAAAACTCTGCTTGAAGATCACGGAAGTGCTTCAATATTTCGTCCTTTGCTTTCTGCGGCAATGGCTCTTTGCAGCGTGGGCATATAACCCTAACCAAGCGCTGGGCCATCAGGCATTCAAGGGAAGAAGAAACCAAGAACGGCTCAACACCCATATCAATAAGCCTTGTCACGGCTCCAGCAGCATCATTGGTATGCAGCGTTGAAAAAACCAAATGCCCGGTAAGAGCGCTTCTTATGGAAATTTCGGCTGTTTCATAATCGCGGACTTCTCCGACCATCATCACGTCAGGATCGTGCCTAAGCATATGCCTCAAGGCTGTGGAAAAAGTAAAGCCGATTTGTGGCACAACCTGAATCTGATTCACGCCTCTTAACTGATATTCAACAGGGTCTTCTATCGTGATTATTTTTTTAGCGCTTGAGTTAATCCGCGCAAGGCACGCATAAAGTGTCGTAGACTTGCCTGAACCGGTAGGGCCTGTCACAAAAATAATCCCGTGGGGCCTCGTAATAACTTTTTCAATTATGTCCAGATCCTCACGGGATAACCCTAAATTTTTCAATTCCAGGAAAAACGCCGAACTCAAGACCCTTATCTGCACAGCTTCGCCAAAAATGGTCGGAATAATAGAAACACGCAAATCTAATTCCTGGTCGCCTACTTTTATCTTTATACGGCCGTCCTGCGGCAGACGGCGCTCAGCGATATCCAGACCTGCCATGATCTTGATGCGGGAAACAATCGCCGGATGGAAATACCTTATTGTATCGGGTATATTAATATCATAAAGGACACTATCAATCCTGAAACGAGTACGCAGCTCATCCTGAAACGGCTCAAGGTGTATGTCTGTCGCCCTCTCCTTAATAGCCTCAGATAATATTTGGTTGACGAATTTTACGATAGAGGCTTCTTCGGCAAGCGCCCCTATGTCCTCCACCCCGGCTAATTTTGTTTTTGACTCCTCGAAAACAGGCTTTTGCGCAATGATCTTTTCAAGCGTCTCAGCGCCAATACCGTAATATTTACGTATAGCCTCCTGGATCTCAACTTCAGTAGCCAATACGCCCCTGACCTCAAAACCTAACAACAGCCTCATATCGTCCAAAATGCGGACATTTAAAGGATCAGCCATTGCCACAACAAGATGGCCTTCCTTAAACTCTATAGGCATTATCTTATAATGGCTGGCAAACTTAGCCGGGACTCTACCTACGACATCTACGGCGATTTCTTTCTCCTTTAACCTGATATATGCCACATTAAGATGACGAGAAAGGGTAACAAATACCTTCTCTTCTGTGGTAAAACCCAGCTTCACCAACGTCGTACAAATAAAATCTCCAGTCTTTTTCTGCTCTCTTAAGCCGATATCTAATTGATCTGGAGTAATTACACCTTCATCAATCAGCAATTCTCCGATCAAAATATCATCACGCATTGGCATAGTTTTCTTCCTCCGTACTAAAACCTTACAAGAGCTCCGAACAGGCCAGCAAGAATAATAATGACTGCGGGATCAATTTTAGTATACGCAAATAGCGCAAAAGCTGCAACAACAATGCACAAAGATTGCCAACGGGCCAGCTGGCCGATATCTATTGCCTGAAACGCAACCGCCAGTATCATGGCAAAGACAACAAGCTGGATCATGGAAAAAGCCCCCTTTACCGCAGGGTTCTGCCTGAATTTGAAATATAAAAACGACGCAGCCATGACGCAGACAGCCGGAGCCAGAAGGTTGGCAAAATTGGCTATCAAAACGCCCCATAGCCCACCCATCTTATAACCGGTGTAGGTGGCGTATTTGACCGAGATGGCACCCGGGAAGATCTTGACAAAACCCGAGATATCAAGAAATTCAGGCTTGGATAACCATTGATACTTCTCAACGATCTCTTTTTCCGTCAAAGGCAGAAAAGAATACGCACCGCCTATAGCAAACAAGCCGATCTTGAAGAACGATAGGAATAATTGCAAGTAGATCATTTCTTGAGGCTCGTCATTCTACTTCCATCGATTCTACCATAGTATTAACCTGTCGCTGCAGGAAGCGCTTGTTGCGTTCAGGCAAAAGATTAGAAAGCTTGTCTTTAAATTCATTCTTAAGCCATAGGACGCGCGGGCTGGCCAAGTATGAAGATATTTTAAAAGAAAAAACGACAAAAGGCTCATCGTGGCGGATATAAGTTAATATCTTTTTAAATTGCTTGGACTCGTTCATCAATTGCGTAGATAAGCTGGTGACCAAAAACCCCTCAATCTTATCATAGGAAGATATCTTGGCGTCCAAAGTGCCCTTCACTTCCGGTGACTCTAATTTTACTTGAGAACTATATTCTCCCCTGCCTCCGGAGAAAAAGATGGATAACTCATCGAAATCGACTTTTTTCAACGAAGGTACACCCAGAAAATCGGAGACGGCGTTCAAAAGAGAGTTCTGCTCGATGATCCCATCGCTGATAAATAATTGCCCCTTGAACATATCCGCCGCATGCGTATCGAATCTTAAATCACCGTCGAGCTTTCCCAAGAACGCATAGGACGACTCCGGAGACTTTGCAAAAAAATCACCCAAATTGACGCCGCGCAGATGCGCTTCCCCCTTAATAGCGGGCTTGGCATTCTGCGTAGTAAAATCAACCTGGCCTTCCAGCATACCGCCGTAACAGCTGCCCCTTATGTTACCCAAGCTAAAACCTTCTTTGCCGCGCTCAAGCACGCAAAAAGGATGTTTAAAACTGATCATCCTGCTTGAGATCTTTTCCTTAGACGAAGCTGCCGCGTGTTCAACGGTCAATCCGGCTTTTAATGTCTCCACGTTGACTGAAAGCCCTTCTTTATACCCCAGGCGAAAATCCTCAAATTCAAAGTTCAGCGTATTTACCGCCTCACTCGAAAGATATCTTATCCTTGTCTTGGCTTTCCCGAAAAGTTCTTTCTCCAACCCGTCTGCCTCCAACTCCAGCACAAAGGCCGGACTACGGGCAACCTGGTTTAACGAAAAAAGCCTCAATATAAGATGCGGATATGGCCCTTGAGTGACGGCAAAATCCGCGGTCAGAGGTATATTATTAATGAAAAGCGAAGAACCTTGGCTGATCATATGGTCCCGCGCCACAACTGCCGAACCATTGATCTTACTTAACAATAGCGTGTCAAAAAAATTAAGTTCGGCATTCGCGATCCTGACATTAAGGATCGCCTTTAGGTCTTGAGCTGGCCCGGAAACTTGCAGCCTGGCGTCAAGCACGCCGCGTGCATGCACATTCTCCTGGTTAAGCATCGGAAAATCATCAAGGATGATGTTCAAAAAATCAATACTCAAGTCTATCTTCGGTTCCTTAAACACATCATCGATACGGCCGCTTCCTGTAAATTTAAGGACAGAATTGCTTACTTCAAAGCGCGAGATGGCTAAATTGCCGCCGTCTATCTGGGATTCAAAAACATAATCAAACGGCTTATAAAATGGGCTCCCCGAAAAAATATCGGCCTCCGGAAACGCGGGCACCTGTATCTTTTTTAACAAGAGATCCCCGCGGGATATTAACATATTCCCCTTTATCGAAGAAAAATACCCCTTGATGTCGGCAAGAACCATATCGCTCAAACTGATATCGGTGCCGGCTATATATGTTGTCTCAAAAAACTCGACCGGCATGTCTATCTTCCATAATGCCTTGTCCAATAAGAGCGACAGGTGCGAGGCTTTTGCGGTATTGAAACGTGCCCGGCTAAAACGGATGTTTTTAATGCGGACCTTGCGGTCTTTAAGGGACAACACATCAAAACCTATGTCTGCCCTGCGGCCTAAAAAGATAAGCTCGCCGTCCTTACGGCACTCCAGGCCATACATGGTAACACCCCGCAGGAGATTAAAATAGGCAAAGCGGACATTGAAATAAAAACCCGGTATGCTTTCTTCGACGACACGCCCGACGTCTTTTAAGGCGCGATTTAAGATAATAGAAAAAGAAATATTGACTAGCGCAAGAAATACGCAGGAAGTGACAACGACATAAAGCAGGACACGGATCTTTTTACGGTGAGAGCTCAAGGAAAATTTTATCATCGCGGAAGACTTTGATCTTATCAACATAGTCGTAGACAAGGTAGGAATGTTTGAACAGCGACTTATAAGAACGCGGGGCCTTCTTGTCGTAGAAGATCAAGAAGAGCGGTTGAGAAAAAAGTTCTTTCCTGATCTCGCTAACAAGGGCGTCTTCCTGCACCCCCAATGCCTCTTCTTTATTTACGCTCGTCAGGATCTTATAGATTATAAGCTTGGCAAACACTGCGCCTTTGTGCTTCGGGTGCGCATGGATATAATCAGACAGGCTTTTGAGGGAATTGAAGTAATCGGCGTTATCGAAGTAATACTCGCCCACTGCAAAGGCCGCTTGCGGCGCATACGGTGATCTTGGGTCGTCTTTAACGAGCGATTTAAAATTCAGGATGGCAAAATAAGCACGCCCCTCCTTATAATCCTGCAGGCCTTCCCTATACTGTTCCCCGGTCGTGGAAAAAGTAGCGCATCCGGCTGCGCACACCAGTAGTACAAAACAAATGTACAAGAAAAGTTTTTTCATACTGTGCTTATTATACAACGAATGGGCGGCTTAACCAAGCTCTATCTCCATCTTTTCCACCTCGCCAGCGCGGACCATTTCAGAGTAGGGCGCACCAACCACATCCCCTTTGCCCTTCCAGATAAGGCCTTTGGGCCCAAAAATAGCTATTGCCTTGACGCATGCGCAGCCTTTGCCGAATGTATCTGTCTTTTTGGGGTTCAAATACACCACAAGAGTATTGCCCAAAAATAGAAAGGCATACGCTGCAGCAGGAAGGAACGCTTGTCTTTCTTCTCCTGAAGAATCTATAAAAGTCTTACGGCATGGCCGTTTTGTAAAAAATGATGCCGGCAAAGCCGGCGCCAATGTTAATGATAATTTCCCGCTGCCATCCAAAAAGAAAGGCCGCGCGCCTATATTCATAAGCCGCCATATATGGATGAATTCGGCAGTCGAACCGCTCAAGCGCGCCACAAAACCCCGGCCGTGCACAGATGCATCAGGATGGGCGCTCGAAGCTATGAACGAAGAATTCTCCAGGATACTGCGCCCATATTTTGAGGCCTTCTGGAAAGGCACGAACATTGTTGAAAGGTCAGAGTAAAACTCCTTATGAAGCCCGTTTTTTAACAGCTCCAGCAAGTATTTATACTCCATATGGAGCCAGATAGATTCATTCTCTAACCATCCCGGAGTGAACGCCTTGGCGCGGCCGATCTCGAAACTCTCTTTGGACAAAGACGCATTGACCTTATACATCTTAAGTTCCTTATCCCACAGGGGGCTACTTTTAACCGCGCGATAGATATCTTGCGCCTTTGTTTTTTCTGTTCTCAACGCATGCACAAAACCCTCCAAAAACAACGGGAGCTTATGCTGCTGGAACTCTTTAGGCGCGATCACATGCCGGCCGGAAGCGTCAACGGATGTATCATAACGGCTTACGCGATATGAAAAATATGTGCAATATGAGCCGCTTGTAGCGTCATAACTTTTCTCGACCCCTCTATTAAGTTTACCGAGAGCCAGGTCAAAAAAAGTGTTCAGATCTGCCACAGCTACTTTTCTGAAATCCCCCGTTACCCCGCGCCTTATTTTGGCGCGATAAGACTCTTTGACAACATTAGCCATGTCCCAATAATCAAATGGCACAAGGCCGCTTTTCAGAAGAGTCTCGACTTCCTTCATAAAGACAAAGACCTCGTCGGTCACTGCGACCTCTAGATCGCCCGGAATATCAAAATCTATAAAAACGCGCTTTAAGAACTCGATAAGGCGCTTTAGCTCAAATGTTTCAGAGATCGATGAACCAAAAAGCCCAGGCAAGCCGTTTAAAGCGTCATACCAGTTTGGTTTATCCGCTTCCATCTCGATACCTGCGCCATACGGGTCAAGGGATGCCAATTTATTTACTACCATACAGATCAACTTGTCCAAAAGAGTCGTTACAAAGACGTCCCCGTCGCCTCTATTTGTGCGGACTTTGTGTTTTGACTCATGCCTTTTTTGAATTAGCGCGTTTTTTTCTTCGTCTGCTCCGACAGCGTGGTACTGGCGGACCTCCCCGGCTAGAATAGAATAACGCTCATGCCTTGGCTTGACATAAACATGGGTATCATAAAATGTGAAATCGTTCTTCTCCAAAAGAAGGCCCCTGAATTTATCAGGATAAATGCTCAAGAAACTTTCCAAGAGGTCAATATTATACGTCCAGTGGTCTGACCAATACCCCTCTCCGAAAGATGCCTCCACACTGCCCTTGGCCATCACAAGGAGTTTTTTTACGAGATCAGCTAAAGGAAATAGAAGGAAGACCCCATTTTCCTCTATATAACCCAATACCTCCCCTATGGCAAAAGGCTTGGCCAGCATGCGTGCTATTTTTTTTGCATCCTTCTCGTGGAAAAAGCCGCTCAACCCGCTCTCATGAAAATCTTTTTCGGCTATGACAAAACGCTCTCCTTTAAAAATAAGCGGGTTATAGCCGTCCAACTGGATAAGATCCATGAATTCGCGGATATTCTTGTCTGCGACCAGCGGATTAAAAAATAAGTCCGAGCGCCTATTCTGATTTACGTCGCGGTAATTACCCTCCCCTTCGGAAAAGTATGTCGCAGATAAGAAGAAACGGTTATAATCCCGCTCCAGATCTCCGTGCTTGCGCGAGAATACATAGACACTTTTTTTGGTGCCATCAACCCCGACAGAAACAGGGAGCCCTCCGCGCAGGACGTTATCCAGGTATGTCTGGCGCGAATAAAGGTCGAATTCCGGACAGGCGCTTGCGGTAAATATCCTGTCTGTGACGCTCTCGATCAACGCCTTGTTCTCTCTTCTCTTTTTATCTATGTACTTTGCATCCATGCGATGAATGCCGAATTTTTTGATATGTTCTACGCCAAATACATGGCCTATAACAGAGTAAAGCTTTAAGACGCCATTCCCGGGTAAAGACTTAGACAGATACGTAAATGCGCATGGCGTCTTGTTCTTCGCCACCTGGCGCGAAGGATAAACATAATTTTGGCCTTTTGCAAAATTCGCAGGATAGGTAAAATCGGAAACTTCGCCGAAAATAGCCAAAGGATCGACGATGATTTTGGAGCTTCCGCTTGTCTTATTTTCTTCGAAACTCGTATAAAAGTTGGCCCCCTTGACAAAGGTCACCTGGGCAGTATCGCGCGGATCCGTAGACAGCTTAAAAAGTGGGATACCGCTTTCTATATCCTCGACACCCATCCAGGCCTCTATAGTGCGGCTCATCTCTTTTAAAAACCAATTGTTTATTCCATAAGGGAAGATGACCGAAAGGCCATCTAATATCTCAAGGCTTTTGATATTTTTCGACGTATTTTCTATTGAGAGCTCGCGCACAAGGCCTGCAAATGGCTCATTTACAACACAGAAATAGTTCACAGAGGCCTTTAAGCCAAGGCCGGGATTGGCCTCTTCTATGGCAAGGTCATATGGCCTGATAGCCATGCTGTTTTTTATATTATGATCCTTTGCGCTGCCCGCAACGCTGAAAGGTTCATAAAAAATATTGCCTCTCTTATTTTTTATCTTGATGAATGTGCGGAATCCATGGGAAGGCGTAAGCTGATAGGCCTTGTTTGCCGGTAAATATTCCATTATAGCGTCGTCCTTGGAACGGATGCCGACGCTTGAAACACACTGGCCGCGATTCACATAAAAGGCCCAAAGAGGGATACCGAACAGGCCCGATATGCCCGGGAAAAAACTAGCCCAGGGCTTGGCCAAATTATAATTATCTATGGTGAATGCGCCTGAACTTTGTAACCGGTATTGGGATGGCATAAAACTCCCCTAGCTCATTTGAGTAACATCCACTATCGCTTTAGTGGCGGATTATTATTTTGCTCCCAGGACTTCTAAAAAGACCTCTACGATATGGGCGTCAAACTGGGTACCAGCCCCGTCTTTTAAGATCTTGATGGCTTCCTGTTTGGATATGGCTTTGTGATATGGCCGGTCGGATGTGACCGCCTCATAGACGTCTACGACGGCCAGGATCCTTGCGCCCAGGGGGATCTCTTCGCCCCGCAGGCCGCGCGGATACCCTGCGCCATCCCAACGCTCATGGTGGCCCAAGATAAGCGGCACTATATCTTTCAAAAACCCGGCCACTGAAATAATATCTGCGCCGATGACCGGATGTTTTTTGACGGCTTCATACTCTTCCGGGGTCAACCTGCCGGGTTTCAAAAGTATCGCATCAGAGATACCTATCTTTCCTATATCATGGAGCATAGCGGCGCGGCGGACATTATCGACTTCCTGTTCATTCATGTCGACCTTGCGCGCTGTCTTCTCGGCGTACTCAACCATGCGGTCACAGTGCTCGCGGGTACGCCTGTCCCTCAATTCTATGCTTTTGGCCAATGAATAGATGGCTTCTAATATGCTGCGTTCGCTGCGCACCGCATAAAACGACAATTTCTGCTTGACCGCGTCGATAAAACGCCTGCGGTCCTCGACCGAATATTTATCAAGGACATTTTCGCCGATGTCATGCCCGTAAAGGGCCACTCCGTCCCCGCCCCTTTCCTTGACCCTATATATGCCTTCTTCACCGCCATCGATGAGCTCTTCCGTTGAAAAAAGCGGGTCCTCCGGGTAGCTCACCACGCCGATGCTGCATTTTAGTTTGATGAAGTTACTGCCGTCGCCGAAAGCGCGCGTATGAAAAAGATCCAGGATCTTATTGCCCACTCCCGATGCATCGGCGCGGTTAGTGTCGGGAAGTATTATCGCAAACTCTTCTCCGCCCCAGCGCGCGACCACGTCGTTAGCCCTTAGTTCAACCTTTAAAAACCGCGCAACCTGCTTTAAGATCTTATCTCCGAACTGATGGCCATGCGCATCATTGATAGATTTAAAATAATCTATGTCGATCATCATTATCGAGATGGGCGAGAGCGTCCTTTTTGCGCGCTCGAACTCTGCAGAAAGGCGCTCGCGAAAATAACGGAAGTTATATATCTCCGTAAGGGCATCTTTTAAGGCGAGGCTTTCCAGCTTATCCTTTATCTCATTCAAACGCCTTTCACTCTCGACGCGATCAGAGATATCCACATCCATGCAATAGATCTCGATTGCCTGGCCGCTCTGTAAAATAGGGAACATCGAAGAATAGATCGTGAACTCGCGGCCGGCCTTATTGCGAACCTTCCATTCGCGAGGCGCTGTCGGCCTGCCGGTTTTCTTCATCATCTCAAACGCGTCCTCGAATTCCTTCCTGTCGCCTTCGCTTAATATGATATCAAGGTTCTTTTTACCTATAGCCTCATGTTTGGTGTATCCGTAAAGAAGCTCCGAGGCATGGTTCCACTCCAGGATCTTTCCATCCAAGGCATATCCCTGGATGGCGATATTCGGCGTATTCTGGATAACTGATTCAAACCGCAGGTAAGCAGAGCAAACCTCCTCCTCCATCCACTTGCGCTCGCTTACATCCATTACAAGATGCTCAAAAAACTGCGCCTCTGAACGGTCGCTCTTGATCACCTTGGAAGACATGACAACCCAGATCTCCTGGCCGCCTTTCTTCTTAAAACGCACTTCTTTTATGAGGGAACCGCGCGTCAAAAGCAATTCTTTGAACTTTGAATACTCTTCGGACAAAGAAAAAATTTCGGCAGGCTTTAATTCAAACAACTCATCTTCTGTATATTCGAGGATCTTTAACAGGCCTTCATTGGTTTCTATAAAACCAGGGCTGTCTCCTAATGACTCTCTATAGAATCCTACTTCGAGATTCGTAATAGCCGCAGCCAATTCCTCTTTATCGTGGCGCAAAACTCTCTGCAGACGCATAAGATAAACAAAGAAAATGGCCAAGACAAGGCTGAAACCGAGCTGTAATGCCCCGACTGCCGGGACTATATCTTTTTTGATGTCCCAGACGAATTTCCAGGCCAATTGTTTATCCGGCAGGTAACACGGCAGAAAGAAAAAACTAAAAAGAATGGCAGCAATGAAAAGCGCGCAAAGGATGACGTTTAAGATAAAAAGTGTCTTTTTCCTGTTACTATGCGGGCTCATGCGTTTTTATAAAAGATAATCTTTCTTGATCCGCTGCAGGCTTTTGAACACATTCGTTTTGACAGACGGACAGACTGCTTGAAGCTGATTAATAAAATCTCTCACAACAGCGCGCTTGGATGCTTTACCATTAGGACAGGCGCAATGCGGCACAGGAAAACCAAAGATCCGCGCCAACTCCTCTGTTTCAGTCTCCTCGACATAAGCCAGGGGACGGATAAGGGAGACCTTGCCGCCAAACACATCCTGCTTAGGTACCATGGCGCTGATCTGGCCTTCGAACAAAAGATTCATAAGGATAGTTTGGACTATGTCATCCTTATGATGGCCGAAAGCTATTTTATTGCACCCTAATTCTTTGGCCGCCTCAAACAGGGCCTTACGCCGGTTCCAGGAACACCAAAAACATGTTATCTGGGCCCTGGACTTCCCTTTAAGTATATCGATCTTCTTAATGTGAAGCTCAAACCCTTTTTCTTTTAAAAATTCCGCAAGCACATCTTTATTTACACACTTATAGCCCAGGTCCACATGCAGGGCCGTGACTTCGTACTTGATGGGAACAAAGGCGCTACGGTCTGACAAGATCTTTAAAAGCACCAGGCTGTCTTTGCCTCCGGAAACAGCCACGAGGATCCTATCCCCGTCCCGTATCATATCGTAATCCGCTATGGCCCGGCCTACCTTTTTAGAGACCGACTTCTCCAATTCCCTGCGGCGTATTTCCGTAATATCTTTAGTTTCAGAGTCTATTTTATTACCCAATTTCCGTCACTGGATTGAATAGGCGTGCCGCCGGGAACATCAGCCTGGATACGTTTGGCAAAAATTTTACCCGTTTCTGAACTGTCCGTCCCATTTTTCCGGCCCACGTATTCATAAATAATTTGCCTGTCTTCATTCTCCGCGCCGACATAAGAAGAAACACCGCTATCAGCCGCAGCAGGATCTCTGACTTCTACAAAACCCGCCGCATTCTCACCTATTACACCTTTGGATTCCCAGGCCAATAGAACCTCACGCCTGTCTTTTCTTGCGTCTATCGCAGCCTGTACATCTGCCGGATAACTTGCATCTTCCTGGGCATAGGCCTCTTGGACGCCGAACACAAGCCAGCTTGTCTTATCAGAGGCCGCCCGTTTTTCCGCCGCAGGAGCTGATATCATATTCTCGATCTGATCAGCATCTTGCGCCACATGCTGATAAATATCCAAACGCATGGTGACATCGAGCTTGATAGGCTCCTTGGCAGTCAGGTTGACCCTCGCGCAACCCAACAGGAAAAATAAAGCCAAAAAAACCATAACCGCTTGACTTTCAAATCCTTTAACGCTCTTCATAGCTACCCCCGTGCCAAACAATTTCCAAGTGGCGGCTGCCTGCCCGGCCTTCCAACTGAATGGTTATTTTTATATTCTTACCTTCGTTAGATAAGTCAATATACCCTATATCATAATAATAATTCTTCAAATTTTCAACCACAATGTTTGCAGCATCCCCAGCGGCCATACTTTTATCCACAAGAGAGGTATCCAAGATAATGAATTTGCCGCTGCTTATGGAGCTTAACTTGCCATCCAGGGCTTTCAAAACTCCCCCTTGCCAAGCCAACCGTATATCTCCGCTGAATAGGCCGCTTGAGTCAACGCGTTTTTCCATTCCCAAGGCTTGCATTAACTCCCTTATATCAATATTATCCAGTCTTACTTTCAATTCAAGGTTTGCGGCCTTAGCCATAAGATCTATACGGCCGGTTATAAAAATATCACCTCCAAACGCGCGAGCCCTGATGCCTTGCAAAGAGACCCTGGATGGGACAATCGAAAAAACGCCATCTATCTCTTTTATCTTTATGTCGTTATAATTTGCGCTCTTTACCCACAGCCTGCAAGCAAGGCCTTTAAAGGATCTTGATATTGAAAATTTTATATCTGCATTTGCATCTTGTATTAAAAAGTCCAGACTGGAAAAAGGTGCGCTCTTTAATTCGAAACCCTTTATTTCAAAAAAAACAGGCCAGACGACTAATTTCGTGACGTTGGACACTGAACCGGGAAAGGATTTTTTCAGATTTTTTTGGAGCAGCCACCAGGCCAGGCTGTCCTTAAAGAAAATAAAGGAAACGGCAAGAAGCGCGAAGACAAGAAACGCGGCCCTCTTATTCCTCATAAAGCACTATCTCTTCGTTTTTGGTTGGCATGTAGGGATTTAAGCCCTCTGCCGAGAGCGCCTCATAAAGGCAGCGTGTCTGATCTTCGTCGCCATGGACAAGAAAGACCTCGTTAACAGGAGAAGATTCTTTTACATATTCGATCAGGTCATTTTTATCCGCATGGCCTGAAAGCGCGTTTATTACTACAACCTCGGCATTGAGCTCGTATTCGAGGCCATAGATGCGGACCATCTTCTCTTTGTCTACGATCTTTTTGCCCAGTGTGTCGCGGGCCATATATCCTACTATTAAGACTGTGTTGCGTGATTCGGTGATATTGTTTTTAAGATGATGTAGGACGCGGCCGGCTTCGCACATGCCGGAACCCGCAAGGATTATCATAGGCCTCTTATCATTATTTAAGGCCTTGGATTCCTCCTGGCTCTGGACATAACGGAGATTCAAAAAATCAAACGGGCTCTCGTCGCGGCGCATAAGGTCCTTGACCTCATGGTCCATATAGTGGACATTACTGCGGAAGACCTCTGTGATCCGTGTCGCAAGCGGACTATCCACGTAAATCGGGATAGGCGCAATAGAACCCTCTTTTAAAAGCTCGCTTATAAAATACACAACTTCCTGTGTGCGTTCCAGGGCAAACGAAGGAATGATGATCTTCCCTTTTCTTGCCACTGTACGGTTGATCGCCTCGCGCAGCTTACCTTTTGCATCAGAGATAGGCGTGTGCAGCCTCCCGCCGTAGGTCGACTCTAAGATAAGATAATCCAGGCCAGTCAAAATAGTGGGATTATTCAGCAAAGGCAGCTGTTTGCGGCCCAGATCCACTGCATAGCCTAAACGCAGGACCTTATGCTGCATCCTGATCTCAAGGAATACGACGCTCGCGCCAAGGATATGGCCCGCATCGTAAAATGTCAAAGTCACATCATTGGTTATTTTGAATTTTTGTCCGTAGTGGAGCGGCCTAAAATGCGAGATCGAACGGATCGCTTCATGCTCTGTATACAACGGCCCGCGTATCATAACAGGTTCGGGCCGTCTTCGGCCCCTGGGCCTGCCCTTGGACCTCGAGGCTATTTTTCTTAAATAACGGAAGTCTTCGGCCTGCACACGGCCCGAATCAGCCAACATAAGTTTGCATAGGTCGCGAGTGGCAGAAGTAGTGTAGATCTTGGAATGTAGGCCGTGCTTTAACAGCGTAGGTATGTTGCCGCAATGGTCTATATGGGCGTGCGATAAGATGAGGGCATTTATGCGCTGCGGTTGGTAAGCAAAAGTCGTATTGACTTCAAAAAACTCTTCACGCCTGCCGTAAAAAAGGCCCGCATCGATCAAGATCTTAGATTTCGGCGTAGTGAGCAAATGGCTTGAACCGGTTACCGTCCGGACACCGCCCAAAAATTGAAGTTTGACTAAGCCGTGGTGGCTTATCTTATGTTTTTTCATTAATTTTGACTTTTCGGATTTTATTTCCCTTCAAAATTAACTCCGAAGCTTACCCCCACTGTTTCGTTTTGCTTTCGCAAAGCGAAACAAAACGGTGGGGGTGTTTAAGCAAGGAGTCTTACCTCTGTCCTTTTACTTCTCACGTATCTCCCTGCCCAGGCGCGGCTGCCGTCCGGATTCTTCCAAAAGGGCCTCAAGCATAACCTGCATATCGCCAAAGCTGTAAAAACCGCTATACGAGCCGCGGATATATCCGTCCCTATCGATCAGGTAAAAAGACGGCCAGGTCGTGCTATCGTAGGCATCACGTATGGAAGAATCATCGTCTACGACTACCGGAAATAAGATCTCCAGCTTATCGATCTTCTTAAAGAGCTCGCTTTCGGACCTGTTGAATTCCCATTCCGGCGTATGGACGCCCACGATCTCAAGCCCTTTGTTCCTGTACCGGAAATACCACTGGTTAAGGTTGGCTGCCGCGCTCTCGCAATTCGGGTCGTTCAAGGTCCAGAAAAACACAATGACGACCTTGCCGATCATGGCCTTTAGAGCCGGGGCCTTTTTGTAAGGCGAGGCATTAAACCAGACCTTGCCCTTTATTTCAGGTGCCCTGCGCTGCTCCTGCGCCGACGATACGCCCGCGCATGCCAAAAACATCATGATCAACGAAAGATTTACGGCCTTTGAAATACCATTATTATGGAAGAACGCAGAAGTAATGGAAGATTCTTTAAGCGCACAATCAGGGATTTTTTGGCACATTCGACTACGTCCTTCGACAAGCCGAAGGACTCCGCTCAGTGCCAATGGTGAGCGAAGTCGAATCCATTGGCAAGGGTCTGCAAGGGATTGTATTTTAGCTGTAGCGACACGTTCTTTGGAGCGTAACAGCGAAAATACAAACCGTAGCAGACGGCAAAAAATACCGTGCGCAAAGAAGCTTCCATCACTTTTGCGTAAGTCAACTATACTTCGAGGGCCTATTGAGATCATGGCAGAGAGAATTGACTTCTGTTTTTAGTTTCTCGATCAGGGTCTCGTACTGCTGCTTGATATCTTCGTGATACCGGACAGCTTTTAAAAGCGCCCGGAAAGACTCTCTCTCCCTCTGCTTGACTACGTTCTTGACCGTCACATCTATGCCGACGGCAAAACTGCCTACCGGTTCTCCCTTTTTATTTTTCATTACGATCGCCGACCACGAGATGCTTTTCTTATCGCCGTACTTGGTCACCAGGGTAAACTCTACATTCTTATAATTCTCCTTGAATGCCGCGCCTATGCTATTTAAGACTTCTTTCCTGTATTCGCCGTCGGGATATAGGAACTCCATTATCTTCTTATTGCATATCGCTTCTTTTTTAGTATATCCGGTGATCTCCTCTGCCGCCTTGTTCCAAATAAGGATGTTGCCTTCTATGTCAAAGGCAGTAAGGAGAACATTAGCGCTGTCAATAAGCTGTTTATAAAGCTCGATATCTTTGTCCAGTAATTTACGCATTGAGCACCTTAATTTTGCATATTTTAGGTGGTTTTTTCCTACAAAATTAACTCCGCAGCCTACCTCAAAATTATCGAAGAGAATTTTGAGGTGTCAAGGCAAGGAGCGACCTTTTATCATTTTAGCGAAACCCCTATAGTTTAGAGCGCCAGTTTTGATTTGATCCCACCGCTGGAGCTGATCTCCACGATCTCAATGACCTTGACCTTTAAAATTGCGAACTTTTCCGGCAAAGAGAACTCCAAAGGCGAAGCCTTCTCTCCTGTGCGCAGGTTAAAAAGGATGCGCTCCACCGTGAATTTTGTCTTTATATCCTGGAACTCATCGGAAAGTTTTTTAAACTCCTCGCCCTTCTCTAGAATATCTACGGTGCCGTTAAGCTGGTAACCGGTCAAAGTGCGGTCATCGATAAAAGAAACAGAAATGCGAGGATTCTCCGATAAGTTGGAAAACGTCTTGCCCATGACATAATCAACGAGATAAATAATATTGCTGTGCACCTTGGCGATAAGCTTGGGCGCGACATTCGGCATGCGCTCGCAACTGCATGTCGCAACATTCACGAATTTTCCCGTAGACAGGTACGGCAATAGGCCGTGGAGAAAATTCTCCTTTTCGGCAGGCGTTACTTTTTCAACAACTCTTTTTCTCTTTTCCATGTCAAGCCGTCATTGGTGATAAAATCTTTTCTTGGACCCTTCCCTTACAAGGAATTGGGTAAGGTCCACCCTTTCTGGGTTGGATGGGCAAATGCCTTGCAAAATACACTCAAGACACTTAGGTTTTTTGGCAACGCAGGTTTGGCGGCCGTGCCAGATAAGCCTCAAAGTAAAATCCCCCCATTCTTTTCTATCCAACTGCTTGGCGAGGTCCTGCTCTATTTTTACCGGATCGCTGTTCTTCGTCAGGCCCAGCCGTTGGCTTACACGGTTGACATGCGTATCTACCGCTATGCCCTCATTCTTACCAAAGGCGTTATATAAGACTACGTTTGCTGTCTTTCTGGCCACGCCAGGTAATGTCAACAGGCCATCCATGTTATCCGGCACTTTTCCGTTAAAATCTTTTAAGATCATATTGGCGCAGGCAATAATATTTTTTGCCTTGTTGCGGTAAAATCCGGTGGATCGGATCTCCTGCTCGAATGCACTTAGGTCAGCCTTGGCATAATCCCTTATATCCTTGTATTTCTTAAAAAGGCCTCCTGTCACGATATTGACCCGGGCATCTGTGCACTGGGCCGAAAGGATAGTCGATACAAGCAACTGCCACGGATTTGCGGATTTTAAAGCTATCCTCGGCCTGGGATACTTTTTTTTAAGAAGCGCAACAACTTCCTTTATGCCTGTCATTTACAGTATTTTACAGGTTTGCCCGTCGCTGAACTAAAAAATAAAAGATCCATGTGGCCTATCGGGATATTGATACGTTTTGAAAATTGCAACATCTTCTGTTCTATTTCAAGGTACTTCTTTGGAGTCAGGCTCTTCGGTAACTCTTCTATTGCGCTCAATTCTTTCAGGCGCCTCAAAATATGACGGTCAAGGATCGCGAGTTTCTCGCCCTGCCCTACATTCCTTAAAAAATGGCTTGCCTCTTTATATCCCAAGCCTGAAACATTTTTCACCAGCCACTCCCGCACCGAAGAAGGATCGCCGCAAAAAACTTTTTCTTTTATCCTCAAATCCTTGGCACGGGAAAAAAACTTCCGGGCAGCCACCAGGCGGCATGCCTTCTGATTGTAAAACCGCGCATACTTTAAAAAAGGGCCCAACTGACGCCTGTTACCTTCAAGTAAAAGTTTTTTCCCTTTAAGGCGGGTTATGATCTTTTTGCAATTTTCAGCATTCGCCCCGGCCGTCAGCAAACAAAAACACAACTCTTCAAAAATACGGCTCTGTGCGGCAACGCGCAGCTTCCGGAAATCCAAAAGCCTTTTTTCGATTTCCCTTCTTTTTGACCTATAGGACTTCTTTAATTCGAGAATAGGATCCATCAGGCGGCAGGTTGACTTTCGGGTTTACCGCCTTCGGGCTGCAATTTTTTGTGGGTCCTAAGGGTTACCTGTATCATCTGGACCAGTTGGTCAAAGGTATAATTCTTGGCGAAAAACCCGGAGATGCCCAATTCCTTGGCGCGGGTGATCTTTTCGTCGTGGCCGTAGGCGGCTGTAACCATGATAATAGGCAATTCCTTATTAAATTCACGTATGTTCTTTAATGCCTCCAGGCCATCCATGACAGGCATGTTGATATCCATGAACATTATATCGGGTGCGCCTGCTTTAACGCGCTCAACCGCCTCCTTGCCGTTACGGCAAGTAGCCACAGAGTACCCTCGAGATTTTAACCAAAAGGCAATGGGTTCTATAAAATCATTTTCATCGTCTACCAACAAAACGCCGATCTCTTTATTCTCCATGGACTCTTTATATTCCTTTCCTCTTAACAGGCAGCGTGAAGATAAATCTGGCGCCTTGCCCCTTTTCGCTTTCCGCCCGGATCACGCCGGAATGAAGTTCTACGATCTCCTTGGCTATAGAAAGGCCTAATCCTGTGCCGCTGATATCCGTCTGCCTGCGTTCGCCTACCTGTAAAAATCTTTCGAAAACCTTTTCCAGGTCTTCTTTGGCAATGCCGATGCCTGTATCCTGGACGCTGACCTCGACATCTGTGCCGCCATTTGTTGACTTAGCCTCGACGATCACGCAGCCGCCCTTAGGTGTGAATTTCAAAGCGTTGCCTATCAGATTATTAAGTATCTGGATGATCCTGTTCGGGTCAATATGCAGCACTGGCAGGCCGGGCTCAACCTTGCGCTCCAAACCTATCTCTTTAGAATTAGCCCAACTGCTTAGACCTTCACAGGCATCCTGCACCACACGGCCGATCTCGGCATCTACCATCTCCAATTTCATCTTTCCTGCTTCAAGCTTGGAAAAATCCAAAATATCATTGATAAGCCTGCCCAATCTATCAAGATTGCGCTTGGCAATATCCAAAAACCGCGCCTGGTCTTCTGTCAACGAGCCTGCCGAACGATCCCCTATTACCTCTAAAGCCTTTTGCGTCGCAACAATAGGCGTGCGCAATTCGTGCGTAACGGTCGAAACAAATTGAGATTTTAAACGATCCAACTCCTTTTGCTTAGTGACATCCGTCAGCACAGAGACCATGCCGACAGTCTGGCCGTTTTCATTTTCAACGAGCGCGCTGGAAGAGCGGATTATCTTTTTCGTCTCCTGCTGCATGGTATTAAGTTCTACTACCTTTTCGCCCTTGCCTGCTGTATCGCTGACAATAGAAACTATCTCTTCGTCTTTCAAATCTTCTGTAAGTTGATGGCCTATCTTCTGCTGTTTAGTAACTCCAAGAAGCTTTTCTGCCGCGGGATTCATCATAACAACTTCACCCTTGGCGTTAACTACGACAAGCCCTTCGGCCAGGCTCTGGACTATGGCCTCCGTCTGGTTCTTCTCGGTTACGACATTCTTGTATTTTAAATGGGTGATCTCGTTTTCCTTATCTTTTTCTGCGATGACGGTTTCATACCTGCTCTTCATCTGTGCAGTGGCTTCGGTCACTTTATGCTCTACCTTCTGCGCCACCGCCGCGGTGAGTTGCCGCGCAATCTCCCCGCTTTTATCTTTTAAACCGACGACAGAAGCCAATTGCCGCTCTATAGTATTTTCCAGATCTCTATCATAGGCCCTGGGAGCAACAACGCCTGAAACTTCGACTTTCTTATTTGCACGCGCCATGCGCGTCAATATAATGGATACGATGACACCGATAACAATGGCTATTATATAAAACGGCCCCGGAGTAATTGTGACCACCTGGTCCGCCTCCTCGGCATATGCGGCTTGCGCAAAAACCAAAAAACCTATAAAAAGCGATCCTGAAAACTTCTTCATTTTTTGTCCATCTGCCCTGTCGGCGGGGTGAATACCACTGTCTTGCCTGTGGCGGTCATATTCCTTTTAGTAGAAAGAAGCTTACCGCACAAAGGCATATCATTTCCCTTATCCTCGATATACTGAATATCGATAATAGCATCAGCCCCTGCAGCCCTGGCCCTCTTTATGAGCTCCTTATTAAAGGCCTCCTTTGAAGTACCGTGCTGCGCCATTACCTTGACCGAACCGATCTCAAAATAAGGCCTGCCGACTTCCTGGCCTTCGGTGTAGATCTCGATAGGAGCGTCTTCGGGCTTAGGCGACAAAACACTGCCCGTTATATCATAATATTCTGAATGGATAAGAAGACATCTGGAACACCCCGCAATAGCCATAAACATAAAAATACCTAAAATAATTTTTTTCATCATTGGATTCCTTTCGTTGATCTATATAACTATTTATACATCCGCGGCCTAAAACCGCGCCCTTTAAGGGCGCGAATGGTTGTGGCCGCTTGAGTATTCCGCCCAAAGCTTGCCCTCCTAAAGGAGGGGAACCCCGGGCTTTAGCCCGGATGGGCTCCATTATATAGGGAATTGCGCAAAATCGGAAGATTTTTTTCAAATCAGGCGGGAACAGATCTCATCTAAAACAACCATGCCAGATAGGGTCGCTTTCAAGCGAAGCTTCTCTTGGCTCAATAACCCGTGTTCAATAAGATCGTAAATAACCGCTTTCTTCTCTTTAGGCAATATGACTTCAAACCTTTGCTCCAGATCGGAGACATCCACTCCTTCGGCCAACCTTAGGCCTATGAGCAGTGTCTCCATAAAACGCTCTTCTTGCGTCAATTTCTCCTGGCCCTCCATAGCCCGGGGCTTTTCTTTCATCATATCAAGGTAGGTTTCTATCGTAGCACCATTCCAATATCTATGGCCGTTTAAGTGTGAGTGGGCTGCAACGCCCATGCCTATATAATTTCCGCCCCTCCAATAATTAATGTTATGCCTGCATGGATACCCCTGTTTGGCAAAATTGCTTACCTCGTAATGAAAAAAACCGTGACGCTCTAACGATTGCGAAACAAAAAGATACTCATCCCCCTGTTTTACATTAGTAGGCGGTTCTATGTTGCGAAGGTAAAATTGAGAACCTTCACAAATAGAGAGCGTATAAAGCGAGATGTGCTCGCTGCCAAAAGACGCAAGGCCAAAAACATCCTCTTCTATTTCTTTTCTCGTCTGGCCCGGCAAGGAATAGATAAGGTCCAGGTTAATATTTTTAAACCCTGCATCCCTTAAGGCCTCAAAAGAAGAAAGGGCCTGCGTTCTGGTGTGCGGCCTGCCCAAAAATTCCAAATACTTGTCATTAAGCGACTGTACCCCGAGGCTCATGCGGTTGGCTCCTGAATCAAAGATCGTTTTAGCCTTCTGTGCATCAAACGTAGCAGGATTAGCCTCCATAGTTATTTCGGCTCCGTCTTCGATCACAAAATTAGACCGTATGATCTCAAATAGCGTTCTTATGTCAAGAACGCTTAAATACGTCGGCGTCCCGCCGCCTATATAGACAGTGCTGACACTTTGGCCTTTATAGCCTGAAGCCTCTTTATCCAAGGCATCCAGATACGGCCCTATCAGATCATCTTTTTTCTCAAACGAAGAGAACGAACAATAGAAACACTTGGACTGACAAAATGGGATGTGGATGTATAAGGAAGGGTTCATACCGTGAAATAGACGCTAAGAATTAATTTATCCCGCTTCGCAAAATGTGTTAAAATTCTCTACGATAATTTTAACACGCTTACGCGGGATTTCGCTGGAATAGGCATCAATGTGCTCAAAATGATCTGAAATTCTTGACGTATTCGGCGAGAAACTGCTTTGTGCTTTGGTCGATCTCGGTAAATTCCAAGCCAACCCGATAAGTCGCTGAATCACCCTGCGAAGAACAATATCGCACTATTCCTTTGGCATGGATCTTAACATCCCCCTCCTCTTTTGTAGGGAGGTCAAAAGCAATGTCCAATTCGGTATTTCGCGGTAACATTACCTCGGAGATAAAACCAATACCACCCTCGCCCAGATCGACCAGGCAGACGGTTTCGCTGCTGCCCCCGAGCTTCATTTTTACTTCAGGAGGATGTTCAACAGAATAAAAGAGGTCTGTCTTTAAAAGCGCCCTTTCGGATTTACGCCTATCAACCCCCCAGAATGAATCGTCCATATTTTCACCTTCCGTTGCCTGCTTTAAAACTTAATCACCCATATCTGTCAGCATATCCCCCATATCCGGCATGCCAAGTGACATCTTCTGATAACCGGCAGGGATCTCGAATAATCCCTGATCTTGTGCGCCGGTCTGGATATTCTTGAACTCGCTCGACCAGCTACCGTCTATAGCAGCGGTCTTTACCGGGATATGCGTACTATCATCGATCCACTGGAAGACCGCCTCACGCCTGCCTTGCGCCTGGAAAGTCACGCGGTACTTAGTCGTGGCCATGCCATTGACCGTCTCTTTACCTTCAACGATACGTTCGATCTCTCCGGCCACCTTCTCCTGTGTCCCGGCGGCCGAGCGCGCGTCGATCGGCTGTTCCATATACATCGACTCACTCGGCATAAGCACCCACGCTACCATCTTATCCATGCGGCTTATAGTCGTAGCTTCCGGCATATCCATCCGCGACTTCTGGCCCGAAACATAAATTTTTGCCGTAAAAGTCCCATCTGAAGAAGAACTCACCATATCCGCGCTAAAATCCTCCGCGTAACTAGTGCCTGCCAATAACGCCATCCCAAACACTAAAAATATCGAATAAAACGCAACCTTCCGCATACCCGCCTCCGCAATGGTTTCTGTCCCTATTTTTTTCCGCTTGCCTGATATCCGTATAACCCTATTTTCTTCCTATTGGATTGCGGCCTGAAATGCACAAAAATGCGGCCGTAATTCTTGTCATCCTTCTCTACCCTATGGTAGAGCTGCTTTATCTTCGGCTGTGCCAAAAAACGCAGTACATGTTTTTTTAGTTCCCCGCTCCCTTTACCGGCGATGATCTCCACTAAAGCGATCCTTTTAGTGACAGCCTCATCGACAACCCGATTAAGCTCGATATCGATCAGGTTCCCTTTATTAAAAATATCGTGCAGATCCAACTTTATTCTGGCCATGGCCTTATTATTGACTTACGCAAAACCAATGGAAGCTTCTTTGCGTTCCTCTATAATTATGCTAGTTGTCTAGGACTGTAAATTCATGGATATATTTTTTTATAGATTCGCCTATTGTCAGGAAATCTTTTTTGGCAAGCAGCTCTTTTTTAAAGACGCTTGCGCCGAAGCTGACGGCAGAAGCGCCATTCGCAAAATATGTCCTCAAGTTTTGGGGCGTCACACCGCCGCACGCCAAAAGCTCAACATCACCAAACGGCCTTTTTATCTCCTTGAAATATTCAGGCCCGAAAAAATTAGACGGGAAGACCTTGACCATAGTCGCGCCGCTCTTCCAGGCGTTCCAGATTTCCTGGGGGGTCAGCGCCCCGGGGAACGCGGGTATATTATTTTTGACGCAATACTCCATGACGTCCTGGACAAGCGCAGGCATGACGATAAATGTTGCGCCGGCATCAAGCGCGCTTTTTAGACTCTCTAGATCCAATACTGTGCCGGCCCCGATCGTCAGGCGCTTTTTTGATAGCGCAACGGCTTTACGGATCAATTCGGCAGCGCCCTTGGTATTCATGGTTATCTCTATTGTTTTTAATCCTGCGGACTCGATGGTGGCGACCAAAGGTTCAAGCGTCTCGGCTCCTATGCCGCGCAAGATGCCGAGGATCGGCAATTGTTTAAATTTCGCGACTTCCACCCTATTCCTCCACTTCCCCGACTAAGCTGTCATAAAATTCCCGGTAATTCTCCTTCTTGTCACTGCTTCGCAAAGCTATAGCAGCCCTGGGATGCTCATCAAGGATGCCGGTGATAGCATAGGGAATAATATATCCCCACTCCATCTTTTCCCGTAACGGGATAAACTCCTTAGAGATAAGATCAAGGACAGGCCTTATGTCGAATTTCGGATTTTTTAAAAATCCCAGCACAAGTTCCAACGGGCAGTTCCCCGCTGCACGGCCCAACCCATAAACAGTGGCATCCACATAATTGGCATCATGGATTATCGCCTCAATAGTGTTGCTAAAAGCAAGCTGCTGGTTGTTATGCGCATGTATCCCAACTTCTTTGGATTTCAGTATGCTTTTTGCTTTTTTTATGAGGAACTCCGTTGTCTCCTGATACAAAGCACCAAAACTATCGACGATATAGATGACGCCCGCCTTGCACTCAAGTTCCAGCTGTTGCAGGCATTCGGTCAATTCATTATCCAATGCCCGCGATATAGCCATGATATTGACCGTGGTTTCATAACCTTTGTCGGCAAAATGGTTCACCAGATATATGGCCTTATCGATATCCTTTACATAAGATGCCACACGCATCATTGCAACCGGGCTGTCTTTGCGCGGTACGATATCATCAACATCCACCCTGTCCACGTCCACCATACAAGAGATCTTGGTCTTTGACTCTATACCGTCAGTGACTTTTTTTATGTCCTCTTCATCGCAGAATTTCCATCTTCCGAAGTCCTTGGGTGAAAACAGTTTCTTGGAATTCTTGTAACCTATCTCCATGTAATCTACGCCGGCCAATGAAAGCGCCTTATAGACCTCGCGGACAAACCGGATATCAAAATCGTGGTTATTGATAAGCCCGCCGTCCCTTATCGTGCAATCCAATACTTTTATCTTCTCTCGAAACATATTTACTCCCTTTTGTTAGACGTTATGGATCCTGCTGAAACTGCGCTTCATTATACCCTGCAGACCTTAGGTGGGCTACAAAAAAAATACAAAAAAACCTGCCAAAAGGCAGGCAAAAGTAAAGGGGCAAGCGTGGGGACATACCATTTTTCACGGGCATATCCTGCCCTCTAGATGTCCGGCCGCTTGCCCTTAAAGCTTGATGCTTGAAACTTACTGCATGTTTCAACCTTAATTAAAATGTAACACATCAAATATAATTTTCAAGGGGGATAAAAAAATTATTTTCCCCGCGTTTTGAGATACTTTCGCGCCCTGCTCGGCTTACCGCCTCGCTACGGTCGCTCAAGTATCCACCATCTTTTTCCGATACAGGAAAAAGATGGTGGAGGTGGGCGGAATCGAACCGCCGTCCTTAAATTATCCGATAGAAAGCACTACATGTTTAGCCTATTTATTAATTTAACCTGTTTTACTCCAGTAGGCAGGATTAAAACAGGCTGTCCTTTTTTAGATTTAATCCCGACAACTAAAGGAATGTTGTTGGAACGAGCCTGTTTCCGGCACCTATACGCTTCCAGGCAAAACGCATAAGTGGTCCCGCTTAATGAGCGAGAGCTAACGCTGGAGTTGCAGGAGCAGCTGTCAATCCAGGATTGGTAGCCTCAGTGGAGAACAAACTTACTGTTTCCTCTGATGTAGCCGCCATACTTGGACCATTGGCAATTGCTTCAGCTTCTCTGATCAGACTTTCGTCTTTTGCGTTTATATTGTGCAAGGTGTTTAAAGAGGCCTCCTCGCAACCTCTACATGCTCCATCTACCAGTAAAACCTAAGTCGAGCCCTTTTCACCCCCAGGCATACCTCAAAGAACAATGGATCAACTGCCATCATTTAAAACGCTGGCCTTCTTCTAACCCCTTTTCCTGTAAAGTGTTTTATCGCTTCAGGAGGATATTCCAGGAAATATTTATCTTCTCCCAGGAATGAAGAATCCTTGAAGAAGAACTTCTCAAACTCATTAAAATTATAAGCCATAATGACTGTTTTTACAATGCTAATTATCGCATCTTTTTTCTCATCAGCCGTTAAGTCAAAGGGCGTTGTATTATACTCAAGAGCGAAACGTTTGTAAATACGCCACTTAATCTGCTTTTCAACAAACTCCTGCATAGTCACGTCATGGTAATTGACATGTGTTCCTTCTATATCCCGATAAGATGAGGATGTTTTATTGCCATCAAGGTCAACTTGTTCTTCTATCTTCTCCAGGTCCCAAGACAGCCGGCTAAAGCCCTCACCCGAAAAATCAACGCCAACATTATAATTCTTTAAATCGTCAATAAAACCCATATAATATTCATCAACAGTATTATTTGGATCTTCAATATTCGTAACAACAAGCACAAAAAACGTATAGGGCTGCGTACATCTAAGTTCGAGATCGCGCATCAGTCTCACTACTTTCTGCGAGATGTATCTTAATTCAGGAGGGTCCTGCTTTCTGAACGGGTTGAAAGAGGCAATGTTATATTCAAGATTAAAAGCATTATCATTTTTTATCTTAGTCCCTGCAAGCCCTTTCCTTCCTGACGAATAAGGCATATATACCCATAGGGTGTCATTGGCAGCCCTGCAGGTGACGCGCGCCTGGTAGCGGTTCTTGCAAATCACGGGAAGAACTCCCAGGAGCTCTTCCCGTGACATCTTAAAAGAATTCTCACACGACGTCAGAAGAACCATCAATGAACATAATAAAAAAAATCTCACAGATACCCGCGCCGGCAACATTATCTTATTTGTATTATTTTCCATAAGCCTAAACTCCCGGCCTTGCTTTACCGAAAGATTTAAAAATCTCTTCCATCTGGTCATAATCCAATTCTTCTTTTTCAAGAAGTGACTGCGCGAATTTATCAAGCAGCGCTCTTTCCTGCGAAAGTATCTTTTCAACGTCGCTGCGGCATTCGCCGATGATCTTTTGCACGTCGCTATCAAGTTTTGCCTTCATCTCTTCAGACATCCTAGATTCAGCCGGTTGGTTGCCGAAAGCAAGGGCTGAAAAGTTTCCGCTCATCCCGCTTTCACCCATGCCCCACTCATAAACCATGCTATAGGCGACCCGCATGACATTTTTTAGATCTGCGGATACGCCTGCGGTTGTATAGCCATATTTTGTTTTTTCTGCCACATACCCTCCGAGAGATGTCTTGATATTTGCCAGCGCCTGTTTTTGGTCAAATGCCAGGGTCTCCTCTGTGGCATGAGACCAGCTTACCCCTGCTGAGCTCTTGCGCGGAATAATACTCACCTTGAAAACATCTCTTTTGGGCTGAAGCAAATAAGTCATAATAGCGTGCCCTGCCTCATGATACGCCGTGGCTTCTTTTTCCTGACGCGACAACTGGACACGCTGCCGTAATCCCAGCTCAATACGCTCCATTGCCTCGCTTATTTCATCCATTGTAATAAAGTCTTTTTTATTCCTCACCACAAGTATGGCTGCCTCGTGGACCATATTGGCTATATCCGCCGGAGAATAACCAACACTGATACGCGCAAGTTTATCTGTACGCACTGAATTTTTATCATAGCTGACATTGGAAAGGTAATATTCAAAAAGCTTTTGCCTATCTTCCAGATTGGGAAGATAGATATATAATTTACGGTCAAAACGGCCCGGGCGCAAAAGAGCCGGGTCAAAATGATCTTCGGGCATATTAGTCGCGCCAACCACCACAATATTAAACTCCGCATCTTTTTCCTTAAGGCCGTCCATCTCTACTAGAAATTGATTGAGGGTCTGATTATGCTCTCTCTGCCCTCCGAGACCCATATCAACGGCGCGCCTGGCTCCAAGTGCGTCAATTTCATCAATAAATAAAATACATCCGCCGTGAATCTGGGCCAATTCTTTAGCTTCTATGAACATACGCCGTATGCGCATAGCGCCCACTCCAACAAACATCTCAACAAATTCTGAGCCGGATTTATACAAAAACGGCAGATTAAACTCTGTGGCCATAGCGCTGCCCAGATATGTCTTGCCGCAGCCAGGAGGCCCGAACATGAGAAGTCCCTTGATAATTTTTCCTCCGACTCTCTGCAAGCGAGCCCTGTCCTTTATCAATTCCACTACCTCACGCGCTTCCTGCTTTGTTTCATCCATGCCTATAACATCATCCCAAGTAACGCCTGTTTTTATGATGCGGGCTTCCTGGACCATTACAGCTTCTCTTGCAGGCCGCTCTTTATCGGATTCCTTAAAAATCTGCTCAATCTCATCATAATTAAGCTCTTCTTTTTCCTCTAATTCCTTCGCCAGCTTTTCAACTATTTTCCACTCCTGTCTTAAAAGAGTATTGATCTGCCGATAACAGTGCTCGATCATCTCCTGGGCATCTTTGTCCAAATCCTCCTGAATTAGATTAGACACGCCTGCACCTTCAAAATTGCCTATGTGTCCTGACTTACCCATCCCCCAGCGCCATACCATATTATGAGCAAGCTCCGTCGCTTTACGCAAGTCGCTTTCAGCCACATTTGAGGTCACGCCGAATTTTATCTTTTCAGAGACAAAACCTGCCAGTGATATTTTTATATCCGCCTGGACCAGGTTTTTATCGCGGCTTAAAACCTCCTCTTTTTCAGTCAAAAGAGAAGATACAATATCTTTACCCCTGGGAATGATAGTTGCTTTAAAAACATCTTTGGTCGGAACCAACAGATATGTAACCAGGATATGGCCTGCCTCATAAAAAGAAAGCCGCGCCTTCTCTTCCTGCGTCATTCTAAAATGGCGCTTTATACCTAGCGATATCCTTTCGCGGGCCTCTTTCATTTCTTTCATAGTAATAGCAGGTTTTTTATTGCGCTGCGTTATAACCAGTGCCTCCTGAACCATATTCGCTATTTCCGCAGGAGAAGCGCCTACGGTAATACGCGCCAAGCTCTCAATATCTGCTGAGTTTTTATCATAAGAAGTCTTTCCCAAATAATACTCAAAAAGTTTTTTGCGGTCATACGCATCAGGCAAGTCTACCACTATCTTGCGGTCAAACCTACCGGGGCGAAGAAAGGCCGGATCGAGAAATTTTTCTGACATGTTGGTAGCGCCAAATACTACTATATTATCGGCCTTACTTCTTAAGCCGTCCATTTCAACAAGCAATTGGTTTAAGGTGGTGTTGTGTTCTGTCGTGCCGCCAAAACCTTCAAACGTTCCCCTTGACATACCCATCGCATCAATCTCATCGATAAAGATAACGCACCCGCCTTCCAGGGCAGCTAATTCTCTGGCTTGCTTAAACAACTTGCGTACCCGGCTGGCGCCGACTCCGACGAACACCTCTACAAATTCAGAACCCGACAACGATAAAAACGGAAGCTTGGTCTCGGTGGCTATAGCTTTGACGAGATAAGTCTTACCGCAACCCGGAGGGCCCAATAATAATACTCCTTTTAATATTTTTGAGCCGCTTTTTTCAAGCTCTACCCTGTCTGTTATAAGCTGCACAACCTCTCTTGCCTCTTTCTTCGACTCCTCCATCCCGATGACATCTTCCCAGCGCACACCGATATCTGCGCCTCTGATATAAGACTTGCCTATTCGAGTAAAAGCCCTGGCTGCATCGCCGCGCATAATAAACACCCACATCAATCCAAAAATTACCGATTGAATAACCGCAAAATAAAGCTGGAACGGAAACCCCCCTATCGTACGCTGCTTAGTCACAAAATCTACACTGGACCACTCCGAAATTCCACGATAAAGAAGGATACCCACCGAGATAACCATAACTAAAGACACAACAACCATAATTATTTTGATCCAGTGCAATTTGAAAAATATTTTCATTCTTTTGTTATCCATACGTCAAGCTCCTTATCACTTGTTCTTAAGCATTCTCTTCATTGCCAAATTCGCTTCTCGGCGTCTTATATCTTGGCGCCTATCATATGTTTTTTTACCCTTGGCTAAAGATAGGGCCACCTTAACAAAACCTCTCGCGTTAAAATACATCTTCATCGGCACAAGCGTAAAACCACGCTGAGAAACCTTGCCTATTAATTTTTTTATCTGTGCGTGATGCAAGAGAAGACGCCTGGGCCTTGTGGCCTCTTCCTTAAAATAGCTGGCCTTTTCGTATGGGGTTATATGGCAGTTATGTAGATATATTTCGTTGCCTTCAATGCGGGCAAAGGCATCGTCGATATTTGCCTTGTGGTCCCTAAGCGACTTGACTTCACTGCCCTTTAGCTCAAGACCGCACTCCAGGGTCTCTAAAACCTCATAATCCCTGAACAATTTGCGGTTTGTGGCTATGACCTTTTCGTCCATAAATTATATCATATTTAAAATGATTTTCCAGCCAGCGCCCAGTAAATGGCCAGGAATAACGGGATGGTCAAAATGCTCAAAATGTGGCCGTAAAAGACGGCCTGATTTATCAGCCGGCCTGCCTGGTTATGGTTTTTTGTTATCACAGACAAAAGCGCTGCCGGCGGCATGGCAGCCTGCAGGAGGATCAAAAGCCCTACAAGAGGTTTAGGTTTGGCAAGGATGACAAACCCCAAAAAAAGCAAAGGTATAATAACAAGCTTTATCGAAAGCGAAAAACTGACAGGTTTTATATCCGTGCCGCCTTGTGTCTTTAACGACGCTAAATTGCCTCCGACAACAAGAATAGACAAAGGAATGGCGCAACGGCCCAGGATATCAACAGGCCGCGCAACAAACTGCGGCAGGATCGTTTTGATATTAAAAAATACGAATGCCAAAGCCAATAGCGTTGCAATGACCGGCGCGTTGAACATGTGCCTGTAATCGAACCTCTGTCCTTTTTTAGGCGCCAATATCATGACGCCGAAAGAAAATATCGTCATGTTAAAACCTATCAAAAATAAGAATATTAGAATAAACATCTCTTGCGCTGCCGCGGCAGGCAGCAAAGCCGCAACCAAAGGCAGGGGCAGGTAACCGGAATTCTGGAACGAAGTTATACCCAAAAACTCCCCGGCGTTCTTTGCCAGTGTCTTATCAACTGCCAAAACAAGCGCCCCGCATGCATAGCCGACAAGGGTGATGAATATGCTGTAAAGCGGGAATATCCACCAATCAGGATAAATGCTGAAACTGAAGCGCTCGACTATCTGGGAAAACATAAAACACGGCAAGAAAAGCCCGATGACAAGATCGCTTAAGACCCTTACCCCTTCATCGCGGATGATATTGCGACGGACAATGAAAAATCCTACTGCCCCCAAAAGGACCAGTTCTAAAATAGAACCGAATGTCGTCTTAAACGCATCAATAAACATCATGGAATAACCTCTATCTGCCAGGGGTGTGATACGATGATCTCGGGCTCTCCTTTATACTCTTTGATCAATCCGAATACCTGCGCTTTCTTGCCTTTATAAAAAGACGCGGGGCTGATGCCTTTGTTTAAAAAAAGCTCGAGGTCGTTTTTAAATATGACCAAGGCCAGGCCATCCATTGACAGGCGCACCAGCTTCTCCATTGAGCGCGTTTTTTTGATCTCGCCTGTGACGATCTTTCTCTGGCCCACAAAATGCGCGGCATCTTGGGAAGAGATGTCCAGGTCCTGCGACCATATGCCACGCCGATTCTCTTTTGCCTCTTTTAAAGCGCTGACAAGCGTATCCACATATTTTACATTCGGCACAAATGTGTAAAGATAAGCCAGGCCGTTCCTTAATATTTCAGCCTGGGCCAGGACTTCTTTGCCGCCGTCTTTGACGAACAAATAGACTAGCAGCCTTTTGTATTTATCCTGGCGCACGATATCAAACTCCAGGCGCGCGGCCTTTCCTGATACAAGTTCCTCATTAAAACGCCTTGCCTCCTCTCCAAAAGGTTCAGAGACGTTTTTCCAGCCGCTCGCAGTCTTTTTGTGCGTCTCGGGAGTATCAATACCTATATAACGCGCCATCTCCCCATTCTTTAACTCAACTGTGTCACCGTCTACAACGGACTTTATCTCAACATTGCCATAATCAACAGGCGTATTCTTAAAACCGACGGCAAGAACAATGATGAGCGCAGACAGAACTGCAGCAAATATGAATATATACCGGTTTATTTTCATAGATGATCCGGTGGCGGGGTATCTGGGCTACTTTATCAACTGTTTCCAACAATTGCAGGGAGAGGCTATTTTATCAATTGTTGGACTATCTTGACGAAAACTTTTTCAGCAGTTGCCACGCGTGGAAAAAGGCCTTTTCTGGCCTTGACCTTTACGCGTATGGCTTCCGGCGTAAGCTGGGTTATCTCAACTTTGACTTTTGCCTTATCTATAAGGGCTTCCATAGTGCCTTTTGTCGAATCACGATTTGAAATAGCTCCGAGCATATTGCAGGTATCCAGCGCTGCCTTCCAGGCAGCCGCATATTTGGCATCATATTCGCCCTGGATAGTATCGCGAGTGATCGCATATCCGCCTAAAGCGCCTACGCTGCTGGCTATCAGAAAGAAACAACCGCTCAAAGATATAAGACAGATAAAAATTACCGCGAACAAACTTATCTTTTTTAAATTCATCATTTGACCTCTTAAATGACGGCATACTTTACGGAACAAAGTAAACGTAAAGTATACGCCGGAATTTATCCCGCACCCAAAGGGTGTCGGGATCTATTTAGGTAATTGTCCCCTTTTTAGAGAATATCTTATAAAAACAAAAGACGGCAAGGCCTATAATACCGAGCCATGATATACCTAAAAAAAACCAGCCAAAAAAATTCATAGCAGTTTTTTCTCCTCTTCTCTGGCGCGCCTGCGCCAGGCGATCTTTACCAATACAGCAAGCGCAGTAAATAGCCCAATGAGGCCTATCCTCGTCCAGAAAATATATGGTTTATCCGCATCGGATGCCCCCTTCAAAAACAGCACAGGCAAACCCTCCTGGTATATCCAGAAACCCAGGATGGTCAATAAGAAAAGCGGCGTAATGAACTTAATGATAAACTTATATATTTTAGGAACGCGCATATCAGCGCCGTGATGTATCTCCTCCCACGCGCGATCCATGCCAAATACCCAGGCAAAAAGAATGGTTTCGATCGTCGCAAAAAGCACAAGGCAAAACGTGCCTCCCCAAAAATCAAGCTCGTTAACAACGCCCCTGCCCAAAAAGAAAATAGCAGGCTGGCACAAGAAAAAGCTTACCACGCCAAATATCTTGACCGATCTCTGGCGCGTAATGTCAAACTCATCCTCCAGGAAGGCTATGGCAGGCTGGGCCAACGAAACGCTTGAAGTAATGCCTGCCAAAAACAAAAGCCCAAACCATAAAAAACCGAATACAGGGGCCAAGGGAAACTTACCCAAAACAAGAGGCATTGTCACGAACCCTAGGTCAAATGCGCCTTGCTTGGCTATTGCCTGGATCTCGCCGGGCCCAAAAAAAACAAATGCCGCAGGGATAATAATACAGCCGCCTAATATTACTTCAGCCGCCTCATTGACGCTTGCGGCTGTGAGGCCTGAAAGCACCACATCATCCCCTTTTTTCAAATAGCTGGCATACGTCAGAATAACGCCGATCCCTACGGAAAGAGTAAAAAGTATCTGACCCGAAGCAGCCAACCATACCTTGGCGGACTTAAGCGCGCTAAAATCGGGATTCCATAAAAAACCTAAACCGTTATTTAAGTTCCAATCCGGCCTCGCAGGATCAGGCGTACCCAATGACAAAACCCTGATAGCCAAGATAATACCGAAGAAGAACAGAACAGGCATCGTAATATTGCAGAGTATCTCAATGCCGCCTTTGATGCCGTGGCGCAGGACTATCATATTCAAAACAAAAGTTATAAAAAAAAATATATAGGCAGGCCAAAGATCATGGAAAAAAGCATTGCTCTCTAAACCCTGATACCCCTTAAGGAATGCCTGCATGGAAGGCTGATCCACAACCGCAAACAGGCCTTTAACACTATAGAAACTATATCCTAAAGTCCACGATTCTATAAAAAGATAATATATGAATATTACAAGAGGGCCAAAGATACCGATAACGCCGAAGTATTTTATAAAGCGGTTCTTTTTCCATATGCTGTGGAAGATGCCCGGGGCTGTGCCATGCTCAAAACCTCCGCCAAAACGGCCCAGGGTCCATTCTATCCACATAAGCGGTATCCCCAATAACAACAAGGAGATAAAATAAGGTATCATGAACGCGCCGCCGCCATTGCCTGCTGCCTGGACAGGAAACCTTAAAAAATTACCGAGCCCTACGGCAGAGCCTGCGACAGCAAGGATGATGCCGAGCCTGGAACCCCACGTATCACGCTTATGTTTTAGCTGTCTCATATGCTGGTATCCGCCGAAGGCGGATTTCGCTGGATCGTTACATAGATGTGCTTATTATATACGGCGGGCTTTTACTTTTCAACTTTTTAATGCGCAGACACTTTATGGAACATTAGTGAACATAAAGTGTAGGCCTCGCCTGCCTCCGGCAGGCAGGGCAGTCTGCGAATTACCCCCACTGATTCGTTTTGCATTCGCAAAGCGAATCAAAACGGTGGGGGTAAATTCCGCCCAATAACTTACGTCGTAAATGGAGCCCGGTGTTCCTTTGGCGGAATACTTGAAGCGGCCGCAACCATACGCAGCCTAAAGGGCACGGTTTTAGGCCACGAAAGTATAAGTGGATTGTGGATATTTTCTTGTTATAATGAAGAAAATTATGAAGACGCTAATCTACATACTCAAGGCGCCGCTACGATGGTTTAGGAATATGTACAAGTGGACCATCCATTGGTCCAAGAAAAAAGAAGCTCCGTATGCGCTCTTCTCAATAGCCTTCGCCGAAAGCTCCTTCTTCCCTGTCCCGCCGGATGTGCTTTTGATCGCGATGGTATTGGCGCAAAGAAAAAAGTGGTTTGTCTACGCGGGTATTTGCACACTCGGCTCTGTATGCGGGGCTTTACTTGGGTATTTTATCGGGTGGGGGCTTTATGAGACTGTGGGTAAATTAATAGTATCTACCTATCACCTTGAGTCTGTGGTCGAGCTTATCGGCCAAAAATACCAGGCCAACGCGTTCCTTACGGTATTTACCGCAGCATTCACACCTATCCCCTACAAAGCGATCACTATCACCGCAGGGCTTTTTAAGATATCACTCGGTGTGCTTGTAGCGGCCTCGATCATCGGCCGCGCCGGAAGGTTTTTCCTTGTGGCTGTTTCTTTGAGGATATTCGGCAAGAAAATAGAAGATTCGATAGAAAAATACTTCGATATCTTCTCTCTTGTCCTGGTAGGATTATTGATACTTGGTATTCTCGCCTTAAAATATCTATAGGCTATTTCTTTTTAATCTCGTCTAATATCCTGTCGAGCTTAGTCTCGATACGCAGCAATATCTCCATCTTCTTCTGTTCCATCTTCGCCTGGCTATCCTGCAATTCCTTGGCTGCCTGGGCCATCTTCGCCATATCCGGTAAATTAAACATCAATTTACTCTCCTTAATTTTGCATTTTCTGGGTATTTTTCTTCACAAAATTAACTCCGAAGCCAGCGATGGAATTTCGTGCCGGAGAACCCTGGCACGAAATTACGAGCGCTTTGGCAAGGAGTCTACCTAGAATTTTTTCCCGTGCCTGTATGGACGGCTCTTGTTTTTTTCGGCTTTCTTCTTCAGCGCTGCCTCAAGGTCTATTCCGCGGGCGCCGCAATAATCAAAGATCCTGATACAGCAATCCGCGAGCTCCTCGGCAACATCATCTTTGCCTAAGTCATTGCGCATAGCCTCTAACGCCTCCGATAACTCCGAATGCATGAGTGCGATGAGCTCGCCATCGGAGCGTTCAAAATCCCACCACCCTTTTTCCTTGGCGGTCTTGTAACATAATTCGATCCAACTATTAATAGTCATTGTTTTGCTCCTTGATTTTGCCTATATTTAGGTATTTTTACTTTACAAAATCAACTCCGAAGCTTACCCCCACTGTTTCGTTTTGCTTTCGCAAAGCGAAACAAAACGGTGGGGGTGTTTAAGCAAGGAGCTAACTTTTTACATTTTTGATGAATTTTTTGATCAATTGATGGTCTTTCTTGCCGGGCGCCTTCTCCACACCGCTTGATACATCAACGGCAAAAGGCCCTATCCTTCTGACCAGCTCGCTCGCGTTATCCGGCGTCAAACCGCCTGAAACAAAAAAAGGAGTTTTTGTCTTCTTTAAAGGCTTTAAAATATCCCAGTCAAACGCTTGGCCAGTGCCGCCAAAGGCGCCTTTCTGATAAGTGTCAAAAAGAAAATAATCGGCATTATACGACTTTAAAGTTTCCGCGCTGACTTTGTCTTTTATTCTCAACGCCTTGATAACAGAATAGCCCTTAAAAGCAGCTAAATAACCCGGGGGTTCATCACCGTGGAACTGCAGAAGGTCAAGGCCGCAGATATCGGCGATCTTTTTAACCCTTTCCTCTTTCTCATTAACAAAAACGCCGGCTTTTAAAATACCCTTTGGCAGTCTTTTAATGATAGCGCGCGCTTTCAAAGGCGTAATGTAGCGCAAGCTCCTCTTATAAAAAATAAAACCTATGAAGAAGGCGCCGTTAGAAACAGAAAAAGCGGCATCCGGGTAATTCGTGATGCCGCATATTTTGATCCTGCACCCAGTCCCAGAATGCGGGACGGGCAGGACTCCGCTTTGCTTTGCCTTAGTCATGACTTCAGGCGTTTTACAAATTCCCGTGTCAAAGCTTGGATATCTTTGGCGCGCATAAGCGCTTCACCCACCAACACACCTTTGACTCCGGACTTCTTTACCGCATCGAGGTCAGAAACGGATTTAATCCCGCTTTCACAGACCACGATCTTATCCTCGGGTATTTTTTCCATAAGCCTTGGCAAAATATCGAGATCAATGGTGAAATCTTTTAAGTTTCGCGTGTTGATGCCTATAATGGACGCTCCGCAATCAAGCGCCATTTTAAGCTCATCTTCGCTGTGCGCTTCCACAAGCGCATCGAGTTGCACCTCTTTAGCGGCTTTCAACAGGTCTTTTAAACCCTTTTCTTTTAAAATAGAAACTATCAGAAGGACCGCATCCGCATGGTGTACCTTTGATTCATAGATATGGTATTCGTCTATCAGAAAATCCTTTCGAAGTATCGGCAGCTGCACTGCTAAAGCAACTGCGTTCAAATGAGACAGGCTGCCTTTGAAGAACTTATCTTCTGTCAGGATAGATAAACAGCCGGCTCCCCCTGCCTCATAGGCAAGGGCTATATCCCTGGCATCAAAATTCTCCCTGATGATACCAGCGGATGGCGATGCCTTTTTGATCTCTGCAATGAGGTGGACACCATCCTCTTCTATTTTTCTGCGGAATTTTGCAGAGGGCAAAGACTTATCCAGCGCTTTGACAAATTCCAAAAAAGGAGTTACGGACTTCTGTTTCTTTAATTGTTCTTTTTTATACGCTACGATCTCGTCTAAAATATTCATAAATTGGTATACTCGATAAGCTTATTCAACTTCTTGATAGCGGCGCCGGAATCGATCGCCTCGGCGGCTAAATTCATTCCGTCTTTTATGGTATTTGCGCGGCCAGAAAGATAAATACAACAGCCGGCATTTAAAACCACTATATCTCGGCTGGGCCCTTCCATGCCTTTTAAAACATTGGAGGCGATCTGTCTATTCGTCTCTACGTCGCCACCTTTTATATCTTTGAGCTCAACACGCGCCAATCCCATCTTTTCAGGTTCAAGAACATACTCTTTTATATGGCCTTCATTTAGTTCAATGGCAGACCCCATTTCACAGACATGGGTCTTGCCTGTTGTAGTAGCTTCATCAAAACCGCCTTCGCCCCAGACGACCATAGCATGTTTTAAACCCAGATTTTTTAAAACTGTGGCTAAAATGGGGACCAGTTTTTCGTCATATACGCCCAAGAGTTGATGCGTAGGATATACAGGGTTGATAAGCGGGCCTAAAATATTAAAAATAGTCCTTACCTTTAGCGCTTTGCGCACAGGCTGGACATGGCGCATGGCAGGATGAAGATTGGGCGCGAACAAAAATCCTATGCCTATCTCATTGATACATTTTTCTATTTTTTCTACGCTCGCGTTGATATTGACGCCAAACGCCTCCAACAGGTCCGCGCTGCCGCAGGAGCTCGACACACTGCGATTGCCGTGCTTGGCCACAGTAATACCTGCACCTGCTACCACAAATGCCGCGATCGTCGAGATATTGAAAGTGTGCTTCTGGTCTCCTCCCGTACCGCAGGTATCCAAGATAATATCGCGCTCAACATGCACGCGCGAGACATACTTACGCATGGCGCGCGCAGCTCCGGTTATCTCCTCTGCTGTCTCGATCTTTTTGGCTAAAGCTATAAGGAAATCCGCGATCTCTTTCTCCGGGACTTTTCCTTGCGCAATTAAAGAAATGGCGTTTTCCATCTCTTCTGCGCTTAAGTCGGTCCTTTTGGAAACTTTCTTTATCAGGTCTTCAATCATATGGTTACACTACTTTGTTAAAAATTATTTTCGTTTACGATTATTTTCAAAAATTGTTTTTATGTAAGTTTTGATTTTTCATAACTTACGTAAATACAATGCCTTACGTTAAAATTGCTATTGCATTTTCAGCCTAACTTCCTGTAA